>NZ_JAFCMC010000046.1:0-58156 GCF_018130085.1 Bradyrhizobium sp. AUGA SZCCT0169 | reverse complement strand
ACCCGGCCTTCCCTGCGCAATGGCTTTACGGCTTATGCCGTGCTCTCCCCGGAGACGAGTTCTTGGTTGACTCCGTCGCTGCCGGTTCAGCTTGCGCTGAGCCGACAGCTTGACACCTGCAACGGGTGCCAGGACCACACTGCCGTACGCTTAGTCCACGCCATCGTCTCAGCGCAAACCAGCGTCCACCGCAACCCGTCCAACGTCCGTGACGACGGCCGACGCCCTTCTGAGTAGGACGGGATGGGCAGATATGTGCACTTGATTTTCATTCTGGTAAACAGAAATATTTTTTATTTCGGGGCTTGACACAACTTCCGTAAATCGGAAGTGATTTGCCCGTCGGGTCAGAATG
Organism: Bradyrhizobium sp. AUGA SZCCT0169; assembly: GCF_018130085.1. Taxonomy (NCBI): domain Bacteria; kingdom Pseudomonadati; phylum Pseudomonadota; class Alphaproteobacteria; order Hyphomicrobiales; family Nitrobacteraceae; genus Bradyrhizobium; species Bradyrhizobium sp. AUGA SZCCT0169. The sequence continues at coordinate 57,801 of NZ_JAFCMC010000046.1, read as the reverse complement.
TCGCACTCAGCCGTCGTTGCGAGCCAACGGGTCGCAATGACGAGGAGAGAGAAGCAACGTCCCGCAGCGCGAGGTCCGAGAAAGGCCCGTTGCGGACAAGCCTTCGTTGCCGCATCATCCAGATCATGAACACTCACATACGCTACCTTACCCATCCGCAGGTGAAGATAGATCCGTCTCTCCCCGTTCCGAACTGGGGATTGAGTGAGATCGGAAGAATGCGCACCGAAGCGCTGGCGAATGCTGGATGGCTATCGGGAACAACGCAGATCATCTCCAGCGGAGAGCTAAAGGCAAACGGGCGACGTACTTTTCGTGGACCACGGCGCTGTAGCCGCACGGGTTTACCCACGGCCTCTCGCCGATCCGCGAGCTGGCCGCGGACTTATCTTCAGGTCGGCTTTGCGGCATTCGCGCCACTTCCGGTCTACCCCACAAGCAGACATAATCGAGCACCGCGGCATGTCTCAAACGTGCCAAACTCGGACGTGCGAACTGTCCAACGATCGCCATGAACGCCGGCGAGTTTGGGCGCACAAACCAATCGGACCACCATGTCCCCTAGCTCCAAGACCAGTATCGCCAAGAAAGCTCGCACCAAAGCCGAGGCGGATTTTGCCACCTGGCTCATGATGGCCAAGCTCGGTGGTTTCGATGACCTTCCGTCAAACGCTCAGAGCTTTCTGACCAACTATAGAATCCGGCTCGAGACGATGAGCGAGGCCGAGTCCACGGCCCTGGCCGTTCGCGAGGTCTATGGCGCCTATTACAGCGAGATGGGAGGCGTGGGCGCGGCCCCGGAACCACAGGCCCGCACCGCAACGTCAGAGGGCAAAGACGTGCGGCCCCAGAGACGGCCCAAACCTCAGCCCGGTCTGCCGGCCGCGCGCGATTCGACGAGGCCAGTGATCCGAAAATCCCTTCCGGCACTGCTGATTTTCGCGAGCATGGTGGCTGCGATTGTCGCATTTGGATTTCTGGCGCAGTAATGCCCGCGGATGGTGTGCGGGGACGTAGCGCTGCTCACAGCAACCGCAGCTGCGACTTTGGCATGATTCACTTCTGGGCCCCGGGCTTTTGTGCTCTTGGCACGGCCTCGATCAACAGCGCGAGCGCCTTGTCGAAGCCTGAAGCGGCGTAAGATTCGCCCCGAGAGTGCCCGAGACGCACGACGACGAGATCGTGCGAGGGAATAATCAGCGTGGTCTGCCCGCCAGCGCCCGCCATGTAATAGGCATCGCGCGGGACTGGAAATTGCCCGTCGCTGTTGAGCCAGAAAAAAGCGCCATAGATCGGCCGATTGTCCGCGGCCCAGGCCGGCGCAGGCGTGCTGACGAATGTGGTGTAGCCCTCCGGGAGAATGCGCTCACCGTTCCAGACGCCGCCCTGAAGATAGAGATTGCCAAGCCGCGCCCAATCGCGCCCGGAGCCCACCTCATAACCTTGCCCCAGAAAATTTCCGAACGGATCAGTTTCGATCACCATGGTACGGATGCCGAGCTTGTCGAACAGCACCCGCTGAGGAAATGAGAGATATTCGTCGCCGCGTTTTTCAACACCGAGCCGGATCAGATAGTTGATCAGGACCGGATCGGTGTTGCGATAGCGTCCGACCGTGTTGGGAGGCCATTGCAATGGCCGTGTTGCCGCGTAGCGAAAGGAATCGACGCCGCCGGTATAAAGATAGACGTGATCCGGGTAAGGCCCGGTTGGGTCATAATCCGGGTCTTGGGGCGCCCTGATCCGGAGCCCGCTCGACATGTGAAGAAGATCTGCAATGCGTATTTTGGCGCGCGGGTCGCCGGGCGTTTGCCATTCAGGGACCGGTGCCGGCTGGTTCAAATCGTAGACGCCGTCCTTGACCAGAATGCCAAAGAGCGTTGCCGTAACACTCTTGCCCATGGACCAGCCTTCGAGCGCCGTCTGCGCCGTAACGGCTTCCGCGTAGCGCTCGGCAATGAGGCGGCCTTTCCACGTCACAACGAACGCCGCAGTCAATGCTTCGGCCGGCTGGAACGCGGCATTCACGGCAGCTGTGAGTTTCTCGGCGTCGATTTCTGCCGGCAACGGATCCTGCGGCAGCATATCGCCCATGGGCCACAATTGGGTCGCGGGATCGGGCAATCGGCTGGTGACGGCGACCGGCTTGAAACTCATGGCGCTCTCGCCGATCGGCAGCGTGACGCACCCCTGGCTGCCGAGATATTTGGCCGTCCGGGTCACGCCGTTAGGGAGCGTGACGTGGACCGCCTTGTTGAGGCGATCGATGACCGGCTTGCCGAGCTTCGCGCGCTGCCGGTAGGGCGCCGTGAAAAACCCGACATTTCCGGCCGCGAAATCGGGCGCAAGGCCGGTCAAGAATACAGCTGAGCACATGACCTTCGCATATCCGGCGGCATGATGCATCAGGGGATCGCCTGGCGGCGGCACATAGGGCGTATCGAGTTCGAATGATTTCGCGCGGGCGATCAGTGCGTCCTGGGTGGGAGCCTGCGCCCCCGCAGCCGTAGCGGTGAGAGCCACCAGGATCGTCACCAGAAGACACTTCTTCATGATCGCTCCCGCGAAACGAACAAAATCGTTTGGTTCAATTGCTGCGCATGCAACGCATCAATATAACCTAACGCGTATCTGCGTGAGAGGCTGGACCAGCCCTCGCGGCGCAGGATATCAGATCGGTGGCCCGGCTGCGTTGCCGTGTTCGCCATGCCGGGCGCGTGAACATATCGGGGAGAAAGCCGTTGCGTCCAAACCCAATCAAACCACGGCTTGCGGCCGGCGGCTGCGCGTTTGGAACGATGACGTTCGAGTTCTTCACGCCCGGCTATCCTTCGATCTGCCGCGAGGCCGGCGCCGAATTCATCCTCTACGACATGGAGCATTCGGGCGTCGGCTTCGAGACCATGAAGGCGCAGTTCGCGTTCTGCCGCGGGCTCGACCTGGTGCCGCTCGTGCGCGTTCCCTCCGGCGACTATCATCACATCGCCCGCGCGCTCGATATCGGCGCGATGGGCATCATGGTGCCGATGGTCGAAACGCCGGAGCAGGCCAGAGCGATCGTTGGCTGCACGAAATATCCGCCCGTCGGGCGTCGCGGCGCCGCGTTCAATGTCGCGGCGCATGACGACTATGCCGGCGGCGCCGAGACCGACAAGATCGCCGAGGCGAATGCGCGCACGATGGTGATCGCGCTGGTGGAGACCGCTGACGGCATCGAGAACGTCGATGCGATCGCGGCGGTCGATGGCGTCGACGTGGTCTGGCTCGGCCACTACGATCTGACGAACTTCATGGGCATCCCGGGGCAGTTCGACAATCCGAAATTCCACAGCGCTGTCGATAGGCTGGTCAAGGCTTGCGAGAAACACGGCAAGACGCCAGGCTTCCTCGCCGGCGACGAGAAGTGGGCGCGCGATTTCCGCGCCAAAGGCTTTCGCATGATCGCCTACGGCGTCGATACGCTATTGATGCAGCGCGCGCTCGCCGACGGCATCAAGCTGCTGCAAGGGACATTGAAGCCATAGCGGCAAGGGCGACGTTTCGGGACGAGCTCCTCCGCCAATTATCGGTGGGCAACAGGATAAAGCAGATCAGGCCATGGGTGTGTTTACCGAAGAAGTGGAGACGATCTTCGAAGGACATCAGATCGCATGCCGCGCGGTCCCGGATATGGAGAAGGCGGGACGGATGATCTTGAAGCTGTACATCGACGGGCAGCTGGTTGAATCGTCCTCCGGTGTGTCTCTTTACAGCCGCACGGCCTTGCTGCGTGGCGCGTTGAAGACGGCAGAGGCCAACCGGGTTGTGGAAATTTATGCGTCCGGATTTTTCATGAAGCGATTGAATATCCATGTCGACGGCAGGCACATAGCGCGAAGCTAACGACTGTTGCCTGCATCTGTCATCGCGACAGCGGGATTTTGTTGTGTCATTGCAAGATGATCCGGGCAGAATTATCTGCGCCTGACCTCGCAGGACGCCAGTGGTATCAGCGACTTTACCAGCCTCTTGCAGGTGCCGATCGATCCGGAAGCGGTTCCCCACAGGCCTATCTACGCCTTGCGTTTTGGGCCTCGATAGGTTTTAAGCCCGGTAGCTTTCATGACCGCAGCCATGAACGGGAAGCGATTTGCGTGGCCTTGCCGCGCTCCAGACCGAGTTATGCAACCAGCGTAGCGCGTGCGCTTCAATCCGTTCTCCCCCACACACAGAAAGGTAATTTTCAATGGCCAAGATGACCAAGAATCAGTTGATCGATGCAATCGCAGAGGGAACGCAGCTTTCCAAGAATGACGTCAAGGCCGTCATCGAGCAGATGGCCACCGTCGGCTACAAGGAGCTGAATGAATCCGGCGAGTTCGTCATTCCCGGCTTCGTCAAAATGTCTGTCGTCAACAAGCCGGCGACTGAAGCCCGCAGCGGCATCAATCCGTTCACGAAAGAGCCGATGGAGTTCGCGGCCAAGCCGGCCAGCAAGTCGGTCAAGGCGTCGCCGCTGAAGGTTGCCAAAGACGCTGTTTGATGGCGATGCGGCCGGCGTTCACGGGAACGGCGGCCGCTACAGATCGACCACCACGTAATCGCTCTCGACCGACACCGCGATCGTTTCGGCCACATACGGTCCCTTCACCACGTTGGTGCCGGGCTCGACATTGACGGGATAGGCTTTGACACGAAAGCGCTTGGGGTCGCAGTAGGACTGCCCGGTTCGGATATCGAATTCCCAGCCGTGCCAGGGGCAGCGGATGATCTCCCCGAGTTTTGTATACTCGATCTCGCCGGGATCAGAGGAAGTCGCGAGCCCGATCAGCGGCCCCTCGCACAAGGCCGCGCCCTGATGCGGGCAGCGGTTCAACAGGCCGAAGAACTCGCCCTTGACGTTGAAGATCGCGATCGGCCGCTCGTCGATGGTGAGAAATTTTCGTGTGCCCGGCGGCAACTCGTCCACCGGGGCAATGACATGCCGCGCCATCAGATTATCCCGTACAGCTTCTTCGCATTGTCGAGATAGAACGCCTGCTTGTTGGCGTCGCTGACGCCGGGCGGCAGCACGCGCGAGGGCTCGTCGAAATCCCAGTGCGGGTAGTCGGTCGCGAACAACAGCTTGTCCCAGCCGATCCATTCGATCACCTCGAACAGATGCTCGCGGCGTTCCGGATCTTCCATCGGCTGCGTGGTCCACCAGATGTGATCGCGGATATATTCCGACGGGCGGCGCTTCAAATGCGGCACCTCGCTGCGCAGCCGGTCGAAACTCTTGTCCAGCCGCCAGGAAAGCGACGGCGCCCAGCCGAAGCCGGCCTCGATCATCACCATCTTCAGTTTCGGATAGCGCTCGAACACGCCCTCGAGCACCAGGCTTGCGAGCGCGGTCTGCTGGCACTGCGAATGGCCGACCATCTCCTCGATGTAAAAACTCGGCCAACCGGAAGCTGTGATGGGATTTCCGCCGAAGCCGAAGGCATGGACGCCGACGGGAAGGCCGATCTCCTGCGCCGCCTCATAGATCGGCCAGTAGCGTCGCTGGCCGAGCGGCTCGACATTGCGGCTCAGCAAAAGCACCTGCACGAAATTCTTGTCGCCGGCGCGTTTGCGGATCTCGGCGGCGGCGGTGGGGCCGTCTTCATTGCCGACGACGATCGACCCCTTCAGACGGGAATCCTTGCTGGTCCATTTCTCGATCTGCCAGTCGTTGATCGCGGTCGCCAATGCTGCGCTGAGATCGTGGTTGCGCAGGCCCTGCCCGGTGTCGAGTGGATTGAGCACGCCGAGCGCGACATTGTAGGGGTCGAGCAGCTGCTTCTGCATGAAGGACAGCGAGGAGCCTTGTTTGCCGCCTTCCGGCGGATAGGCGTCGCGCCGCGAGGCATTCGGCTGCGCCTTCGGATAGGGCGGGCCTTCCATCATGCCCTGATAGGCGTGCTTGCCGTAGGTTTCGAGATGCGAATGCCAGCGTTTTGCCAGGAACGGATAAAGCTCGGTCCCGGTGGCGCGCGCGGGATGGATGTCGCAATCGGCGATCGCGGTCTTGACGCTAGTGGAAGCGGCCGGGTCGGCGCGAAACTGCACATTCATGGCGTTGCCTCCTTGAGCGCGGGCTGCGTCAGACGAGGATAGGTTGCGTGCGGATTGTCGATCATGATCTTGCGAACACGATCTTGCGAAATGCCCTCCGGCAGCACCTCGTCGCCGTCGAATTGCCAGTGCGGATAGTCGGTTGAGAATAGGAGCAATTCGTCCGACTGCATATGGTCGAACAGGCGATTTAACGTGGCGGGATCCGGCGGCGCGTCCACCGGCTGCAGTGAAAAGCGGATGTTGCTGCGCACAATTTCCAGCGGCGCGCGGTCGACCCAGGGCGTTTCCATCCGCACCCCGCGCCAGAACTTGTGCAGCCGCCACAGGAATGACGGCAGCCAGGTGAAGCCACTTTCCAGCATCACCATCTTCAGCTTCGGATGCCGGGCGAACACGCCCTCGACGATCAGGCTGGTCAACTGGGTCTGGAACGCCTGCGCCTGCGCGACGTAATCCTCGACATGATAGGAACCCCAGCCGACCGAGGTCGGCGGATTGTGATAGGCGGATCCGGCATGGATGCCGATGGCCAGCCCGAGCCGCTCGGCGGCGGCGTAGATCGGCCAATAGGCGCGCTTGCCGAGCGGCATGTCGCCCATCACGAGCATCAGCACCTGAACGAAGCGCGGGTCTTTGGCACAGCGCTCGATCTCGGCGACTGATTTTTCCACGCTCTGGGTCGGGATCACGATCGAGCCGCGCAGGCGGGAATCCTTGTCGAGCCACTCTTTCACCAGCCAGTCGTTGAGCGCGCGGCAGAAGGCGTCCTGCATGTCCTCGGAGAACACCATCTGCACGCCATACAAGGGATTGCAGATGCCGTAGCTGACCTGAAACCGATCGAGCGCCTGCTTTTGCATGTCGCGGAGGCTGGAGCCGGGCTTGCCCTGCGCCGGACGCCAATCGGGGCGCGCGCTGATCGGCGAATTGGCCGGATAGGATTGCGACACCAGATCGGTCATGCCGCGCGTCGTCACCTGGTCGCGCCAGTAGTCGTTCATATACGGCAGCAGGCTGGTCAGATGGGGCACGGCGGGATGCAGGTCGCAATCCACGCCGCCTGCGATCGGTGACGTCATGATGTTTCCACCTGCATGTTTCCTCGCGCCCGCGGTCTCACGGCATCTTGTAAGCCACGCCGCTTGGTTCTTTGGCCGCATTCAAGCAGGCTGACCGGCGCGCCGCAACTCGGCAAACGCTAGCCCCCTGTGCTAGGAAAACATGGGTCGGCCCTTGGGAGATTTTTATGATTCGGACTGGAAGCACGGCGGTTGCCATCACCCTTTTGCTGGCTGGCGCGGTAGCCGCGCAGACAGCGCCCCCTAGCCCACCAGCAGCACCGCCGCCGGCCGATTTCTCCAAGGTCGAGATCAAGACCACCGATCTCGGTGACAACGTCTACATGCTCGAGGGTCAGGGCGGGAACATCACGGTGGCGGTGGGCAAGACCGGCATCATCATGGTCGATGGCCAGTTCGCGCCGCTGCACGACAAGATCAAGGCCGCTATATCGACCATCTCGAACCTGCCGATCAAATACCTCATCAACACGCATTATCACGGCGACCACACCGGCGGGAATGAAGCCTTCGCCAAGGACGGCGTCACCATCGTTTCCGACGTCAACGTCAAGATTCGCCTGGCGGAGGGCACCACCAACGGCCTGACCGGCGTCAAGACGCCGCCGGCTCCGGCGGGCGCGCTGCCGAAGAAGACCTATGCCGGCGGCACGCTCAAGATCAGGATTCCCGGCCGCGTCGCCAATCTCAAGCACATCGCCCACGCCCATACCGACGGCGACACCTATGTGTGGTTCAAGACCGCCAATGTGCTGTCGACCGGCGACACCTTCACAAACGGCCGCTATCCCAACATCGACTTCGCCAATGGCGGCAACATCAAGGGCATGATCGCGGCGGCCAACACCTATCTCAAAATGACCAACGCCAAGAGCCGCATCGTGCCGGGCCACGGCCCGATCGCCGACAAGGCGGCGTTGACCGAGTATCGCGCCATGCTGGTGACCGCGCGGGACCGCATGGCGAAGCTGGTCAAGGAAGGCAAGAGCGAAGACGACGTGCTGGCCGCCAAACCGTTCGCCGATCTCGACAAGAAATGGGCGCCGACCGAGCTCGCCTCCACGAACTTCATTCGCGTCGTCTATCATTCGCTGGCGGACAAGCCCGACAAGAAGTCATTGCTGAAACGCATGCTGCGCCGGAGTTGAGGAATGAAAGAGCTCGTAACGATCGCCGAGAAGATCGCCGTCAAACTGATCGAGCGAAAACAGACCATCGCGATCGCGGAATCCTCGACCGGCGGCCTGATCTCGGCGGCGCTGCTGTCGGTGCCCGGCGCATCCGCCTATTTTCTCGGCGGCGGCGTGGTCTATACCCGCGACGCGCGGCGCATCCTGATGGACATTTCCGATGAGGCGATGAAGGGCCTCCGCTCGGCGTCGGAGCCATATGCGAAACTGCTGGCGGGCCAGGTGCGCCAGCGCTTCGCCACCGACTGGGGCCTGTCCGAGACCGGCGCCGCGGGACCAACCGGCAACCGCTACGGCGACGCCGCCGGCCACAGCTGCATGGCGGTCGCGGGCCCGCAGAATGCGGTGTTCACGCTGGAGACCGGCAGCGCTGACCGGCAGGCGAACATGCAGAAGTTTGCGAGCGCGGCGCTGGGCCTGTTGCTGGAGAATTTGTCGCGATAACCTCCATCGTCGTCCCGGCCTTGAGCTCAGATACGCAATTGCGCATCGGGGGACCCATACTCCGTGTCCTCTGTTTTGAAAGACGCTGTTCGACGACTTTGCCTAATCACTGAAGCCTGTGGTTATGGGTCCCGGCCTTCGCCGGGACGACGCCGGAATATGCGTCATCGCTGCGGTCCGGACAGATTCACCTCCCGCTCCGCCCGGAAGACGTTGCTGTGCAAATTGGCGATCCATTGCCGGCCGCTGGAGGTGACGTTGAGATAGCGGATCGCAAGCTGGATCTGCGGCGCGACGTTGGTCCAGTAGAACTGCGGGAACCGATAAACGATGTCGGCGGGCGTCGCGTAGCCCAGCGTCTTGTTCAACCCGATTTCCTCGAACTCGTAAAACAGCGCATTCGACTTGCGCATGTAGTTGGGATCGCCGAGCTGGCCGATCAGATCGGCTGCGCGCAGCAGCAATCCTTCCTCCTCGTTGAGGTCATCACCGTCGTTCGGGCTGGTCGCGTAGGGAAAGCGGGTATATTCGATCGCCCGGGCAATCCGGGCCGCGTCGACTTCCTCCACGGCATCCAGTCGCTCGATCACGAACAGCTTTGAGCGATCGACATGATAGGGCGCAAGCGCCGCGTCGGACGAGCCAACCGGCAATTGGACCTTGCGGCCACTGAGATCAGCAACAAAGGCGTCATCCTCGTCGCCCTGGACGACGCCGCGGACATATCCGATATCATGGGCGAGGCAGGCCATGATGAAGTTCGCGTAATCGTCGGCCGTGGTGGCGCGCGCCAGCGCGCGGCCGACCAGGATGTCGTGGCCCACCAGCGTCACCAGCATGGTGTGCTCGATGTTGTGATACAGCGCATCGCTGTTGCCGATGCACTCCAGGGTCAGCCGCGCGGCAAAGGGCAGTAGTTTCGTCAGATCGGAATGCGAGGCGCCGAACCGTCCTTCGGTTTCCCGTGACAGGAACGAACCCAGGGCTTGCGCGGTCAGTTGGGGGATTGTGATCATCTCGGCACCCGCTCCCGTCTGTGGTCGCGCCGTGACGACGGCCTGCGCCGCAGCATCCCGGCTTTCCGATCGCTCACTCATCGAAACCATCCTATCACCAATCCCTGCATCCGCCGCACCCTTTGAAATGTCTGATCGGCGATGCCCGTGATGCGCTCGGGGAAGATACCAGCTCGTCGCGGCGACGGCTGGATCATGGCACCACGCCTGACTATAATCCGCTGAAACCTCGGGGGATCGCAGCCATGCAACAGCCGTTCGACCGCGCCGCAGAAGACCTCGGCAACTCGATCCATTTCGAACATGTCAATGTCTTCGTGCCCGATCAGCGATTGGCGACATTGTTCTATGTCACCGGGCTCGGACTGACGCGCGATCCCTATCTGATGGTGTCGGACAGCAACATGTGGGTGAATGTCGGCAAGAGCCAGTTTCATCTGCCTGATGGTGAGGCGCAGGTGCTGCGCGGCCATACCGGCGTCGTCATCTCCGGCCGTGAGGCGCTGCTGGAGCGGCTGGCGTCGGTCGCCAAAAAGCTCGAGGGTACCAAATTCGCGTATCGCGAACACAACGATCATGTCGAGGCGATCTGCCCCTGGGGCAATCGCGTGCGCTGCTATGAGCCGAACGCCGCGCGCTTCGGCCGCATCACGCTCGGCATTCCCTATGTCGAATTCGACGTGCCGGTCGGCTCCGCGAAAGCCATCTGCGGCTTCTACCCCGAAATCATGGGGATGCCGGCCGAACTCAAAAACGGCGACGGCACCATGGCGCGCGTCAAGGCCGGCAAGGACCAATATCTGCAGTTCCGCGAGACCGACCGGAAGCAGCCGGAATTCGACGGCCACCACGTGCAGATCTACATCACTGACTTCTCGGGCCCCTACCGCAAGCTGCTGGAGCGCAATCTGGTCTCACAGGAGGACAACCCGTACCAGTACCGCTTCAAGGACATCGTCGACCTCGACAGCGGCAAGCATCTGTTCACGGTCGAGCACGAGGTGCGCAGCGCCACGCACCCGATGTTCATGCGGCCGCTGGTCAACCGCAACCCGGCCGAGACCAACCGCACCTATGCGCCCGGCCACGAACAATGGGCCTGGGCGATGGGACCTGACGAATATGACCGGCGGTCATAGCCGTCGTCTTTCCGCGCAATCGATTGTCATGGAACCGGCGCGTCCAATTGGTCGCAGCGGCATCGCCAGATACTCGATGAAAGATGACCCTATTAACGTTACATCTTAACCAATCATTAAGTATGCGTTTGCGGGCCCGAAAGGCCCGACCTAGCGTACAGGGAGCGGTTTGGGGGAGCCGCCTGGAAACCAACGATTGGTATGTGCCATGGCGTATAGAATGCATTCGGCGCTTGTCGCGTCTCTCAGCGCAGCCGCGCTTTTGCTTACCGCGGGCGATACATTCGCAAGATCAGGAACAGCGCCGGGTGGCGTGCGTGCGGGCCCCCATTCACCGGCCGTCCATGGTTTCGGGCATCACCGCCGGCACAATGTCGGGACCTTCTGGCCGGGAGGCGGCGGCTATTACTATTCGCCGTCGAATGGCGAGACCGTGGTCGAAGCGCCCCAATCCACCACGCGCGACATCCGTTACACCTATACCTATGACGTGCCCTGGGATTGGGCGCATCGCTATCCGCCGAACGTTGTCCCGTCCGACCGGCCCTACGTGTCGAGCTGCTCCTCGGAGCCCGTCACGGTTCCCGGACGTAATGGTCATACGACCATCAACATCACGCGGTGCTATTGATTTTCGTCGTCCCGGCCTTGAGCCGGGACCCATAACCACAGGCTTTCGTGGGTAGATACCAGTCGTCAAACACCGTCTCTCTTCATAACCGACACGGCGTATGGGTCCCCCCGATGCGCAATTGCGCATCTGAGCTCAAGGCCGGGACGACAGTAACTCACTTCTCTCTGAACGAGCGCATCAGCTGATCGCTCAGCGGCTTCATCAGGTACGAGAACATGGTGCGGTCGCCGGTTTGCACGAAGGCTTCCACCGGCATTCCCGGAATCAGCTTGTTGTTGGCGCCGAGGCGGGCGACTTCTTCCGGCGGCAGCGAGACGCGGATCGTGTAATAGGTTTGCCCGGTGCGCTGCTCGGTGGTGACGTCGGCCGACACCCTGGTGACCTTGCCGTTCAGCTCTGGCGTGGTGTGCTGGTTGAAGGCCGATAGCCGCAGCAACGTCTTCTGGCCGATCTGCAGCTTGTCGATGTCCTGCGGATTGACCTTGGCTTCGACCGACAGATCGTCGGCCTGCGGCACGATCATCATGATGGCGTCGCCTGCGGTGATCACGCCGCCGATGGTATGCACCGTCGACTGCAGCACCATGCCGGCCTGCGGCGCCCGGATGTCGATGCGGCGGAGTTGATCTTCCGCGGTGACCTTGCGCTCGACGAATTCGCCGATCTTGTCGTTGGTCTCGCGCAAATCCTTGGAAACCTCGCTGACCAGTTCCTTGTCGATCTGGATGATCTGCAGTTCGGTCTCGGTGATCTTGCCCTTGGCCTGCGCGCGCGAGGCGATGTACTGCGCGCGCTCGCCCGACAGGCGGGCGGAATCGCGCTCCAGCGTGGTCAGGCGCGAAATCTGGATCAGCCGCTGGTCGTAGAGCTGGCGGACGCCGACCAGTTCCTTTTCGACCAGTGCGATTTCCTTGTCCTTGGCCTTCTCCTGCGCCGAGAGGCCCTCGATTTCCTCATTGAGCTGCATGACCCGCTCGCGCAGCTGGGCCTTTTGCCCGGCGCGGCCGTTGACACGAACCTCGAACAATTTGGTCTCGCTCGCCATGACGTCCCTGACGTCGGGATCGTCGGCGCGATCGGCCAGCAGCGGGGGAAACTTGATCTTGTCGGTGCCGCGCTGTTCGGCCTCCAGCCGTGCCGCGCGCGCCAACAGGCCGTTGAGGGTTTTGACGACGATCGCCAGGCTTGCCTTGACCACGGTCTCGTCGAGACGGACCACGACGTCGCCGGCCTTGACGGTATCGCCGTCGCGCACCCGCACTTCGCCGACCACGCCACCGGTCGGGTGCTGCACCTTCTTGACGTTGGAATCGACCACCACCGATCCCGGCGCGATCAGCGCGCCCGAGATCGGCACCGTCGAGGCCCAGCCGCCGAATCCGCCCACCAGCACCAGCATCAACGCCAGGCCGACCACCAGATGCGACCGGATCGAACGGCGGGCGCCTTTCAACTCCTCGCTCATGATTTGGCTCCTGGGGCAACGATCTTGATCGGCGCGGGCGGCGGCGGGACGGCGCGCTGCAGCACCTGGCCGAGAACGGTTTCCTTCGGCCCGAACGCCTGCATGCGGCCGTCCTTCAGCACCAGCAATTGGTCGACCGCCTCGATGCCGATCGGCCGGTGCGCCACCACGATCACGATGGCGCCGCGCTCGCGCGCGCCGCGAACCGCGCGGGTCAGCGCCTCGTCGCCCTCGGTGTCGAGGTTGGAGTTCGGCTCGTCGAGCACGATCAGGAAGGGATGGCCAAACAGCGCCCGCGCCAGCCCGACGCGCTGCGCCTGCCCGGCCGACAACGCGGTCCCCTGCTCGCCGATCTGGGTGTCATAACCCTCGCGCATCTTGATGATCATGTCATGCACGCCGGCCTCCTTGGCCGCGGTGATGATCGCATCCGATTTGGCGTCGGGATCGAAACGGGAAATGTTCTGGGCGATCGAGCCGGCGAACAATTCGACGTCCTGCGGCAGATAGCCGACGTGACGGCCGAGCACGTCTGATGACCATTGGTCGAGCGCGGCGCCATCGAGCCGCACCTTGCCGCGCACCGGCATCCAGACGCCGACCAGTGCGCGTATCAGCGACGACTTGCCCGATCCGCTGGGCCCGATCACGCCGACGCCGGTGCCGGCCTCGACCGCAAAAGTGACATCCTGGACGATGACCCGCTGATCGCCGGGCGGCACGATGGTGACGCCCTCGACCGACAATCGCTTCGACGGGCTCTGCAGCAGGGTCTGGGTGCTCTGCGCCGGTATCTGTTCGAGCAGTTTGTTGAGGCGATGCCAGCTCTGGCGCGCCGCGACGAAACCCTTCCAGTGCGCGATCGCCAGATCGACCGGCGCCAGCGCCCGCGCACTCAGGATCGAGCCTGCGATGATGATACCGCCCGACGCCTCCTGATGGATCACCAGATAGGCGCCGACCGCCAGCACCGCCGATTGCAGCATCATGCGCAGCACCTTGGCGATTGCACCTAAGCCGCCCGCGACGTCGCTGGCGCGCTGGTTGCCGGCCAGATAGCTCTCGTTGGCTTCGGTCCAGCGCTTGGTCAGCCGTCCGGCCATGCCCATCGCGACCAGCACTTCGGCGTTGCGCCGGCTGGTCGCCGCCAGATCGTTGCGCCGCGCCGCCAGCGTCATGGCGTCTTTGGCCGGCTGGCGCGACATCACTTCGGTGATCACGGTGAGGATCACCAGGATGATGGCGCCGACCAGCGCGGTAAGACCCAGCAACCAGTGGAACGCGAAACAGATGGCGAGGTAGAATGGCAGCCAGGGCAGATCGAAAAACGCGCCCGGCCCCTGACTGCCGAGGAAGGAGCGCACGTTATCGAGGTCGCGCAGCGGCTGCAGGCCTTCATTGCGAGCGCCCACCATCAGCGGCAGGCGCACGACGGTATCGAACACGCGGGCATTGATGGCTTCATCGAGCGCGGTGCCGATGCGGCCGAGAATCCGGCCCCGGATCAGGTCGAGGCCGCCCTGGGCGACGTATAATCCGCCGGCGAGCACGACCAGGCCGATCAGGGTCGGCACGCTCCGGCTCGGAATTACGCGGTCATAGACCTCCAGCATGAAAATCGAGCCGGTCAGGTACAGCAGATTGATCATGCAGCTCATGACGCCGACGCCGATAAACGCGTTGCGACAGGCGCGCAGCGCAATACCGAGTTCGGTCCGCCGGACACCGGGAGCAGCTGCCATCAATTCGAGTCTCTGCAAAAGGGATTAGCTAACGGGCTGGTTCTACCGATGTTTGTGGCCAGCGTCTATTTAAGTCACGTTAACCTGAATGCGGTTCATGCCCCGCAGCCGGCCGAACGTCTGGGCGAAACACCGGGAAATCAGCCGAATGACGGGGCAAACAGCTCCGGGGTGGGTTTTTCGGCGCTCCGCCCGGACCCGCTGATGACCGGGGCGCGGTCCTGCGGAGCGTGACAGGTTCCTCGCCCCCCGGGGCCTGCACCGGCGGGCATCGGCGGAGTTTTGATACCGAAGGCCTCGAGCCACACGAGCGCTTCGACCGCTACCTCCGGCCGCGAACCGCCCGCACCACCAGCAGCAATATCACGGCGCCGATCGCGGCATTGATGATCTCCCTGATCACGCCGGTGCCGATGTGAATGCCGAGCTTGGGCAAAAGAAGATTTGCAACCAGCGCGCCGGCGATGCCGACGAGGATGTCGCCGATCAGGCCAAAACCGGTGCCGCGCACGATCTTGCCGGCCAGCCAGCCGGCGACGAGCCCGATAAGCAGGATGACCAAAATGCCCTGGTTGGATACGTGCACCCTTGGATTCCCCGGTTCGCGCGCGTGGCCTGACGCCACGGTTTTAGACTACCGGCAATTCCCTGGTGTGACGACCTGAATCAGCCCGCCACGCCGGTCCGTCGTGGAACTGTCAATCGCAATCCGCGTTATCCGGCAATGACGCAACCTGATATTTGGTACGTAACTTTTGGGCCGGACCGGACCGACGAGAGTGCGACGAGCATGGTCCGTACGACCCGCAAATTTAAATCGGAAGTTGACGCCAAGCTGTTCGCGATGCAGATCCTGGCGAAGGGCTGGTCTGCGAGCGCAGGCACGCTCAATCCGCACCAGCCCAAGCAGGTCGTGGGTCCCGCCCAGATCGAACAATGGGCGGATCCGGGCTTGGGCGGATAGATATTACTCTCCGTCAAGGCTGGGCATAGCCGTCTGAAGGACGGCGTCGCTTCCGCTCGCCTATGCCCGGCCATCCACGTCTTTCTTGCTTGTGTGCAGCAAAGACGTGGATGCCCGGCACAAGGCCGGGCATGACGAGTTGTGAGATAACGCCCGCGCGCTCAGCCCGCGGCGGCCTCGGCCGGTTCGGCCAGGACGCAGCGCGCGATTCGATCCGGCGCAACCTGCACGTTGGGCGGCAGTTGCTCGGTACAGCGCGGCTGCGCCACGCTGCAGCGCGGTGCGAACGAGCAGTTCACCGGCGCCTTGTCGAGCGATGGCGGCGTGCCCGGGATGGTCTCCAGCCGCTGGCCGCGTTTGGCGCCGTGGGTGGTCGACGCCAGGAGCCCGCGCGCATAGGGATGCATCGGCGTCCGCACGATGTCGCGCAGCTTGCCCTGCTCGACGATCTGTCCGGCATACATGACAGCGACGCGGTCGCAGATTTCGATGGCGACGCCGATGTCGTGGGTCACGAAAATCACCGACATGCCGAACTCGCGCTGCAGCTCGCGCAGCAGCAGCAGGATCTGGATCTGCACGGTGGCGTCGAGCGCCGTGGTCGGCTCGTCGGCCAGCAGGATCTTGGGCTTGCAGGCCAGTGCCAGCGCGATCATCGCGCGCTGCCGCATGCCGCCGCTCATCTCGTGCGGATAGGCATCGAGGCGGCGCCTGGCGGAGGGAATGCGTACGACTTCGAGCATTTCCAGCGCCCGCGCAGTAGCCTCCTTCTCGCTCTTGCCCTCATGGCGCATCACGGATTCGGAAATCTGCCGGCCGATGGTGTAGACCGGATCGAGCGCCAGCGCCGGCTCCTGGAAGATCATCGATACGGTCTGGCCACGAAACTTCGACAATTCCTCGTCGTTCAACGCCAGCACGTCGCGGCCGAGAACATTCACGCTGCCCGAAATCTGCGTCCGCTTCTTCGGCAACAGCCGCATCAGCGCGCGCAAGGTCACGCTCTTGCCCGAACCGGATTCACCGAGCAGGCCGAGCACCTCGCCCTCGCCGAGCGAGAGCGAGATGTCGTTGACGGCGTGCACGGTGCGCTCGCCGGTGAAGCGGATGCTGAGATCGCGGATTTCGACGAGGTTGGTCATGCCGGTTTGGGTACCTGTTTATGATAGTCCGTGGCGCGCTGGAACGCGGCGCCGATCCGCAGCAGCATGGCCTCATCAAAGGACCGGCCGATCAATTGCAGGCCGACCGGCAAACCGCTTTTGGTGAAGCCCGAGGGAATCGAAAGCGAGGGCAGGCCGAGGTAGTTGACCGGGCGGGTGAATTTCGTGATCCGCTGGATCACGGCCTCGGCGTCGCGGCTGTTGCCGACATCGCTCTCGGCGATGGTCGCCGCCGGCATCGGCGCGACCGGCGCAATCACCGCATCGGTGCCGGTGACCGCCGCAAGGTACGCCGCCAGCGCCGGACCGCGCCAGCGCATTGCTTCCAGATACGACACCGCAGGGATCGCGAGGCCGTTCTGCAGCCGCATCAGCACCTGCGCGCCGTAATCCTGTGGCCGTTCGATCATCCACCTTTTGTGGAACGCGGCGGCTTCGGTCGCGAGCACGATCTGGCAGGCGGCCGTGAGCTGGCGCTGGTCGGGTAGCTCGACCGAGACGATTTCGGCGCCCTCTTTCTTCAGCGTCGCGATCGTCTCATCGAGAACGCGCGCCACTTCGGCATCGAGATCGTCGACATAGAACGCGGTCGGCACGCCGATCCTGAGGCCTTTGAGCGAGCCCTTGGTGGCCGCCATATAGTCCGGCACCGGCCGCGTGGAAGCGGTGAGGTCGTCGGGGTCGGCGCCCGCCATCAACCCGAGCAGCAGCGCGCAATCTTCCGCGCTCTGCGCCAGCGGCCCAACCGTATCGAGCGATTGCGACAGCGGCATCGCGCCGGCACGGCTGACGCGACCGACCGTTGTCTTCAACCCGGTGACGCCGCAGAAATGCGCGGGCATCCGGATCGAGCCGCCGGTGTCCGATCCCAGCGCGGCAAAGGTCAGGCGGGCGGCGACCGCCGAGCCCGAGCCGGACGACGAGCCGCCGGTGATGTGATCGACATTCCAGGGATTGCGCACCGGACCGTAATGCGGGTTGTGGCCGGTCGGACCATAGGCGAACTCCACCATCTGCAACGAACCCAGCCGGACGGTGCCGGCATCCTTCAGGCGCTGCAGCGCGGTCGAGGTCGTGGTGGCGACGAAGTCGCGGCGGATCTTCGAGCCGCAGGTGACGACCTTGCCGGCCTCGTAATACATATCCTTGTGCGCCATCGGCACGCCATGCAGCACGCCCTTATTCTTGCCCTTGGCAAGATCAGCATCAGCCGCATCGGCCGCCGCCAGCGCCTCCTCCGCCTCGATCGCCATGAAGGCGTTGAGCCGCGGCTGCCATTGCGCGATGCGGTCGAGACAGGATTTTGTCGCCTCGCGCGACGAAACTTCCTTGCTGGCGATCGCCTTGGCGACCGACACCAGCGACATCAGTGCCGGTTCGGTGCTCATTTCGACACCCCGAGGTTCTGCGCCAGAAGAAAGCTCGCGGGTTCCAGATCGAACGGCAGGGTGCCGGCGACCGGCGCAAAGCCTTCGAACGCCGGCCCGATGGAATTGGCGATCCGCTCGGCGACTTCGGCACTCGCCGGCACGCCCGCGACATCGGTCATGACCTTGACCTCTTTTGGACTGGGTTTTGTCATTGCGGATTTGCTCCCTTATGCGTTTTTCTTGGTCGTTTCTTTGGCCGGTGCGCGGCTGTGTCCTGATCCCGGAATGGCCATGTAACACGCCGCCTGGTGACCCATTGTATCGAGGTCGCTGAGTTTTGGCGTCGCATTTGCGCAGAGCGGCTCCGCGTATGGACACCGGGTGTGAAACCGGCAGCCGGGCGGCGGATCGATCGGATTGGGCGGATCGCCCGAGATCGGCGGCGTCTGGGTGCGGTTATCAGGATCGGCCGACGGCATCGCCGCCAGCAGCGCCCGCGTGTAGGGATGCGCCGGTTCATCCCAGACCTTGTCGACCGGACCGAGCTCGACGACCTCGCCGAGATACATCACCAGCACGCGATCACTGATGTAGCGCACCACGTTGAGATCGTGGCTGATGAAGAGGTAGGTGAGGCCGAATTCGCGCTTGAGGTCGGCCAGCAGGTTGAGCACCTGGGCTTCAACCGACTTGTCGAGCGCCGATACCGCTTCGTCGAGGATCACCAGCCGCGGCGACAGCGCCAGCGCGCGCGCGATGTTGACGCGCTGGCGCTGGCCGCCGGAAATCTCGTGCGGATAGCGATTTGCAAAAGTCTCGGGCCGCAAGCCCACCTTGCCCAATAGTTCGCGCGCCAGCGTGCGCGCGGCGGCATCCGCCATGCCGTGCACCTTCGGGCCGAACGCGATCGAATCCTCGATGGTGAGGCGCGGGTTGAGCGAGGCGTAGCTGTCCTGAAACACCATCTGCATGCCGCGGCGCAAATCGCGCAGCGACAATGCGCGGCCGACCTGCATGCCGTCATAGATGATATCGCCGGCATCTGATTTCATCAGGTGCATCAGAAGCCGCGCGGTGGTCGACTTGCCGCAGCCGGATTCGCCGACGATCCCGACTGTTTCACCCTTGGCGATCGAAAACGAGACGTCGTCGACCGCGCGGACGGTCTTGCGCGCGCTGAACAGATCACCGCGCACCGGGAAATGCTTGGTCAGGCCATTGACCTGCAGCAGCGGCTGCGCGGCGCCGCCGACATCCTCGACCTTTTCCAGAACTTCGACTGACGGGCTGGTCTCGGTCATCGCGTCAGTTCCTGATGTCCATGGCGCTGCGCATGCCGTCGCTGAGCAGATTGAAACAGATCGACACCGCAAAGATCATGACGCCGGGCAACGCCGCGACCCACGGATTGACATAGATCGCGGTGCGCAGCGTGTTGAGCATCAGGCCCCATTCCGGCTCCGGCGGTTTTGTACCCAAACCGAGGAACGAAAGGCCGGCGGCGAGGATCATCGACACCGAGATCAAGCCGGTGGCGTAGACGAAGATCGGGCCCAGCACGTTGCCGAGCATGTGCACACGCATGATGGTGAAGGGCCCGGCGCCGGAAGCGCGCGCGGCCTCGACAAAGTCCATGTTGCGAACGCCTGTCGTGACGCTCTCGGCGACGCGGGTGATCTGCGGCACGAATACGATGGTCAGCGAGACGATGGAGTTGACGATGCCGGCGCCCAGCGCGCCGGAAATCGCGATCGCCAGCAGCACCGAGGGAAACGCATAAAACACGTCGACGGTGCGCATGATCGCGGTGTTGAGCTTGCCGCCGACATAGCCGGCGACGAGCCCCAGGGAGGTGCCGATAAAGAAGGCGAGGATCACAGGCAAAATGCCGATGATCAGCGACAGCCGGCCGCCATAGATCAGCCGCGCCAGCATGTCGCGGCCGAGCTCATCGGTGCCGAGCGGATAGTTCGGCGTGCCGATATGGCGAAGCCGGCGGATCATCGAGCCCTGATAGGGATCGGCGAGGCCGAGCCATGGCGCCAGCAGCGCGGACATGAAGATCAGCACCAGAATGAAGGCGCAGACCATGCTGACCTTGTCGCGCCGGATGCGGCGGCCGACGGTGGCCCAATAGCCCCGCGCCTGGGTGGCCGGTGCCGCCTGCAGGGCGGTATCTGTGATCGCGCTCATGCGCTACGCTCTTTTTGTTTGAGCATGATCTTTTCGGAAAACCGGTTCCCACTTTTTCGGATCATGCTAGCTCCGCTTGATGCGCGGATCGATCGACGCTTGCGCGATATCGACCAGGAGGTTGAGGGCCACGAAGAACAGCGCCAGCACCAGGATCGTGCCTTGCAGCAGCGGCAAATCGCGCTGGAAGATCGCCGAATTCAGCAGCAGCCCAGAACCCGGCCATGAGAACACGGTTTCGATCAGGATCGAGCCGCCGAGCATATAGCCGAGCTGAAGGCCCATCACCGCGAGAGCGGTCGGCGCGGCGTTCTTGATGACATGACGGAACACGTCGGTCTCGCGCAGCCCTTTGGCGCGCAAGGCCTCGACGAAGTCCTGGCTCAGGATGTCGCCGGTCAGGGCCCGCACCGTGCGGGTGACGATGCCCATGGGAATGACCGATGTCGTGATCGCGGGCAGGATCAGATATTTCATGTGCTCCCAGTCCCAGCCCCACGCACCGGAGCCGCCGGGACCGGCGCCGACCGCGGGCAGCCAGTTGAGCTGCACCGAGAAGATGATGACCAGCACCATGCCGAGCCAGTAATGCGGCACGGAGACGCCGGCGATCGCGATCGAGGTCGCGACCTTGTCGATCCAGGTGTCGCGGAAATAGCCGGCGATGAGGCCGAAAAACAAACCCAGCGTGAAGCCGATCGCGGCGGCGGCAATCGCCAGCGTCACGGTATTGCCGACCGCGCGCAGCACCTCCGACAGCACCGGGCGGCCCGTCGCAATCGAATTGCCGAGATCACCATGCAGCGCACGCCACAGCCAGAGCCCGAACTGGACCGGCAGCGGGCGGTCGAAGCCATAGGCGGTGCGCAATTGCGCCGCGAGTTCCTGGCTGGCATCCGCCGGCAGCACCGCCACCAGGGGATCGCCCGGCGTGATGTGGACCAAGAGGAAGCACACCAGCGCCACGCTGGCCACGATCGGGATCACATAGACGATACGGCGGGCGATATAGACGAGCACGGGGTTACCTGAAGTGATGCAGAACTAAGAAATGCGCACGCTGCCGTAAGGGAGGCACGATGTGATGGTTCCCTCTCCCCCTGCGGGAGAGGGTTAGGGAGAGGGGTGGCGTCATCGGGACCGCCCGTGTGAACCCCTCTCCCCAGCCCTCCCCCGCAAGGGGGAGGGAGCCCCTGTCAGCGTGCTCACCTTACGCCTTACGGCGCGATCGTCACCGGCGAGAAGTCGACGAACCAGCTCTTCGGCTGCACAAAACCCTTCACCTTCGGGCTCATGGCGCGCGGAGACACGTCATGGGCGACGTAGAGGAAGGCGGCATCGTCGACCGAGGCCGCATGCAGTTCTGCGAGCGCCGCATCGCGCGCCGCGGGGTCGAAGGTCTGGCGTGCCTTGGTCACCAGCTCATCGAATTTGGGATTGTTGATGTAACCCCAATTGTTCGAGACAGGCGGCGCCATACCTGACTGCAGGAAGCGCACCAGCGCGAAGAACGGATCCATCGCCGCATAGGTCACGTTGGTGGCGTGGGCACCGTTGGCGGACGCGTCCTTGGCGCCGCGGCGCCAGTTGGTGAACAGCGTATTCCATTCGATGACGTCGAGCTGGACGTCGAAGTAACATTCAGCCAGCGCCTGCTGCAGATATTCGTTCATCGGCAGCGGCTGCATCTGGCCGGAGCCGGACGCCGAGGTCTGGGTCTTGACCGTCAGCTTCTTCGACGGACCGTAACCGGCCTCCTGCATCAGCTTTTGCGCCGCCTTCAGGTCATACTTGATCTCGAAGGTGGGCTTGCCGCGCCAGGGGTGGCCGGGCTCGAAGGTGCCGGTCGCCGGCACCATCAGCCCGGCGAGCAGGCCCTCCTTGAGGCCTTCACGATCGATGCACAGATTGGCGGCCTTGCGAACGCGGATGTCGTTCCAGGGCGAACCCTCGATGCGCGAGAACTGCCAGGGCCAGACATGCGGCGATTCGTTGGCCTGCAGCGCGAAGCCGCGTGCCTTGATTTCCTTGACCGCATCGGGCGCGGGCGCCTCGACCCAGTCGACCTGACCGGAGAGCAACGCCGCGGTGCGGGCATTGGCTTCCGGCATCGGCAGCAGCACCATCTTGTCGATCTTGGGAACGCGCGCCTTGTCCCAGTAACCCTCGTTCTTGACCAGTTCGAGCCGCTCGCGCGGCGTGAACTTCGACATCTTCCAGGGACCGGTGCCGGAGGCATCGCGCGCAAACGCGGCCCAGGCGGCCTGCGATTTGGCCTTGGCGTCTGCGCCTTCAGCCTTGTCGTAAAACGCCTGCCACTTGGCCGGGCTCGCCATGAACAGATTGGTCAGGTTGATCGGCAGGAAGCTGTCGGGCTCCTTGGTGGTCAATTCCACCGTCAGATCGTCGATTTTCTTCGCGGAGGCCAGCGTAGGCATGCGCGAGGCTGTCACGCCGACCTGGCTGGCGTCGAAATGCGGCGCATCCTGCTTCAGCACCTTCTCGACGTTCCAGACCACGGCGTCGGCGTTGAACGGCGAGCCGTCGTGGAAGGTGACGCCGGGACGAAGCTTGAAGGTCCACTTCTTCTTGTCGGCCTCATCGACCTTCCATTCGGTCGAGAGGCCCGGGATCATCACGCTCGCTTTGCTGGCCGAGGACAGATCCCACAGCGTCAGCGCGTCATACATCGTGAGGCCGGTGAAACGGTTGCCCTCAAAGCCCTGGTCCGGCTGACCCAGCGTGCGCGGAATATCGGCAGCCGTCATGCCGATGCGCAGCACGGTTTCGGCGCTGGCGGCCAGCGGCAGGCCGACCACTATCGCCGTCGCCAGCATCCAGGCCTTGGCGGTTTTCCCGGCGGTTTTCTTGAACCTCTCGTTACGCATATGCAGCAATCCCTTCTCAGACTTTGGGTGACTAATTCTTATGCAGAGTTATGCAACGCCTGTGCCAAGGACGGCGCGTCCCGAGGGGCGATTAGCCGCACGACTCCCTGTGAGTATGCATGCAAGCGCGTATCCATGCTCCATCTGGCACCAAGCTTGCATTTTTCAGCTCCGAACCCCGTTCTATGGAGCTTAATTCATGCGCAATCGGATTTCGATGCTTCTTGCTGCCACAGCGGCGGCACTCTGCTTGTATGCCGGACTGCCCACGAATTCAGCAAGGGCAGAATCCGTTGTGCGCTACGGTATTTCGATGGCGGACATCCCGCTGACCACCGGTCAGCCGGACCGCGGCGCCGGCGCCTACCAGTTCAGCGCCTACACGATCTACGATCCGCTGGTGGCCTGGGAAATGGACGTGGCCGACCGGCCCGGCAAGCTGGTGCCGGGGCTCGCGACGGAATGGAAGGTCGATGACAAGGACAAGACCAAATGGCGCTTCAGTCTGCGCAAGGACGTCAAATTCCATGACGGCAGCGCGTTCAATGCCGACGCGGTGATCTGGAATCTCGACAAGGTGCTGAACGAAAAGGCACCGCAATTCGACAAGCGCCAGAGCGCGCAGGTGAAGACCCGCCTGCCCTCGGTCGCGAGCTACGCCAAGATCGACGACGACACCATCGAGATATCAACCAAGGCGGTGGATTCGTTCTTCCCCTACCAGATGCTCTGGTTCCTGGTCTCGAGCCCCGCCCAATATGAAAAGCTCGGCAAGGACTGGGACAAGTTCGCCAGCCAGCCTTCCGGCACCGGCCCGTTCAAACTGACAAAGCTGGTCCCGCGCGAACTCGCCGAACTCACCAAGAATGCGGATTACTGGAACAAGAAGCGAATTCCAAAGGCCGACAAGATCGTCCTGATTCCGATGCCGGAAGCGCTGACGCGCACCAATGCGCTGCTCGCCGGCCAGGTCGATCTGATCGAAACGCCGGCCCCTGACGCGGTGCCGCAGCTGAAGTCCGCCGGAATGCGCATCGTCGACAACATCACGCCGCATGTCTGGAATTATCACTTGAGCGTGCTGCCGGGTTCGCCCTGGACCGACATCCGCCTGCGCAAAGCGCTCAACCTTGCGATCGACCGCGAAGGCGTCGTCGGCCTGATGAACGGCCTGGCCAAGCCCGCCAAGGGCCAGGTTGATCCGTCGAGCCCCTGGTTTGGCAAGCCGACTTTCGAGCTCAAGCATGATGTGGCGGCGGCCAAAAAACTGGTCGAGGAAGCCGGCTACTCCAGGCAGAAGCCGCTGAAGGCCACCTTCATCATCGCGCAGGGCGGCACCGGACAGATGCTGTCGCTGCCGATGAACGAATTCCTGCAGCAGAGCTTCAAGGAAATCGGCATCGAGATCGACTTCAAGGTGGTCGAGCTCGAGACGTTATATACGCACTGGCGCAAGGGCGCGGCCGACGAGATGAACGCCGGCATCACCTCCAACAACATCGCCTATGTCACCTCGGATCCGCTCTACGCCATCGTGCGCTTCTTCCACTCCGGCCAGATCGCGCCTGTCGGCGTCAACTGGGGCGGCTACAAGTCGCCAAAGGTCGACGCGCTGATCGACGAGGCCAAGCAGACCTTCGATGCCACCCGGCAGGACGAATTGCTGGCACAGGCCCACGCCCAGATCGTCGACGACGCCGTGCTGGTCTGGGTGGTGCACGACACCAACCCGCATGCGCTTTCGCCCAAGGTGAAGAAATTCGTGCAGGCGCGGCACTGGTTTCAGGATTTGACGACGATCGGGCTGGAGTGAGGGGTTACCGAACGCCGCCCAACCAACGGTCGTCATCCCCGCGCATGCGGGGAGCCAGTACGTTGCGGCCTATCGATTTTATCGCTGGCGTCTCTGGAATACTGGGTCACCCGCCTGCGCGGGTGACGACAGCGGTGCGCTACTTCGTCAGCAGCGCAAACGCGCCGTTCCAGTCTTCCGGCGGCGGGGCGTCCTGGAAGTTGCGGATTCGCGCTTCGTAGAGATTGAACAACAGCTCGAGCGAACGCACCTCGTCGGTGCGGCGGCCGCGTTCGATCGCCGCCAGCGCGCCTTGCCAGTCGCGGCCGCGATAGCAGGCCAGCATTTCGATGGTCAGGTTGCGCAAGCGCTGGAAACGGCCGGACTGCGCGGTGTCCTCCCGCCCGGCGATCGCGTAGATCACCTCGGGCTCCTTCTTGCCCTTCACCATGATGAAGTCGAGTTCGAGGATCGCGAACTTGTCCTTGACCGCGAGCGCGGTTTTCGAGCCGACGATGATCGGGAAGCCGTATTCCTTGGACTGGCCTTCCAGCCGTGAGGCCAGATTGACGCTGTCGCCGAACACCGAATAGTCGAACCGCATGTCCGACCCCATGTTGCCGACCACGCAGGTTCCGGTATTGAGTCCGACGCCGACATTGAGCGGAATGAACGGGCGGCCCTCTTCCTCGGCTTCCTCCATCCGCTCCTGATTGAGCTCGTCGACACGCTCCAGCATATCGAGCGCCGCCTCGCAGGCGTTGAGCTGGTGATCCTTGTCGTCGAGCGGCGCGTTCCAGAACGCCATGATGGCGTCGCCCATATATTTGTCGATGGTGCCCTTGCGGTGCAGGATGGCGTTGGTCAGCGGCGTCAGGAAGCGGTTCATCAGCGCGGTGAGGCCCTGCGGGTCTCGCTTGTAGGTCTCCGAGATCGAGGTGAAGCCACGCATGTCGGAGAACATGATAGTCATCTCGCGCTCCTCGCCGCCGAGCACGAGCTTCTCCGGCGACTGCGCCAGCTGCGCGACCAGCGCGGGCGACATGTACTGGGAGAACGCGTTACGGATCTGTTTGCGCTGCTTCTGCTCCCGGACGAAACTCGAGAAGATCAGCGTGAGATAGATCGACGTCGTCGATATCAAGGGATAGGTGAAATCGATCAGCAGCCGGTGCTGCGAGTAGAAATACCAGGACGTTCCGATCAGCGCGGTGGCAAACGCCGCTCCGAGGGCGACCAGCGTGACCGGTCCGAACAAGGGCGCGAACGCGATCACCAATAATCCGAACAAGACCGCGGTGGCGAATTCAATCGAGATGCCGTAGATCGGCTGCGAGATCACCTCCCCGGTCAGCGCGCTCTCCAGCACCTGGGCATGGATTTCCACGCCCGGCATGGCTCGCGACACCGGCGTGGTCTTGATATCGTTGAGACCGACGGCCGAGGTGCCGATCAACACCAGTTTGCCGGCGATCTTCTCGGGCGCAACGGTCTTTTCCAGCACGTTGATCGCCGGGACATAGAGTGTGGCATCGTGCCGGGCGTAATGGACCCAAAGCTGGCCATTGCCGTCGGTCGGCAACTGAAAGCCCTTAATGCCGAGGCTCTTGATGCCGCCCTTTTCGGCCTTGATCAGGATCGTACCCGAACCGGTGGCGACCCGCAGCATCTCGAAACTCAGCGAGGGCATGGTCTGGCCCTGCGCCTGCATGATCATCGGCACCCGCCGCACGATGCCGTCGCGTTCAGGCTTGACGGTGAATAGCCCGCGCCCGGCCGCTGCGTGCTCCAGCACCTTGGTGTTGCGCAGCAGGCCGGGGAATTCGAACATGAAGCGCTGCGGCTCCTCGCCGAGCATCGCAAGCCCCGTCACCGGAAGCGTCTTGTCGAGCACACCCAGTTCTTCCGGCAAACCCGATTCACCCAGCACCACCCTTGAGGCGCGGATGGCATCGGCGAAAACCTGGTCGTTGCTCGGCAGCGAGCGCAACCGGCTGCGGGTTTCCTCATCGAGATTGCGGTAGGTGTCGGCGACAAATTCCGGGTTGAGCCGGTCGGGCTCCGGAAACACCACGTCGAAGGCGATCACGACGGCGCCGAGATTGGTCAGCTCCGTTACCAGATCCGCCAGCCGCGTCCGCGGCCACGGCCACTGTCCTAGCTTTTCCAGGCTCTTGTCGTCGATATCGACGATGGTGACCGGACGTGCGGTCTTCTTGCGAGGGTCGACGCGCTGGAAGGCGTCGAAGGTTCGAACGCGGATCTCCTCGACCGGAGCCGGGTCCCACACGCGCAGCGCGGCAAACCCGATCAGCAGCGCAACGCAGGCCAGCCGGGCATAGCCAAAGCGCCGCTTGAACCACCGCAGGAATATTCTCAGCCGCTTCATGCTGCTTCGGTATCACGGGCAGGCAGATTGTTCCAACGGGTTCGCCCTCGCGCCGCGGCATTATGGGGTTCTGGCGCCTCTGAAAGCGCCCGCTCGCCTGCTTTCCCGGTGGGCCATGGCTCGCTATGGTGGCCTGGGGAGAGGATCCAGATTGACGAAACCAGACATTGCAGGCGGGTCCGTTCGGCCGCCACCGCGGCCTCACGATCCAATCCGCGCGCTGCTGCGGGCCGGCAACAACGACGCCGCGATCGTTCAGCTATGCGCTGTTACCCTGACCCATCCCGACGATTTGGCTGCGAAGGAATTGCTGTTCGACGCTTTCTTCCAGAAGCGGCAATGGCAGCCTGCGCTGGTGCTGGCCGAGGAACTGGCGCGCCGGCAGCCGGACAATCCGCGATTGCAGAAGGGCCTGATCGCCACGCTCTCGAACATGAAACGCTTTGAGGAGACCATCGTGAAGGCCTCGCAATACGTCGCGCGGCACGGCGAGGACCTGACCATCCTCGACACGCTCAAGGTCGCCCACTTCCACACCGGCAAGGAAGCCGAGGCAATCCGGCACGGACAGCGCGCGCTGGACCTGCGGGACGCGGAAGCCCGCCGCAATCCGCTTCCCTTCTCGCTCAAGGCGCCGCAGGGGCCGCCCTCGGGCGACAATGTCATTTCCTTTTCGCTGTGGGGCGCGACGCCCTTTTATGGCTACGGCGCCATGATCAACCTGGTGCTGAGCCGCACGGTGTATCCCGCCTGGCGTTGCCGGTTCTATGTCGACGACACCGTGCCGCAACCCTGCATCGCGTTCCTGCGCGACAATGGCGCCGAGCTGCGCAACATGGCGGACGAGTATCCCGGCGTCGGACTGTTTCAGCGCTTCCTGGTCATGAACGATCCCACGGTCGGGCGGTTTCTGGTGCGCGACTGCGATGCGCGGATATCGGAGGCCGAAGCCGATTTGGTCCGGCAATGGATCGACAGCGGCCTGCCGTTCCACGTCGCCCGCGACCATGTCATGCACAATGAACTCATGATGGGCGGCATGTGGGCCGGCCGGACCGATTGCGGTATCGACGTCGTCGAACTGATGCGCCGCTATTTTGTCGCCGGGCCGACGGCAAAATACGGCCACGACCAGCGCATGCTCGGCCTGATGCTGTGGCCGCTGATCCGTAATCATTGCCTGGTTCACGACAAATATTATGCCGTGCCGGACGTCCCTACCATCAGGCTGCAGGATCCGAAAAGCAAAGTGGGCGCCGGCTACCAGAACGCGGCGACGGTGCGCGAAGAGGCCGAGCGGCTGGGGATTCCGCGGCTGCTGTAGCGCCTGACGCCATGTTCCCGGCGATCAAATTCCGACGCCACCGCCGGGATGAAGGATGAAGTCGTTGGCCGTCAGGTTCGTGGCCTGGAGATCGACGTCCTTCAACAGGATGCTGTCATCGCCCAGCTTCAACAGGGTGTCGCCGGCATTGGTCGTCACGTTACCGGATGCAAGCCAGTCGGCGATGTTGTCGGCATCGACCGTTTCGAAAAACGCCCTGAGGTCGATGTGGTCCTGCCCCTGCGCGAAATCCGTGATCGTGTCGTTGCCGTCCCCGACCCGGAACACGAACTGATCGGCGCCAGCGCCACCGGTCAGCGTATCCTTGTTGCCGGTCGCGAAGATGACATCCTTCCCGTCCGTACCGGTCAGCTCGACATCGCCCTCGCCGCCAGTCACGTTGAAGATGAAATTGACCGTGTCGGAGTGACCGGCGCCATCGGTGACGGTGAAGGTGACCGTGTCGGTTAGCGGTTGAGGATTGTTGCCCGGATTGTAGGTAACGCCAGTTACTTCCAGCGCGTCGTTGATATCCTCAAGATCACCCGGGTCGATCGACGGCGCCACGCTGCTGGCCGGGGACGCCCCGGTCGTCGCGGTAAAGGTGAAAGTCTCGACCTCCGTAGCGTCGGCATCGGTGACGTAGAGGCCGGCAACCGTCGTTATTCCATCGCCGAGCTCGGAGACGGTGAACAGGTCCGTGTGGATCACGGGCGCCGCCGGCACCGTCACATGCGCTTCGAAATAATCGCTGTCGTGTCCGTTGTTTGCCGTGCCGCCGCCATCGTGCAACGTGAACGCCACCGTACGGGTGCCGCCGATAGGGTTGGTGAGCGAGTTCGAAAACTCTACCGCCTGCGTCAGCGCCTTGACCGCAGCATCGTCGGCGTTGCCGTTCAGTGTCACGGTCACGTTATTGTTGCCGCTGTGCGACAACGTCCCGATTGCCACGGCGCCGCCGGGGCCGTCAATGCCGTTGGCATCGTACATCACGATCGAACCGCTGGCGGTCGTGGTGATGTACTGGCCGTCCGCGAGCGTCAGCGTGTCGCCCTGCTGGCCGCCACCGATCACCGTCGCCGTCAGCGTTCCGTTGGCATAATTGGCGCTGTCGATGTCGCTTACGGTAACGTCACTGCCAACGAGCGCGACCGGGCTGTCGCCGACATGATAGGTCGGCGACAGATCTGCACCCGAGTACACCGGCGCATCGTTGACGCCGGTGGTGGTGACGGTGATGTCCTGATGCGCGGTACCGTCGAACGACGTCACCGTCAATTTGTCAGTGACGGTAGTGCCCGCGCCAAGCGACTGAACCTTGGCAGGGTCGGCCTGATAGGTCCATGCGCCGGAATTGCTGTCGAAGGTGAAGGTGCCGTAGGTGCCGTTGAGCAACGGGTCATCTACCGCTATCGCCTGGAAGTGCGCCTCGCCTTGATCGACGTCGTCAACCGTCACCACCCCGCTGTCGAACATCACGATCGTGCCGCTGTTGACCGTGGTGCTGGCGTCCTCCACCACATTGCCCGTCGCGTCGCCCGAAATCGTCGCGGAGTCGTTGGTACCGGTGATGGTGACGACGATGTCCTCGTGCGCCGTGCCATCGGCCGACGTCACCCTCAGCGTATCGGTGGCGGTGATATCCTGACCCAGGAACTGGACCTTGGCAGGGTCGGCCTGATAGGTCCATGCGCCGGAATCGCTGTCGAAGGTGAAGGTGCCGTAGGTGCCGTTGAGCACCGGGTCATCTACCGCTATCGCCTGGAAGTGGGCCTCGCCGTGATCGACGTCGTCAACCGTCACCACGCCGCTATCGAACATCACGATCGTGCCGCTGTTGACCGTGGTGCCGGCGTCCTCCACCACATTGCCCGTCGCGTCGCCCGAAATCGTCGCTGTGTCGTTGGTGCCCGTGACAGTGAACGTGATCGGCTGGGTCGAGGCGACGTTATGCTCGTCGGATACGGTGATATCGTAGGTGATCGTCAGCTTTTCGCCGGCGGCGAGGAAATCGAAAGCGCCATCGACGCCGCTATAGCTGAAATCGACCGTGCCGAGCCCGCTGCCCGTACTGTCGTGCAGGATCAGCGTTAGCCCGCTTGCTTGAGCGAGCAAGCCCTTCTGAGTGGAAGTCAACGTGTCCCCAGCCGGATTCAGCCAACCAAACACCGGTCCGGAGCCGGTCGCCAGATGCGTATCGCTCAGGTCGACGTCGTGGAACGTCAGCGAGCCGGCAGCGGTGTCGGGTTTGACCGAGCCGGTTTCGCCCGGCTGCTCGTCAATGGCGTGCAGCGTCGGCGTCCCGAGGGGACCGGAAACGTCAGCGCTGACCACCGGCGCGTCGTTGCTGCCGGTGACGGTGACGGCGACATGCTCCGTCGCGAGGCCGCCATGAAGGTCGTCGATCTCCACCGTATAGGTCAGCGTGACCGACTCGCCGTCGGCGAGGTAATCGAAAAATTGATCCGACGCCGAGAACGTCCAGTTTTGCGAGCCCGTCACGCCGCCGGTGGTATCGGAGAATTCCCGAAGCAGAAGCCAGCCCATTTGGGCGGAATGGCCTGCGAGACCGGTCTGTGTCCCCGATGCCACGACATCGGCGATCGTGACGTCGTGCGTATCGGTCAGGTCGACATCGGTGAACTGGATCGTGCCATGGTCCTCGTCCGGCGCCGTCGAACCAACGGTGTCGACGCGTTCCGCGATGGTGCCGATCTGCTCGTCGCCGCCGATCGTCGGCACGTCGTTGGTGCCGACCACGGAGACGTCGGCGCCGTTGATCGAGATGCTGACCGGCGTGTACACCACGCCGCCATGGCCATCGTCGACCTTGATGACGTAGTTGAGGATCAGCTTCTCGCCCTTGGCGAGGAAATCGAAGGCATGGTCGGCGATGCTGTAGGTCCAGGTCGCCGAACCGTTATGGCCGCTTCCAATGCCCTGCCCCACCGTCAACGGAATTTTGACGGCTTCAATCGCGTCCAGTTGCGCCTGCGTCAGCGTCGCGGTGACGTTATGCCCCTGCGCGTCGAGGTATCGGAACGGCTCGGTTGTCGAGATCGCTGCGCTCACCACCGGACGGTCGGTCAAATCGGTGTCGGTAAAGGTGACGGTGCCCGAGATCGTATCGATCGTGTTGTTGCCGGTGCCGTCCCGCTCGATGACGGTGCCGCCGCTGGTGGCGACGGTCGGCGCGTCATTGGTGCCTGTGATCGTGATGGTGAAGGTCTTGAACGTGATCTCGTTGTTCGCCGCGAAATTATTGTCGACCCGCGCGATGTAGGTCAGCGTCAAGGTCTCGCCGGCGGCCAGGAAGTCGAAAGCGCCGTCCGGGACGCTGTAGGTCCAGGTCGCCGTGCCGCGGTTTTTTTGGTTGGGATCCTGCACGACGGCAAGCGGCACTTCCACCGCCTGGATCGCGGCTACTTGCTCCGCCGTCAGCGATGCGGTGACGTCGCTGTGCTGCGCGTTCGCATACTTGAACGAGGCAAAACTCGCCTGGGCGGTCGGCACGTCGCCCGGATTGAGGTCGGAATACGCGATCTCGCCGGTCAACGTATCCTGCGCGGCACTGCCGGTCAGGCCTGCGCGCTCGGTGAAAGCCGCATTGGAGGTGACGACGTCAGGCGGCCCCGGAATGTGGTCGGTCGCTTTGGCTGCCGTACCGGTGTTCGTCGGGAGAGGAGTGTCGACGAACGGAGTCACCGTCACCTTCACTGGCAAGGTTTCGCCGCCCGCCAGCCTGATGAACATATTTTCCGGTACCGGCGAATCGGTGAACCGGTGCAGCTGCTGAGGATTGTTCAGGTCGGTGAATTTCAGCTGGAAGACATCGGAGATGATCTTCTGCGCATCGGGCGACAACTGCACGGAGGAGAGGAAATTGACCGTGCCCTGGCCGCTGACGATGGTCTGCGTACCGGCCTGATTGACGGTCGCGATCGGCGTCATCGTGGTCTTGTCGAACAGGATGTAGGAGCCGGTGGTGCCGTCGGGTTCGACCAGCACCTGGAATTTCGCCGGCGGCGCGCCGCCCTGGCCCGGCACGGCAAAGTCGATTTCGACCAGTACCGCGGTGCCGCGGATGCCCATGGTCGCGACCGGCGTGTCGACCTTCATGTCGCCCTTCTTGGCGGTCGCGCCGGCGACGAACGAGATCGTGCCCTGCACCAGGCTGATCAGCGACGAATTGTTCGACCCGTTCGGGTCGTAAATCATTTCGTTCAGCACCATTCTGGCATTCGACGCGAGGCCGAACACACTGCCGTCGATGAAGGTGATGCCGAGCGTCGAATCGGAGCCGGACTGGACCACGTCGCCTTTGTTGACGTTGTCGCCATTGTTCAGAATGATTGAAACGCCGTTGCGGATCGCGGTCGCGGTGCCGACGAGCTTGGTCACATGACCGATGACCTGGGCCACGCTCGGGCTGCCGTCGGCCTGCGCCAGTTGGAGGTGACCGGTCAGCGCGTTGACAATATCGCCGGTCAGATGGGCGCCATCGGGTGATGCCAGGGCTGCGCGCTTCTCGCCCTTGAAATAGTCGTGCAGCACCATCTCGCGGCCGTCGCCCGACAGAACGAGGTCGACACCCGCGCGCTTGAAATCGCCGGTGAAAAGCAAATGGGCGTCTGGAACGATAATGGCGCCCGACGGTGCATGCGTGGAGACGCTGTCGACCTGCAGGTGCCCACCCAGGTGAGCGCCGTGGCCGTCAGGCAGCACGTCGGTAAATTTACCGGCCAAAGTCAAATGAGCCCCGCCGCCGCTAAGGTTAATACAAATACAATATTCAAAGGTCTAAGCTTGCATATCACGGATGGTCTTCTACGGAACCATCCATTTTTTGTGCAGTTTGCTTAGGTTAGAGCCGGCTTCTAGATCAGTCTTCTCGATTTTTCTCAAGCATATCTAGCACTCTTCTGTCATACACAGAGGAATACATGGTTAAGCTTGAGCACCAGGGAGATTAGTTGAGATATTCGTAGTAAAACGTCTGCGGTCTATACTTATCAATTCGATACCCCCGTATAACCCCGGTATATGATGCGATTTTCCAAGTCAAAACTGTGACTTGGCTTACAACTCACGCGAATCTGACCTGATTAATCATATTAACCTGAAAACAACGATAACGCGCGGTTAAGCACCATCCCATGGATAGGGCAGTCACGGCTCCGCAAAGGTTCGATAAAATTTTCGGGAAACCGGCGAGACAAATTTTAAGCTGTTTCGCGCTTTCCGGCCCGATATCGCGGGTTTTAAGCAGATCAAAAGCCCACCTACCCACTATGCCCCCAGCGAAATGATCCGGTCACGAGTAGGTTAACGAGCCTGCCGATAATGCCCGGACGAGGGGTGTCAGATGGCGATCTCAAATTATCCGCGTGCGTTGCGCGCAGCCTTCCTCGCGTGCGGCCTGTCCATAAGCGGCTTGGCCTGGTTCGGACCGGCGGCCGCCGGAACGCTGCTCTCCCCCGGCACGGCGGTTCTGATCAAGAAATCCACCCAGCCGTTCGGGCAGCCCACCGCGATGCTTCTCGACGGCGGATTGCACGAGAAATGGCAAAGTTTGCAGCGCCGCCTTGAGGACGAAATGGTGCAGCTTGCGCTGTGCGAGGGCGACCGCGAAGGCTGCGTCTCGCCGGCCGCGCTGCAATTTCTAGCCATCATCGACGCCGCCAAACTTCGCGAGGGCCGCGCCCGGCTCGGCGAGATCAATCGGGCCATCAACCTTGCGGTCAGGCCGGTGAGCGACCTCGCCCAATATGGCCAGCTCGACGTCTGGGCCTCGCCGCTCACGACGCTGACGCGGGGCGGCGACTGCGAGGATTACGCCATTGCGAAATTCGTGGCGTTGCGCCGGGCCGGCATTGCGCCCGACGACTTAAGGATCGTGATCATGCGTGACACCGTCCGCGGTGAGGATCACGCGGTTGCCGCCGCGCGGCTCGACGGGCACTGGCTGACGCTGGATAACCGCCGCATGGCGATGATTGAGGATTCCGACATCCGGAATTACCGGCCGACCTTCGTGATCGATCAGCACAGCGTCATGCGATACACCGATGCGCCCGTGCTCATGGCTGCAGCCGGGCAGTAATCCCGAAACGCTGATGGTCATCAGCTCGCTGGCGGCGTCCGGCCTTGTCGCACCTGCCAATCCGGGTCCGACGAAGCCGATTGACAATAACCCACTCAGCGAAATGCATTCCGCGGCGACGATCAAACACCGCACGACCAGCGCTGCGGCCGTTCGACTTGGTGCCATGCGCGCCCATGATCCGCTCTGGGATATCGGATACAACGCTTCCTGCAATTTTCATTGCGTGATCAACGAGAGGCATCATGTCATGCTGCAGTGCAGCCGGACCGCATGCTGCATTCTGTTTGGCGAAAACATGACGATACAAATTTTCTCTTTTTCTTTTCGCGCTCGCACTTGATTGACGCCGTCGTTCCCACCGGCATACCATTCCGACAGATCCGCTAGAGATCATTGGAGGGGACTAGGATGACGCGTTCGCCGTACGGTGATTCTGTTTGCCGTTTTTTTCCTGACAGCTTTTCCAACTTGCATCGGCCGGTTCGCCTTGCGCTGGCGATCGGGCTTGGGCTGGCGGTCTCCTCCACGGCGGCACTCGCGCAAAGTCCCGCCAAGGGATCGCCGGAGCACATCAAGGCCGTCACCTCGGCGGTCGACGGCGCCTCGATCAAGGCCAACACCGCGACATCGAACGACTGGCCGACCATCGGCCTCGATTACGCGGAAACGCGCTTTTCCAAGCTGAACCAGATCAACACCGACAACGTCAAGAAGCTCGGCCTGGTGTGGAGCTATCCGCTCGAATCCTCGCGCGGTGTCGAGGCTACCCCGGTGGTGGTCGATGGCATCATGTACCAGACCGCCTCCTGGAGCGTGGTGCATGCGATCGACGCCCGAACCGGCAAGAGGCTCTGGACCTTCGATCCCGGCATTGACAAGGAGAAGGGCTACAAGGGCTGTTGCGACGTCGTCAATCGCGGCGTGGCGCTCTGGAAGGGCAAGGTTTTCCTCGGCGCCTATGACGGCCGCCTGATCGCGCTCGATGCCGTCACCGGCAAGGTCGTCTGGGAAAAGGACACCATCGTCAGCAAGGAGCACTCCTACACCATCACCGGCGCGCCGCGCGTATTCAACGGCAAGGTCGTGATCGGCAATGGCGGCGCCGAATATGGCGCGCGCGGCTACATCACCGCCTATGACGCCGAGACTGGCAACCAGGCCTGGCGCTGGTTCACGGTGCCCGGCGATCCCTCAAAACCGTTCGAAGATGAATCGATGGCGGCAGCCGCCAAGACCTGGGATCCGGCCGGGAAATACTGGCTCAACGGCGGCGGCGGAACGGTGTGGGACACCATCACCTTCGATCCCGACCTGAACATGGTCTATGTCGGCACCGGCAACGGCTCGCCATGGAATCGGGACCTCCGCAGCCCGTCCGGCGGTGACAATCTCTATTTGGCGTCGCTGGTGGCGCTGAACGCCGACACCGGCAAATACATCTGGCACTATCAGGAAACCCCAGGCGATCATTGGGACTACACATCGACGCAGCCGATGATCCTGGCGGACATCAACATCGATGGCGCGCCAAGGAAGGTCATTCTCCATGCACCGAAGAACGGTTTCTTCTTCGTCGTCGACCGCACCAACGGCAAGTTCATCTCGGCCAAGAACTTCGTCGATGTGAACTGGGCGACCGGTTACGACGCCAATGGTCGGCCGATCGAAGTGCCGGCGGCGCGTGGGAGAGAACAGTATGACAGCATTCCCGGCCCGTACGGCGCCCATAACTGGCACCCGATGTCGTTCAATCCGCAGACCGGCCTCGTCTATCTGCCGGCGCAGAACATTCCGGTGAACCTGACGCCGGAAAAGGCCTTCAAGCATAACGCGCAGGAGCCGGGCAAATTCGCGTCCGCTGCGGGCTGGAATGTCGGCTTCATGCTGAATGCGACGCCGCCGAAATCAGCGCCGTTCGGCCGGTTGATCGCCTGGGATCCGGTCAAGCAGAAGGAGGCCTGGCGCGCGGAATATGTGGCGCCGTGGAACGGCGGCACGCTCACCACCGCGGGCAATCTGGTTTTCCAGGGCACGGCTGACGGACGCTTCATTGCCTACAACGCCACGTCAGGCGAAAAGCTCTGGGAGTCGCCGACCGGCACCGGCGTGGTCGCGGCGGCCTCGACCTATATGCTCGACGGCAAGCAATATGTGTCGATCGCGGTCGGCTGGGGCGGCGTGTTCGGCATCGCCGCACGCGCCACCGAACTGCGCAGCCCGGGCACGGTCTACACCTTCGCGGTCGACGGCAAGGCGCCGCTGCCGGCCTTCGTGAAGTACCAGACCGAGGGCCTGCTCGCCGGCGTCAAGTATGACCCGAAGGACGTGCCCGATGGCACCGCGCTCTATGTCACCGCCTGCGCGCAGTGCCACGGCGTGCCCGGCATCGACAAGGGCGGCAATGTCCGAAACCTCGGCTATGTTCCGAAGGAGACCATCGAGAACCTGAAGGACTTCGTGTTCAAGGGTCCGTTCCGCGACCAGGGCATGCCTGACTTCACCGGCAAGCTGACCGAAGCTGACGTAACGAAGATCGTCGCCTTCATCCAGGGCACAGCGGATGCGATCAGGCCGAAGCCGGCCGAAGCAGCTGGACAGCCGAAGCAGTAGCCCAACTCGTCATGGCCGGGCTTGTCCCGGCCATCCACGTGTTCTTTTTTATGCCGCCAAGACGTGGATGCCCGGGACGTAGGCGAACGGAAGCGACGCCGTCCTTCAGACGGCGATGCCCGGGCATGACGGAGAGTGGGATCCATCCCAAAAAAAGGGCTGCGCAATATGATCGCGCAGCCCTTCGTCGTTTGGAAGGCAAGCCTTCGGAAGACGAGCCTCAGAACATCAGGCCTTCCTTCACCAGCACCCAGCGACCGTTCTTGACCTGCTGGACCTGGGTGATGGTGGTGGCGAGATGGTTGGTTTTCGAGAACACGGTCGGTGGCGAACTGAAGATATCCTGGAACTTGTCACCGGACTCCAGCGCATCGAGCATCTTCTGGCCGGTCAGATCCTTGCCGGCCTTGTTGGCATAATGCGCGAACGTCATCACCGCATTGTAGCCGATGATCGCCTGGGTGTTGGCGTCGGTGCCGAACATTTTCTTGTAGTTGACGAGCCAGTCCTTCACTTTCCCCTTCGCGGTGTCCTCGTAGGGAATTTCGAAGCCGGAGGCGGCATACAGCCCTTCCACCGCTTCCTTGCCGAGCGCCGGCACTTCAAGCACGTTGGTCGGCGTGGCGCCGAGGAACGTCACGTCCCATCCAAGCTTCTTGGCTTCGCCCATCGCACCGATGGTCTCGCGGAGCACCGTGCCGAGCACCACCATATCGCAGCCGTCGGCTTTCATTTTGGCGACCTGCGCACTGAAGTCGGACGCGCCGCGCTTGTAGCTGGTCACCGATGCCGGTGTCATCTTCATCGCGGTTACCTGCTGGGTAAAGCCGTCGAGCACGTTCTTACCGTACTCGTCGTCCTGATGCATGATGCAGGGCTTCTTGAAGCTCTTGTTCTCGATCATGTATTTGACGGCAGCGCGGGTGCTCTCGACATAGGGCAGCAGATTATTGAACTTCAACCGCTCCTGCGGCTTGGCCGGGTCGAACTTGTAGGTGAATTCGGCCGCGGTCAGCGGAAACAGCTGCAACACGCCGGCATCGAACAGAATGTCCTGCGAGGCGAGCACGGTGGGCGAGCCCATCGGTCCGACCATCGCGAACACCTTGTCACGCTCCACCATCTTCTGCGACGCGAGCACCGCGCGCTTCGGATCGTAGCCGGAGTCCTCCAGGACCAACTTGATCTTGCGGCCGTGAATGCCGCCGGCGGCGTTGGTTTCCTCAACCGCCATCTTCATGCCGTTGGACACCGGAACGCCCCAGCCCTTGATCGGGCCGGACAGATCCTGATGGGTGCCGATGACGATCTCGCTCGCCGAGATGCCTTCATTGGTAACCTTGGTCTGGGCGTAGGCTGGCAAATGGGTCAGCGCAAGGGCGCTCACCGCAAGGCCCAACGCCCTATACGATTTCGACATTGCAGTCTCCTCTTCGTTGGCCCGTGTTGAGCGAAGGGTGGGGCCTTCTTGTCCTTCGCCGTTTCTACAAATTTTGCTCAAACTTCGTCCGTTACGCCACCGCCCGTTCGCCGTACATGGCGCCGATCTCGGCCGCGTAACGCTTGTTCACAAAACTGCGCTTCAATTTCATGGTCGGCGTCAATTCCTCGTCTTCGGGCGTCAGCTGACGCTCGATCAGGAAAAATTTCTTGATGGTCTCGACCCGTGCGAAGTTGACGTTGACCGCCTCGATCTCGCGCTGGATCAGGTCCTGGATCTCGGGCGCGCGGCACAGGCTCGCGTAGTTGGTGAAGGGAATGTCGTGGTCCTGCGCGAACTTCTCGACATTCTCCTGGTCGATCATGATCAGACAGGTGAGGTACGGCCGCTTGTCGCCGATCACCACCGCGTCCGAGACATAGGGCGAGAACTTCAGCTGGTTCTCGATCTCGGACGGCGTGACGTTCTTGCCGCCCGAGGTGATGATGATGTCCTTCATCCGGTCGGTGATCTTGACGAAGCCCTCATTGTCGATCGAACCGACGTCGCCGGTGTGCAGCCAGCCTTTGGCGTCGATGGTCTCGGCGGTCTTTTCCGGCTGGTTGAGATAGCCCATGAACAGGAAGTCGCCCTTGATCAGGATCTCGCCTTGCGGGGAAATCGCGACCTCGCCCCAGGGCGCGGCCTTGCCGACTGAGCCCAGCTTCATGCGGTCGGGCGGCATCACGGTGGCCACACCGCAATTCTCGGTCTGGCCGTAAACCTCGCGCATGTCGATGCCGAGTGCGAGATACCAGCGGATCAGATCCGGCGCGATCGGCGCAGCCCCGGTAAAGGCCAGACGGCAGCGATCGAGCCCGAGCATGCGGCGAATGTTGCGGAACACCAGCCAATAGGCGAACTGATTGGCGATCCGCAAGGTCAGCGGCGGCGTTTTACCCTCGAGCTTGCTCTCGGTCACGCGATTGCCGATTCCCAGCGCCTGGCGGTACATCCAGTTCTGGAACGGCGTCGCGTCCTTGAGTGCAATCGTGATCCCGGAATAGAATTTTTCCCAGATCCGCGGCACCGCCAGGAACGCGGTCGGCTGCACTTCGCGCAGATTGTCCGGCACGGTTTCCGGGCTTTCGGCGAAATTCATCACCGACCCCAGTGCCAGCGAAATGTAATAGCCACCGATCCGCTCGGCGACATGACAGAGCGGCAGGAACACCAGCCGCTCTTCGGCGTCGGTGGAGGGGAACAGATCGTTGGCGTGGCGCATCTGGTGCGTCACGCTGCGGTTGGAATGCATCGCGCCCTTGGGCGGACCGGTCGTGCCTGACGTGTAGACGAGGATGGCCAGATCGCCCGCGCCTCGGCTGGCGATCATCGCATCCCACAGCGCCGGATCGTCGTGACTGTGGTTGCGCCCGAGGGCGGTGAATTCGGCCAGCGACATCACCATCGGATCGCTGAAGCCAGAGAGGCCTTCCATGTCGAACACGACGATCTTCTGCAAGGTCGGGCAGCGTTCGCGGCAGGACAGGATCTTGTCGAGCTGCTCTTCATCCTCGGCGAAGATCACGCGTGTCGAGGAATCGTTGATGAGGTATTCGACCTGGACCGACGAGTCGGTTGGATAGATCCCGGATGAGACGCCGCCGGCGCAGAGGATGCCCATGTCGGCATACACCCACTCCGGAACCGCGTTCGCGATGATCGAGGCGACGTCGCCCGGCTTGAAGCCGGTGGCATGCAAGGCGTAGGCGATATCTTTCGATATCTGCAGCCACTGCCGCCAGCTGGTCGGCTCCCAGATACCGAACTTCTTTTCGCGGATCGCCGGCCGGTCGCCGCGCGTTTCCACGGACAGCAGAAAACTCTTCGCTAGCGTGTCGGCGACCGTCAGCACTGCCGGTCTGGCCATGCGTCTTCCTCCCTCTCTCGCCTGCGCCCGACGCCGGTCTTGTCAGCCGGTCTTGTTTTCGGAAGCAGCCTCGAATTTAGCTCCAAATCACTAGGAACGCCAATGTCTTAACTGCGTCGTTTAGCGCCATGTCTTCTTCTTTTTCCAGCGTCGCTCACCGCGAGCGCCCTCTTCCTTGGCGCCAAGATAGAATTCCTGGATGTCCTTTGAATGCATCAGCCGCTCGCAGCTGTCGTTCATGACGACCCGGCCGATTTCCAGCACATAGCCATAGTGCGCCGTCTCCAGCGCCACCTTGGCGTTCTGCTCGACCAGCAGGATCGACATGCCCTGCTCTTCGTTGACGCGCTTGATGATGGTGAAAATCTCCTTCACCAGGATCGGTGACAGCCCGAGCGAGGGTTCGTCCAGCAACAACAGCGTCGGCCGGTTCATCAATGCACGCCCGATCGCCAGCATCTGCTGTTCGCCGCCGGAGAGCTGTCCGGCCGGCTGGTTGATGCGTTCCTTCAGCCGCGGGAAATAGCCATAGACGCGCTCAAGATCCTCGGCGACGCCGTCGCGATCCTTGCGCGGATAGGCGCCCATCATCAGGTTCTCGCGCACGGAGAGAAACGGGAACACTTCGCGCCCCTCCGGCACGTGGCTCAGGCCCAGCCGCACGATCTTGTCGGCTTCCACGCGCTGGATTGATTTGCCCAGAAATTCGATCGAGCCCTTCTGCGGATCGAGGATGCCGGAAATGGTTTTCAAAACGGTGGTCTTGCCGGCGCCGTTGGCGCCGAGCAGTGTGACGATCTTGCCACGCGGCACTTCGAGGCTGATGCCCCTGATCGCCTGAATCGGCCCGTAATAGCTCTCGATATTGCTGAGCTTCAGGATGATGTCGGGAGCGCTCATGGCATCATCCTCATGCGCCCAAGTATGCGGCGACGACGTCGGGATGGCGCTGCACTTCGGAAGGTGACCCCATCGCGATCACCTTGCCGTAGTTCAGTGCGATCACCCGGTCCGATACTCGGTTCACCAGCGACATGTCGTGTTCGACCATCAGAACGGTGATGCCGAGGTCGGTCTTCAGGTCGCGGATCCAGAACGACATGTCGCCGGTTTCCTCGACGTTCAGCCCGGAAGACGGCTCGTCCAGCA
The DNA here is from genome assembly GCF_018130085.1 of Bradyrhizobium sp. AUGA SZCCT0169. Lineage (NCBI taxonomy): Bacteria > Pseudomonadati > Pseudomonadota > Alphaproteobacteria > Hyphomicrobiales > Nitrobacteraceae > Bradyrhizobium > Bradyrhizobium sp. AUGA SZCCT0169. The sequence goes on along the minus strand of NZ_JAFCMC010000046.1, from coordinate 15,716 downwards.
GGATCAGTTTCGGCTCCGAGCACAGCGCGCGTGCAAGCTCGATCACCTTGCGGACGCCGTAGGGCAGCCCCGAGATCAGCTTGTCGCGATAGACTTCGAGGTCGAGGAACTCGATCACCTGCTCGACGCGGCGGCGATGCGCCTTTTCGTGGGCGCGTACGCTCGGCAGGAACAGCAACTCCTGCCACAGCTGCGTGGTGGAGTGGCGGTGCCGGCCGACCAGGAGATTGCTCAGCATCGTCGCGTTCTCGAACAGTTCGATGTTCTGGAAGGTGCGGGCAATGCCGAGGCCGGCAATTTCGTAAGCCGGCTGCTGGGTGATGTCTTGATCCTCGAAGTAGATCTTGCCCGAGGTCGGCGGGTAAATGCGCGAGATCAGATTGAAGATCGAGCTCTTGCCGGCGCCGTTGGGGCCGATGATCGAGAGGATCTCGCCCTTCTCCACCGCGAAGCTGACGGCATCGACCGCCTTGAGGCCACCGAAGTGCAACGACAGGTCTTCGGCCCGGAAATAGGTCATCGGTTCCGCTCCGACTTCACATAGATTTTCTGCCGCTTGAAAGTGGCGCGCTTGTAGAGCGGGAACAGCTGGAAGAAGAGCTTGATCTTCAGCCAGCGTCCGTAGAGGCCAAGCGGCTCGAACAGCACGAACAGCACGATGATCAGGCCGTAGATCGCGCCCTTGAGGCCGTTGGCGGAAGCAATGGCGGCGGCCTTGTCCTGAATTTGAGACGCACTCTCCTTGCCCGCGCCAAACGTCGAGGCGACGCCCGCGATCATGCCGGGCAAGTCGTCCTTCAGATAGGTCAGGAGCGGATCGATCATGACCAGGAAGATGGCGCCCAGCACCGCGCCGTGCAGACTGAACGAGCCGCCGATCAGGATCACGATGATGAACTCGATCGAGAGCAGCAGCGTGAACATTTCCGGGCTGATGAACGACAGTTTGTGGGCGAACAGGCAGCCCGCAAATCCGGTGATCGCGGCACTGATCGCAAACGATTTGACCTTGTAGAGCGAGACGTTGATGCCCATGCTGCGCGCCGCCGTCTCGCTGTCCCGGATGGCGACGAAAGCGCGGCCGGTCGGAGAACGCAGCAGGTTCAGGGTGCCGACGATGGTCAGGATCAGGAAGCCCAGACAAAGGAAATAGAAGCTCGGACTATCGCGCGATATCGCCATGCCGAACAACTGCATGGTCTTGACGCGCATGCCCTCATTGCCATGGGTCACGCTTTCCCAGCGCGCCAGGATTTCCTCGACGATGAAGGCAAAGGAAATCGTCGCAATGACGAGATAGATGCCCTGCAGCCGCAGCGCCGGGAATCCGACCAGCGCGCCGACTACGCCGGTCAGCAGGCCTGCGGCCAGGAAATAAACCGGAAACGGGACGTTGTATTGCTGCAGGAAGGCCGCCGTATAGGCGCCGATGGCGAGGAAGGCGGCGTGCCCCAGCGACGCCTGCCCGGTAAAGCCGGTCAGGATCATCAGCCCGACGCCGACGGTGGCGTAGATGCAGACGAACACCAGCTGGCTGACGATATAGCTGGACAGCACAAACGGCGCGATCGCCAGCAGTGCCAGCAGCACACCGTAGGTGACCAAATAGCCGCTGTGCGGCATCAGCCGGATGTCGTCTTCGTAGTCGGTCTTGAAGAGAAAACGCATCGCGGCCCCTAAACCTTCTTGCGCGTGTGCACACCGAACAGGCCTTCGGGCTTGAGCAGCAACACCACGAGGAGAACGAGGTAAGGCGCGACGTCTTTCCAGCCTTGCGGCAGATAGAAGCCGGCCATGCTCTCAATCACGCCGATCAGGACGCCACCGACCACCGCACCTGGAATCGATCCGAAGCCGCCGAGCACCGCGGCGGGAAACGCCTTCAATCCCAGCACCAGCCCGACGTTGGAATGAATGAAGGTGATCGGAGCCAGCAGCACGCCGGCAGCTGTTGCGACCGCAGCGCTGATCGCCCAGACGATCGACACCACCCGCTTGACCGGAATGCCCATGTAATAGGCAGCCAGCATGTTCTCGGAACTGGCGCGCATCGCGGTGCCGAGCGTGGTGCGGTTGAAGAACAGATAGAGCAAGCCGCAAAGGATGATGGTCGCAGCGATCACCGAGAGCTTGTCATGGGCCAGCACCAGCGAGCCGATCCGCAACACGCCCTGGCTGAACGGGGTCTCGATCTTGAGGTCGTCGGTGCCCCAGATCATGCCGGCGATGGAGCGCAGGAAGTATCCGAGCCCGATCGTCGCCATGATGATGGAAAACTGGGGATAGCCGAGGATCGGACGCACCACCACGCGTTCGGCCAGCATGCCAAACAGCGCCATGCAGATGACGGCGCCGGCGAATCCGAGCCAGTAATTGAGGCCGAGCATACCGATGAAAGTGAAGGCGAAGAAACCGCCCAGCATCATCAAATCGCCCTGGGCGAAATTGACGACCTCGGTGGCCTTGTACACCAGCACGAAGCCGAGCGCGATCAGGCCGTAAACGCAGCCAAGTGCGATGCCACTCACCAGTTGCTGAACGAAGTCCAGCATTGATTCCCCTCCCCCGGATGCCCCGCGATTCTACGGATCGCCTTAACGCATCCTGCCTTCGCGCTCTTGTGTCGAAGCGCTGAAGGCCACATATGTCCGTCCCCATTGAGACCAAAGCGCCGACGACTGTCAACAGAGCGCTGGTTGCGACCCGCGTTAACAATTGCGCAGAAATGCCGCAGGGCGGAAGTTGGCTTCGAAGTCGCCTTGGAAGTTGCCTTGGAAGCGTTCATATCGGCGCGATTTGGGGTCTTCGATTCACCGCACCGAAAGTTCTTGGGTCCATGGTTCGCGGCGACACATGAAACCCGGACCGTCCCGACCTCATGAACCCCGATGTATCAGCGCTACAGGTGCGAGGGTTAACGAAGCGTTTTGACCGCCCGGCGGTCGATGCCCTCGATCTCACCGTCCACCGCGGCGAATTCTACGCCCTGCTCGGCCCCAATGGTGCCGGCAAGACCACGACGTTGCGCATGGTGGCCGGGCTGTTGCGGCCCGATGCCGGCGCTGTCTCTATATTGGGCATCGATGCACTCGCCGATCCCGTCGCCGCCAAGCAGATCATGGCGTGGGTGTCGGACGAGCCGATGATTTATGACAAGCTGACGCCACTGGAATATCTCGAATTCGTTGCCGGCCTCTGGGGCGTCGATGCTTCGATTGCCGAATCCTCCGCGCAGGATCTGCTGGTGTCGCTCGGGCTTCAGCCGCATCTGCACGAACGCTGCGAAGGCTTTTCGAAAGGTATGCGCCAGAAGGTGGCGTTGGCCGGTGCACTGGTCCATGACCCCCGCCTGATCATCCTCGATGAACCGCTCACCGGCCTCGACGCGCTGTCCGCGCGTCACGTCAAGGGATTGTTGCAGGCACGCGTCCGCGCCGGCTGCACCGTGATCATGACGACGCATATTCTCGAAGTCGCCGAACGGATGGCCGACCGGATCGGCGTCATCGCCGCGGGCCGGCTGGTGGCCGAAGGCACGCTCACCGAATTGCGCCAGCAGAACGGCCGTAACGACACCAGCCTCGAAGACATGTTCATTGCACTCGTCGACACCGACGCGGCCGCATGAGTTCGGCCGCTGATCTCACCTGGTTTGCCCGGCACGAAATCCGGCTGGCGTGGCGCGAATGGCTCGCCATGATGACGGGCGCGCGGCGAAAACGAACGCGCGCCGTGATCGGGCTGCTCGTGCTCGCCGCCTTCCTGCATCTGCCGGCCTATGCGGTGATCGGCCGCTTTGCCGATCTGCAGGCTCCGCTCGACAAGCCGACGCTGATCGTCATGTCAGCAACGATCTTCCTGGCCTGGGCCCTGATGCTGTCGCAGGCGATCGAATCGGTGACGCGGGTGTTCTATGCGCGCGCCGACCTCGATTTGATCATGTCGTCGCCGGTCAGGCTGACCAACATCTTCTCGGTGCGGATCGCGGCAATCGCACTCTCGGTCACGGCCATGGCGCTGCTGTTGTCGAGCCCTTTCGTCGACGTTCTCGTGATCGGCGGCGGCATCAGGTGGTTTTCGGCGTTTGGCGTCGTCATCGCCATTGGCCTGTCGGCCGCGGCGGTTGCGATCGCAATCACGGTATTATTGTTTCGCTTGATCGGCCCGAGCCGGACGCGGCTCGCCGCGCAAATTCTCGCCGCCGTCATCGGGGCGGGTTTTGTCATCGCGCTCCAGGTCGCCGCGATCCTCTCCTACGGCACGCTGTCGCGGTTCACGGTGCTGACGTCGGACGCCGCGGCGGCCTACGCCCCCGATTTCGACAGTCCGCTGTGGTGGCCGGCGCGCGCCGCGATCGGGGACGGCGAAATGCTCTCGCTTCTGCTGGCCGGCAGCCTCGTGCTGCTCGGCAGCGTGATGGCGGTCTTCTCGCCGAAATTTGCCGGCACCGTCGTCAGCGCCGCCGCGACCGCAACGACAACCCGACGCGGGTCGCGGACGACCTCGTTTCGCCGCGGTTCGCGGCAAGCCGCGCTGCGCTGGAAGGAGTTCATGCTGCTGCGGCGCGATCCCTGGCTGGTGTCGCAGAGCCTGATGCAATTGCTTTATCTGGTGCCGCCGGCGCTGATGCTGTGGCGCAGCTTCTCCGATAGCTCGGCCGCGACCGTCCTGATCACGCCCGTGATCGTGATGGCGGCCGGCCAGCTCGCCGGAGGTCTCGCCTGGCTGACGATTTCAGGCGAGGACGCGGCAGATCTGGTCGCGACCGCCCCGATGCCGCCCGGCAGCGTGATCAGGGCCAAGGTCGAAGTGGTGATGATCGCGATCGGCGTCATCTTCGCTCCCTTGGTGGCTGCACTGGCCTTGGCCTCGCCCGTGCAGGCAGCGGTCACCGCCATCTTCGTCGTCATCGCCACCGTGTCGGCGGCCGCGATCCAGCTGTGGTTTCGCGTCCAGGCCAAGCGCAGCCAGTTTCGCCGCCGCCAGACCTCGTCACGGATCGCGACATTTGCCGAGGCGTTCTGCTCGATCGGATGGGCGGCGACCGCGATCCTCGCCGTCACAATCCCGATCGCCGCCCTCATCAGCGGCGCCATGACCGCGCTGATGCTGGCCGGGACGTGGAAGATCAGCCCGCGAAGGGATTGATGCGGAAGCGTCCGGCATTCAGCCGTGAACCTCGGCAGACCGAGCCCCGACAAAGCGATATCCTATTGAAGTTGAGGACAGATTTCCGGCAAGCCTGATTGGGCTGGGAGGCCACGCCGCCGTCATCGATTCGTTTGGCTGGCTGGGTTATCTTGCCGAAGCACGACCGCGGCACCATGTGGCACCCCGGGAATGGCACACAGGAGAGGAAGCGCGATGAGCGAAGCCATCAATGTCCCGGCGGTCATGGTGGACGCGACCGCGGTTGCGCGGATCAAGTCGGAGATCGACATCTCCGATCGGTCGCGCATCGTTACCTTCGGCGATCGCGCGCAGCGATCGGTCGTTGAGTTCGCGGACCGCATCCTCGCCCAAACCCAGAACCGGGAGCTCGGGACGACAGGCAAATTGTTGTCGGACATCCTGGGCAAGGCGCGCGGGCTCGATCCGGCGACGCTCAAGGACAGCGGCTTTTTCACGCGCCTGTTCTCCTCGATGGAATCGCGCTTGCGGCGGTTCTCCGAACAATTCGGCGACGTCGCCTCCCAGATCGACCGCGTCTGCGTCGAACTCGACCGCAACAAGGAAACCTTGCGGCGCGATATCGCCGTGCTGGACGAACTGCACGAACAAAGCAAGGCATCGCTCGGCGACCTCGATTCGCATATCGCCGCCGGCAAGACCTTTGCCGAGGATTTTCGCCGCGGCCGGCTGGTCGAACTGGAGCAGGCCGTGAAGGCAGCCGGAGAAGGCAGCGACGCCTTGCTGGCGGCGCAAACCTATCAGGATGCCGCGCAGGCGCTCGACCGGCTCGAGAAGCGCGTCTTCTATCTGCAGCAGGCGCGCCAGATCGGCATTCAACAGTTGCCGCAGATCCGTATCGTGCAGTCCGGCGACGAGACCCTGATCGAGAACCTGCAGGCGACGACCGAACTGACGATCCCGGTCTGGAAGCAGAAGATGATCCTGCTGCTCGGCCTTACCCGCCAGAAGTCCGCGCTCGACTTGCAGAAGACCGTCACCGACGCCACCAACGAGATGATGAAACAGGCCTCGGAGATGATGAAGACCCAGGCAATCGAGATCGAAAAGCAGTCACAGCGCGGCATCATCGATATCGCGACGCTGGAGAAAACCAATAGCGATCTGGTCGACACGATTTCGGGCGTCCTCAACGTCCAGGCAGAAGGCCGCAAGAAACGCGCCGAGATCGAGCAGCGGATGGCGCAACTGACCGACGAGTTGAAATCAGCGATGTCCAAGTCGACGACATGAAGTCCGCGATGCGACGTTGCCTTGCCGGCCTGCGGTTGGCGCTGGCGCTTGGCGCTTCGCGCGGTGCGAGGTTATAAGGGAATGCTATCAGGCTTTTCAGCCATGAACTGGATCGCGGGCGGCGCCGCGGCCGCCGTCCTGCTGCCGGTGCTGGCGATCGGCGCCGGCATGCCATTCTGGGTCGCCTGCATCGTCAGCCTGGCGGCGGGCGGCGGGCTGGTGACGGCGTTTTCGCCGCGCAAACCGTTCGAGAGGCTGGACGCCAGCGGGGCCGCGCGAGGCAGAATCGAATTCGCGCGGGAACTGCTGACCGATGCCGAGCCGCTGGCGGTGCGGCTGGAGGTCGCCGTGAGTTCGATCGGCACGCCTGAGGTCGCCGACCGCGTGCGCCATCTGGCGCGGGTTTCCCGCGAGATCTTCGCGGGTGTCGAAGATGACCCGCTGCGCGTCGACCTGGTGCGGCGCTTCCTCACCTATTATTTGCCGCGGGCGGCCGAACTCGCCGAGGCCTACGCGCTGCTTGAGAAGGGCGGCATGCGCGACTTGGTGCGGATCACCACGACGGCTGAACTGATCGACCGGCTCGATGTCGCGTTCACCCAATACGCGAGGAATTTGCAGAGTGCCGACCTCGGCAATCTGGATATTGAGCTCAAGCTGCTGAAGAGCTCACTCGACGACGACCTCGGGCCACCGCAGCAACTCGGCGCTCCCTCGGGTCCAGGGAAGGGGGGAGCCTGATGGCTAGATTCGATCGATTGGCGTCGGCGTAGCCAGCTACTGCTTCTCCAACTTCGCTCGTTCGATCACGTCGCTGCTCTGGCCTACGCCCTGATCAATTCCAGCACCGCCGCCGCAAACGCCTCGGGCTCTTCCTGCGGCAAATTATGCCCGGCGCGCGGCACCACCCGATGAACCCGGCGGCCGGCGAACTTCGGCGCGCTCTTGCTGCCGTCGGTGGCCGGGCTCACGCCATCCCCGTCGCCGTCGAGCGTAATGGTCGGCACCACAATCGCGGGCTGCGCCGCCAACCGGCGCTGCAGATCGGCATATTGCGGATCACCCTCGGCAAGGCCGTAGCGATGGCGATAGCTGTGGATCACCACCTCGACATAGTCAGGATTGTCGTGCGCGATCGCCGTCCGCTCGAAGCAGGCGTCGTCGAACTGCCAGTTCGGCGACCATTGCTGCCATAATAGCTTGGCGATCCCGCGCCGGTCGGCGGCAAGGCCGGCGCGGCCACGCTCGAGCTGGAAGTAATACTGATACCAGAGCGCCACTTCGCGGTCCGGCCGCGCCGGCACCATCGCGTTGGCGATATCCTGGATGTTGTAGCCGTTGACCGACACCAGGCCGATGCAGCGCTCCGGCCAGAGTGCCGCGCCGATACAGGCGGCGCGGCCGCCCCAATCATAGCCCGCGAACACCGCGCGCTTGATGCCGAGCGCATCCATCAGCGCCATCAAGTCCGCGCCCAATGCCGCCTGCTCGCCCGACCGCCGCGTGGCCTTGTCGCGAAACCGGGTCGGCCCATAGCCGCGCAGATAGGGAACGATGACGCGGCACCCTTCGGCGGCAAGCTGCGGCGCCACGTCCACATAGGTGTGAATGTCGTAAGGGAAGCCGTGCATCAGCATGACGACCGGCCCATCCGCCGGACCCGCCTCGTAATAGGCGATCTTGAGCACGCCGGCATCTATGCTGCGCAGCGGTTCCAGCCGCCTCGAAGATGGTGCGCGTGGGGTCTTTTTGGCTGGCGTGGAGGCTTGTTCGGTCAAGGCGTCACTCCGTTGTGGCATCCGGCCACACGGTATCGCCTAACGCCGGTGAAGCAAATGTGGCACGGGAGCTGTGCGCGATTGACATCATGACGGGCGCTGAATTCGGCGATACAGTATGCCAGCGGCCGTCGCCGCATACGGGTCATGCCATGCTGCGATCGCTCGTGCTTGCCACTGCCTTTCTCGGTTCGCTGATCGTTCCTGCGACCGCGCAATCGCCGCTCCGCAGTGAATGCCTGGCGATGGCCAACGCCCCGCCGTGGGCTGTGCCGGTCAGCCTCCGCCGCACCGCCGCCAAGGTGGAAGAAGTCGCGATCACCTATGTCGGTCATTCCACCTATTACATCGACACGCCCGGCGGGGTGCGGATCGGCACCGATTTCAACGGCTACTACCAGACCGGGCGGCTGCCCGACGTCGTCACCATGAACCGGGCGCATTCGACGCATTTCACGCTGTTTCCCGACCCCAAGATCAAGCATGTGCTGCACGGCTGGGGTGAGAAGGGGCAGCCTGCGCTGGTCGGCCTGCGCGTCGATGATGTCTATATCCGCAACGTGACCACCGACATCCGCCGCTACTACGGCGATGGCGCCGGCGGCGAGATGATCCGGGACGGCAACTCGATCTTCATCTTCGAGGTCGCCGGCCTCTGCATCGGCCATCTCGGCCATCTGCATCACAAGCTCGACGACAGCCATTTCGCGGCGATCGGCCGGCTCGACATCGTGATGGTCCCGATCGACGGCACCTTCACGATGTCGCTCGACGGCGTCTCCGAAATCACCAAGCGCCTGCGCGCCTCCGTGGTGCTGCCGATGCATCGTTTTGCGACCCCGCTCGACGAATTCATGCGGCTGATCGGCAAGCAGTTCGAGATCGACCAGCGCACCCAGCGAACCCTGAAGATTTCGCGGGAAACGCTGCCCACCACGCCGACGGTGATCATTCTCGACGGGGTGTGAGCCGGCACGACAACGATAATAAGAATCAGGGAGCGACCATCCATGGCCGTCAGCACTGCACCCGCCTCGAAGAGCGGGCTCTATGCCGATCCGCGCGAAGACTGGCTGGCGCAACACACCGAGGCGATCATCGACCCCGACCGCCCGATCGTCGACCCCCACCATCATCTCTGGGACCGCGGCGGACAGCGCTACTTGATCGAGGAGATGGCGGCCGATGTCGCCTCCGGCCACAACATCATCGCGACCGTCTATGTCGATTGCCGTTCTATGTACCGCGCCAGTGGGCCCGAGGCGTTCCGGCCGGTCGGCGAAGTAGAATTCGCCAACGGCGTTGCCGCGATGGCGGCGAGCGGCGGCTACGGCAAGGCCGCGATCTGCGCCGGCATCGTCAGCCACGTCAATCTGCTGCTTGGCGAAGGCGCCAGGCCGGTGCTGGAAGCGGAGATCGTCGCCGGCAATGGCCGCTTCCGCGGCATCCGGCATTCCGCGGCGTGGGATGCCGATCCCGATGTCGCCGGCATGTATGCGACGCGGCCGAAGGGCCTGCTGCTCGACGCAACCTTTCGCAAGGGGTTCGCCTGTCTCGCCCCGCTCGACCTCAGTTTCGAAGGCTGGCTGTTTCATCCGCAGATCGGCGAACTCACCGATCTTGCCCGCGCTTTCCCGGACACTAGGATCGTGCTCGATCATTGCGGCGGCCCGATCGGCATCGGCAGTTACGCGGGCCGGCGCGAGGAGATCTTTCCGATCTGGAAGGCCTCGATCCAGGAGATCGCCAGATGTCCCAATGTCGTGGTCAAGCTCGGCGGGCTTGCGATGGCCCTGCTCGGCTATGACTTCCATCTGCGGCCGAAGCCGCCGACTTCGGAACAGGCCGCTGCTGCGTGGCGCCCTTATATAGAGACGTGCATCGAAGCCTTTGGACCCAGCCGCTGCATGTTCGAGAGCAATTTTCCGCCCGATAAAGGCCAGTGCAGCTACCAGGTGATCTTCAACGCCTTCAAGCGCCTCGCCGCGCAGTACAGCGAGGCCGAGAAGACGGCGATGTTTTCCAGGACGGCGACGGACTTTTACAGGTTGCAGCTGACCTAGCTCACGGCCGGCGTGAGCGCCTGCTCACGCCCATTCGCCCTTGCGGAACACCGGGACGCTGCTTCCGTCGGTGTGAATGCCGTCGATGTCGGTCTCGGCCGAGCCGATCATCCAGTCGATATGAATGAGGCTCTTGTTGCCGCCTTGCGCCGCGATCTGCTGCGGCGTCAGCTTGTCGCCGCCGACGAAACATTTCGAGTAGCATTGGCCGAGCGCGATGTGCGAGGCGGCGTTCTCGTCGAACAGCGTGTTGAAGAACAGCAATCCACTCTTCGAGATCGGCGAGGAGTGCGGCACCAGCGCCACTTCGCCGAGGCGGGCGGCGCCCTCATCGGTATCGAGCACCTTCTTCAGCACTTCCTCGCCGCGCGACGCCTTTGCGTCGACGATGCGGCCTTCCTCGAACCGCACCGCGATGTTGTCGATCAGGGTACCCTGATAGGACAGCGGCTTGGAGCTGACGACATGCCCGCTGACGCGCCGGCAGTGCGGCGTGGTGAAGACTTCCTCGGTCGGGATATTGGCGTTGCAGGTGATGCCGTTTTTGGCCGTCGAGGCGCCGCCCTCCCATTCATGGCCGTCGGCGAGACCGATCGTCAGATCCGTTCCCGGCCCCGAATATTTCAGCGCGTGGAAGCGCTGGCCGTTCAGCCACTGCGTGCGCTCGCGCAGCACAGCGTTGTGTTTTTCCCACGCCGCGACCGCGCCGTCCTGATCGACGCGCGAGGCCGCAAAAATCGCGTCCGCCAGTTTGGCTACCGCGACATCCTCGGCAACGTCGGGAAATACCTGCTTCGCCCATGCCGGGCTCGGATAGGCGATGATGTTCCAGTTGGTTTCGAAATTGACGATCTTTTCCAGCGCCGGCTGATAGGCCATCGAATTGGCTTTGCTGGCGCGCGCCACCTTGGTCGGATCCTCGCCCGACAGCAGCATCGGATTGTCACCGACGATCGCCAGCCGCGCGGTGTTATTGCCGAACGCCTTCGCCATGCCCTCATAGAGCCAGCCGGCCGCGCGATCGAACCCGTTATTGTGGCCGTAGCGATAGCGCGACAGCGTGATCTCTTCGTCGGAGAGGAACGGCGTCACCAGGCCCGCACCGGCCTTGTAGGCATGCTCGGCAATTTTTCGAACCAGCGGCAGCGCCACCGACGGCGCGGTCAAAAGCAGGTCCTGGCCCGGCTGCAACTGCAGGCCGACCTTCACGGCGACCTCGGCAAGGCGGTCGAGCTTCACGGGATCGATCGGTGTCGAAAAATTACGTTCGTGTGCGGTCATGACGGGCCCTCAAATCAATCGTTGCTACAGAGATAGGCGAACCGGCTGGTTCCTTCAACGCTTCGACGCCGCCAATACGCGATCGACCATCTCGGGCGCGAGGCCGAGATAGTTCTTCGGCGAGGTCAGGCGGTCGATGGTCGCGCGGTCGATGCGCGAGGAAACGCGCGGATCCACGGACAGCGCATCGGCCAGCGTCATGCCTTTGTCATTGGCGACACGGCAGGCGTCATAAACGACGTCGTGCGCCTCCTGCCGGCCGATGTCCGGAGCAAGCCCCATCATCACGGCTTCGGCGACGATCAACCCGCGGCTGATGTCGAGATTGTCAGCCATCTTCTTCTCGTCCACGATCAGGCCGCCCAGCGCGAATTTGGCCTGATGCAGCGCGCCCGCGGTGAGCACAAAGCTTTCCGGGATCGCCATCCATTCGGCATGCCATGGCCCGGTGGCGCGCTCGAAATCCTGCACCATCGCGTCCAGCATCAAACCGGCGTGCTGGCGCACGCCCTTGGCCGCCGCCAGCATCAGTTCGGATGAAATCGGGTTGCGTTTCTGCGGCATGGTCGAGGACGCGCCGCGGCCTTTCACGAACGGCTCGTAGAGTTCGGCGAATTCGGTCGAGGCCATGATCATGATGTCGAGCGCGATCTTGCCGAGCGAGCCCGTGATGAGACCGAAGAAATTGATCACTTCCGCAAGGCCGTCGCGCGCGACATGCCAGGTCGAGACGGGCACGCCAAGCCCGAGTTCCTCGCACAGCGCTTTTTGAACCTCAAAGCCCTTGTCGCCGAGCGAGGCCAGCGTGCCGGCGGCGCCTGCGAACTGGCCGACAAGGACGCGCGGCTTCAATTGCGCGAGGCGTTCGGCGTGGCGGTCGAACATCGCGAGATAAATCGCGGTCTTGTAGCCGAACGTCACCGGCAGCGCCTGCTGCAGATGGGTGCGTCCCGCCATCGGTGTGTCGCGATAGCGCCTGGAGAGATCGGCGAGGATGCCGCGCAGGGCGGCGATGTCGGCCTCGATGATCTCGAGCCCGGCGCGGACCTGCAGCACCACGGCGGTATCCATGATGTCCTGCGTGGTGGCGCCCCAATGCACGTAGCGGCCGGCATCGCCGCATTGTTTTGCCATCTGGTGCACCAGCGGCAGGATCGGATAGCCGACGATATCGGTCTCGCTGCGCAGCAGGTCGAAATCGAACGCCGAGACGTCGGTTCGCTCAGCGATTTCCTCGGCGGCTTGCGCCGGGATCACGCCGCAGCGCGCCTCGGCCTTGGCCAGCGCGATCTCGACTTCGGCGTAGCGCGAGATCAGGCTGAAATCCGAAAACACGTCCCGCATCGCCGGCGTGCCGAAGGCGTCGCGGAACAGGATGGAGTCGAGGACGGTGGTCGAGGTCGGAAAGGCGGGCATGTCGTTTCCTTCGAATCGCGCCTCAAGGATGCCGGACGCTCAGACCATCGTCACGCCCCCTCAGTCGCGGAATTTCTTCTTTTTCTTCTTTCCGAATGCGGGCTTCGCAGCGCCGGCATGTTTCGGCTTGGCGGCATAAGCAGGCTTCTCCCGGAACGGCCGCTTTTTGTCGTAACGCCTTTCCTTGTCGAATCCAGGCGCTTTTTCGCTGCGAGGCTTGTCTTCATACGGCTTGCTGTCGCGGGATTTGCCGCCGGGCGGCTTGTTGCCCCAGGACTTTTCATCACGGGACTTTTCATCACGGGGTTTTTCGTCGTGAGGCTTGTCTTCACGAGGCTTGTCCCAGGGCTTTGCTTCCCGCGGCTTGTCTTGCCACGGCTTGCCGTGCGGCCTCGGCGCCCTCTCCTCACGCTCGCGCGCAGGCGGACGCTTCTCGGCCGCGGGCTCGCCCTGCGGGCCCTCGGGCAAGGGCTCGATGCGAATATTGTCTTCCTTGTCGGGACGGCGGAGGTTGCCGACAAATTTGTCGGCGGCGCGCGCGGAAATTTCGAACTCGGTCGTCGTGTCCATGACGCGGATGGCGCCGATGTCTGTTTTGTCGATGCCGCCGCGGCGGCAGATCATCGGCAACAGCCAGCGCGCCTCGGCATTCTTGCGGCTGCCGATCGAGGCGCGGAACCAGACGCTGTTCTCGCCCATGACGTGGCGCGCCGACGGCTTTTTCGACTTGGATCGTGGACCGGCGCCACGGTCGTCACCGCGCGGCGCACGACTATCTCTTTCACGGCCGCGATCCTCGCGGCCCCGGCTGCGATGTTCGCCGGGATCGATGATGTCTTCCGGCGAGGGCAGCCGTGAGCGATAGAGCCGCGCCAGTGCCGCGGCGATATCCTCGGCCGAGCGCTCGGCGAGCAGGGCCTGCGCCAGCATCAAATCCTCGGGCGTAGTTTCTTCGGCGAACAGCGCATCCTTCAGCATGCGCTCTTGATCGAGCTTGCGGATTTCATCGGCCTGCGGCGCCGTGCCCCAGATCGCATCGATGCCGGCCAGGTTCAGCAGCACTTCGGCGCGCCGCTTGCGCGCCGGCGGCACCAATAGAACGCTAACCCCCTTGCGGCCGGCACGGCCGGTGCGGCCGGAGCGATGCTGCATGACTTCAGGATCGTTCGGAATATCGGCGTGGATGACGAGATCGAGGTTCGGCAGATCGATGCCGCGCGCGGCCACATCAGTCGCGACGCAAACGCGGGCGCGTCCGTCGCGCAGCGCCTGCAGCGCGTGGGTGCGCTCGTTCTGGGTCAATTCGCCGGACAGCGCCACGACCGAAAAACCGCGCTCCGACAACGTTGCCTGCAGATGCCGCACCGCTTCGCGGGTGTTGCAGAACACCAGAGCGCTCGGCGATTCGAAGAAGCGCAGGGTGTTGACGACCGCATGGTCGACGTCGCCGGGCGCGATCCGGATGGCGCGGTAATCGATGTCGGCATGACCGCCTTCGTCGCCGCCAACCTCGATGCGGAAAGCTTCCTGCTGATATTCCTTGGCCAGGGCGATGATGACGCGCGGCAGGGTCGCCGAGAACAATAGGGTGCGGCGGGTCTCCGGCGTGGTCTCGAGGATGAATTCCATATCCTCGCGAAAACCGAGATCGAGCATTTCGTCGGCCTCGTCGAGCACGACGGCCTTCAGTTCGGAAATATCCAGCCTGTTGCGCCTCAAATGATCGCACAGCCGCCCCGGGGTACCGACCACGATGTGGGCGCCGGCCGCGAGCTCGCGCTGTTCACGGCGCGGATCCATGCCGCCGACGCAGGAAACCACGCGCGCATCGGCGTATTGATAGAGCCAGGCGAGTTCGCGATGGACCTGCAGCGCCAGCTCGCGCGTCGGTGCGACGATCAGGGCAAGCGGTGCGCCGGCCCGCTCGAACCGCTCGGCATCGCCGAGCAGTTCGGCTGATATGGCGAGGCCATAGGCGACGGTTTTGCCGGAGCCGGTCTGCGCCGACACCAGCAGGTCGCGGCCGGCAGCGTCATTTGCCAGCACGGCGGTCTGGACCGGCGTCAGGGAATCGAAATTGCGCTCGGCCAGGGCTCGGGCGAGCGGCGGACTTGTGGTCAGGGATGTCACGAGATCAGAACCTTAATGGGCGCAGCTGCGCCGGAAAGCCGAATAAAGCCTCGAACCATACGATCGAGGCTGCCGGCTGGAGGATGCGCGGGTCCGATGACCCGAACGATTTGAATGAGATAGGCACCCTTTAGGCCATTCGCAGCCAAAGCGCCATGGAATGTTGGTGGAGGCTGCATTGCGTCGTTAACGCCGGGGCTATGGTGTTGATATTGCAGCGATATCCCGTCGTCCCGGCCTTGAGCCGGGACCCATACCGCGTGATCTCTCGATGAGGTTCGGTAGCCGAGACCATCCGCAAAACTTCTTCCTGTGATTATGGGTCCCCCGATGCGCAATTGCGCATCTGTGGTCAAGGCCGGGACGACGGCGTTCTTTGTTGCTGCACTGAACACTGAACACACCTTCGCAATCTCGCGACGCACTGCGCCCGAGCTTTGCCAGAAACTTCCCGCCCTCTCATGAGAGGGCGCAAGGAAGACCGGGTGCGCGCTGCACCCGCGGTCCCGTGTGCGGTTAGCACAAGAAATGCTGCACACGAGCATACAGGGCAGCGGAGAACACCCGGCCTTCCCTGCGCAATGGCTTTACGGCTTATGCCGTGCTCTCCCCGGAGACGAGTTCT
>NZ_JAFCMC010000045.1:0-59505 GCF_018130085.1 Bradyrhizobium sp. AUGA SZCCT0169 | reverse complement strand
AGAACTCGTCTCCGGGGAGATCACGGCATAAGCCGTAAAGCCATTGCGCAGGGAAGGCCGGGTGTTCTCCGCTGCCCTGTATACTCGTGTGCAGCATTTCTTGTGCTAACCGCACACGGGACCGCGGGTGCAGCGCGCACCCGGTCTTCCCTGCGCCCTCTCTATGAGAGGGCGGGAAGTTTCTGACAAAGCTCGGGCGCATTGCGTCGCGAGAATGCGAAACTGCGTTTGGATGATGGTGCAACCACAAACACCACCGTCGTCCCGGCCTTGAGCCGGGACCCATAACCACAGGAAGAAGTTTTGCGAATGGTCTCTGCTACCGAGCCTCTATTGAAAGATCCCGCGGTATGGGTCCCCCGATGCGCAATTGCGCATCTGAGCTCAAGGCCGGGACGACGAGAGATGGTACTACCCCGGCAAATACCCCTTGACCGCCGGCAGGAAGAAGATCGCGATGTTGATCGCAAAGCCGATGGACCACAGGATCGAGCGCAGCGTCGGGCGGTTGCCGAGATAGGTGAAGACATAGGCGATCCGCACGATCAGGAACAACACCGCCAGCTCGTCGATCAGGTGTTGCGGCCCGAGGCGAAACTCGGCGAGCAGCACCGCGACCGCGAAAAACGGAAACGCCTCGATGCCGTTCTGATGGGCGCCCAGCGCCCGGGCGCGGATCGGATCCTCGTAGAAATCGGGGTCGCGGGGCCTGGCATTGTCGAAACGGCGAAACCCGATCCATTTGACCGAGGCGATCGTCAGCAAGTACAGCAACAGCGTTCCGAAAACGCACCATTCGGCGACCGTCATGGTTCCTCCCGCCCGCGGCAAGACCTCAGCGTATCGAACCGATGCTTGTCTTGACAAGGATGGTGCAACGCGCGAAGCCACGGAAATCATGACCGTGGTCGTTCCCATAGGAAGTGCGAAGCCTGCGCCGGAAGCCAAGCCCGAGCGTGTCGGCGTGCTGCTGGTCAATCTCGGCACGCCCGATACGGCCGATACCAGGGGCGTGCGGGCCTACCTCAAGGAATTTCTCTCCGACCCGCGCGTGATCGAGGACCAGGGGCTGCGCTGGAAGCTGATCCTCAACGGCATCATTTTGCGCATCCGTCCCCGCCGCAAGGCGCGCGACTACCGGAAGATCTGGAACGTCGAGAAGAACGAATCGCCGCTCAAGACCATCACGCGCGCGCAGGCCGAAAAGCTGGCGGAGGCGATCGCGGACCATGACCACGTCGTGGTCGATTGGGCGATGCGTTACGGCAATCCGTCGATCCGCTCGCGCATCGATGCCCTGACCGCGCAAGGCTGCGACCGTCTCTTGGTCGTGCCGCTCTATCCGCAATATTCCGCGGCGACCTCGGCCACCGTGTGCGACGAGGTTTTCCGTGTGCTGGCCAGCATGCGCGCGCAGCCGATATTGCGCGTGACGCCGCCTTATTATGACGACCCTGATTACATCGATGCGCTCGCGGTTTCGATATCGGCGCATCTGGCAACCTTGCCGTTCCAACCCGAACTGATCGTCGCCTCATTTCACGGCATGCCGCAAAAGTATGTCGACAAGGGCGATCCCTACCAGGCGCAGTGCATCGCAACAACGGACGCGTTGCGCCGACGCATGGGGCTTGATGCCTCCAAACTGCTGCTTACATTTCAATCGCGCTTCGGTTTCGACGAATGGCTGCAGCCCTACACCGACAAGACCATCGCGCAGCTCGCGAAGGATGGTGTCAAGCGCATTGCCGTGGTGACCCCCGGCTTCTCCGCCGATTGCCTGGAGACGCTGGAAGAGATCGCGCAGGAAAACGCCGAAATCTTCAAACATAATGGCGGCGAGCAGTTCGCGGCGATCCCCTGCCTCAACGACTCCGAGCCCGGCATGGACGTGATCCGCCAGCTCGTGTTGCGCGAGCTCCAAGGCTGGATTTGATATTTTCCTGGTCAGACAGCATACATCTGGCGGGCGTCAAACGGCTCCCTACGTAACCATTGCTAGAGAACAGCCGGGCTGAACCGGCGGTGGCATCCGGCAGACATATGGACGACCGCGTCCGGCAACGGTCTTGCCGGTTTTGGAGGGAATTCATGACTGGTTTCGACATTTTCGCGATTGCGTTTTTGCTGCTGGTCATTGTGACCCTGTTCGCCGGCGTCAAGACGGTGCCGCAAGGCTATGACTGGACCATCGAACGGTTCGGCAAATACACCCGCACGCTGTCGCCGGGGTTGAACATCATCGTTCCCTATTTCGACCGCGTCGGCCGCAAGATGAACATGATGGAGCAGGTGATCAACATTCCCGAGCAGGAAGTGATCACCAAGGACAACGCCACCGTGACGGTGGACGGCGTCGCGTTCTTCCAGGTGTTCGACGCCGCCAAGGCCAGCTACGAGGTCGCCCATCTCGAGCAGGCGATCATCGTGCTGACGATGACCAACATCCGCTCGGTGATGGGGTCAATGGACCTCGACCAGGTGCTGTCGCACCGCGACGAGATCAACGAGCGGCTGCTTCGCGTGGTCGACGCCGCGGTGTCGCCGTGGGGGCTGAAGGTCAACCGCATCGAGATCAAGGACATCGTGCCGCCGGCGGACCTTGTGGAAGCCATGGGCCGCCAGATGAAGGCCGAGCGCGTCAAGCGCGCCGACATTCTGCAGGCCGAAGGCCAGCGGCAGTCGGAGATCCTGCGCGCCGAGGGCGCCAAGCAGGGCCAGATCCTGCAGGCCGAGGGCCGCAAGGAAGCCGCGTTCCGCGACGCCGAGGCGCGCGAGCGTTCCGCCGAGGCCGAGGCCAAGGCGACGCAGATGGTTTCCGAAGCCATCTCCAAGGGCGACGTTGCCGCGCTGAATTACTTCATCGCCGACAAATACATCAAGGCGTTCGGGCAACTGGCTGAATCGCCGAACCAGAAGATCCTCATGCTGCCGATCGAGGCCACCAGCATTCTTGGCTCGCTCGCCGGTATCGGCGAGATCGCCAAGGCGACCTTCGGTGACGCGGCTACCGCGGCAGTCGCGCGGCGTGGTTCGGTGCCGAGCACCGGTCCCGCCACGCCGCCACCGCCACCGCCGCCGTCACCATTCTCGCCGCAGCGGTGAGGGACTTCCCTCTCCCGCGCTTGCGGGGGTCGAGACGAGCGAAGCTCGCTCTTAGGGTGCCGAGCGAAGCGTTGATGGATCGCACGAGTTGATAGAGAGGTCGTGTCATGGCCGACATATTTGCTACTCTGGGCACCTGGAACTGGCTGATCTTCGGCTTCATCCTGATGGCGCTGGAATTGCTGGCGCCGGGTGTCTTCCTGTTCTGGCTCGGTCTTTCCTCGCTGATGGTCGGCCTGGTGTCGTTTGCGATCAACCCGTCATGGCAGACGCAGCTCTTGATGTTCGCGGCGTTCGCGGCTGCGTCGGTGCCGGCGTGGCGGCATTTTGCAAAGAGCGCCGGCAGCAGCAGCCAGAGCAACCCGTTCCTCAACCGGCGGACCGAAGCGATGATCGGCCGCGAGTTCACGCTGGAAAAACCGATCGTCGACGGCACGGGCACGGTGCGGATCGACGACACGATCTGGCGCGTCGCGGGCCCCGATGCGCCGGCCGGCAGCCGCGTCAAGGTCGTGCAGGCCGATGGGGCGAGCTTGACGGTGGCTGTGGCCTAGATTTGCTTGCTCCACCGCTCGGCAAAGCGGTGGAGAGGAAGGAAGGTTTCGTTCAGCTCTTGGCCGAGCCCGGTCAGGCCGTAGCCGTCGCCCGGCAGCAGTTCGATCAGGCCGGCCTCGCGCAGTTCGGAGAGCCGGGTCTGCATGACCGTCGGCGAGGCCTCGTCGCAGGCGGTGCGCAGCGCGCGCGAGGTCAGCGCTCCCTCGCGCAGCTCCCACAGGATGCGCAGGGTCCAGCGGCGCCCGAGCAGGTCGAGCAGCGCCATCACCGGCCGGCCGGTGCGGGAGCCGCGGACCGCGCGTTTCTTCATAACAGGGGCCTGTTTCGGCATCGGGAAGCCTCTTGCGAGCTGCTACAGATATTGTAGCGTGTTGCTACATTTATTGTAGCACAGGAGTGAACGATGTCACAGACCGCGCCCCGGATCGCGCCGCTGCAGCCGCCTTATCCACCCGAGATTCAGGGGCAATTCGACCGCATCATGCGCGGCGCACCGCCGCTGATGCTGTTCCGGGTGATGGCCGGCCAGCCCCGCGCCTGGGAGAAGTTTCGCGCCGGCAGCTTGCTGGATCGCGGCCCGCTCAGCTTGCGAGAACGCGAGATCGTGATCGACCGCACCTGCGCGCGGACCGTTTGCGAGTACGAATGGGGCGTGCACGTCACGACGTTTGCCGAAGCCGCCCACCTGACCGCCGAACAGGTCCGCGCTACCGTGCTCGGCGATGCCAAGGCCGCCTGCTGGTCGGAAGCCGAACAGGTATTGATCGCAACCGCCGACGCGCTGCACGACCGCGCGACGCTTGATGAGACCGAGTTCAAGGCGCTGTCGGCGCATTATGACGACGCGAAAATCGTCGAGATCATCCAGCTCTGCGGCTTCTATCGCACGGTGTCATATCTGGCCAACGCGCTGGCATTGCCGCTGGAGGAGACGGCGGCGCGATTTCCGAAGTGAGATGTCGCCCCGGCGAACGCCTGTAGGGTGGGTTAGCCGAAGGCGTAACCCACCATCTTCGTGCGTCGTGGTTCGGTGGGTTACGCTTCGCTAACCCACCCTACGAAGTCCCCTTGGGCCTAGGCCACGCCCGCGCGCAGCAAATCATGCAGATGCACGATGCCGACCGGCTTGCTGGCGTCGGTCACGATCAAAGCGGTGATCTTCGACGAGTTGAGGATCTCCAGCGCCTCGCCCGCGAGCAGGTCACGGCCGATGGTCTTGGGATTCTTCGTCATCACCTCGTCGACGGTGGCAGTCATCAGATCGGGCCGCATGTGGCGGCGCAGATCGCCGTCGGTGACGATGCCGACGATATGGCCGCGACCGTCCGTGATGCCAACGCAGCCAAAGCCCTTCGACGACATCTCGACCAGCGCATCCGACATTTTGGTGCCGAGCGGCTTCAGCGGCACCGCGTCGCCCGAATGCATGAGGTCGCGGGTGTATTTCAACAGCGCGCCGAGCTTGCCGCCGGGATGCAGCACGCTGAAATCGACCGAGGTGAAGCCGCGGCCTTCGAGCAGCGCGATCGCCAGCGCGTCGCCGAGCGCCAGCATCATCAGCGAGGAGGTGGTCGGCGCCAGATTATGCGGGCAGGCCTCGCGCGCCTTCGGCAAGGTCAGCGCGACGTCGGCGGCCTTGCTCAGCGTCGATTCCCGGTCCGCGGTCATCGCGATCAGGGGAATGGAAAAGCGGGTGGCATAGGTGATGAGATTCTTCATCTCCGGCTGCTCGCCGGACCATGACAGCGCCAGGATGACGTCGTCAGCGGTGATCATGCCGAGATCGCCGTGGCTGGCTTCGGCGGCATGGACGAAGAAGGCCGGCGTGCCGGTAGAGGCAAAGGTCGCGGCGATCTTGCGGCCGATATGGCCCGACTTGCCGAGCCCGGTCACGATCAGCCGGCCCTTGGCGTTGCCGATGCAATCGACGGCCGCCGCGAACGGCGCGCGGAGGTCGGACTGCAGCGCCGCCGTGATGGCGGCGATGCCGCCAGCCTCGACATCGAGCGTGCGCAGGGCCGACTCGATGGCGGCGTTCGCATGATCGGTGCCGGATGATTTTGCCATCAGCGGTTTCGGCTTGGCCATGTCTCAAATCCAGGGAGGAGGGGCAGAAGCCCCCGGACCCCTCCTTAGCACGGCCGATTTGGCGATGCGACGCGGGCCGCCGGCTCTCAACGGGTCATTAACCATAATTGTTTTAACTCCATTAACGACGTTTTCCCCGCGCGCTCGGAATGCGTCGAATAAGTAGCTGACGTTGTTGGAGTATTTTCATCGTGATGGCAGGTCCAGTAAGGGGCCAAAGCAGGCGCGCGACAGTGTTCCGCGCGGTATTGCCATGCCTTGCGCTGATCGCCCTGACCGGGACCATGGCGCAGGCCCAGACCGTCACGCCTGACCTGTTCAGCCCGACCCGCAGCAGCCAGCTGATGCCGGTTGATTCGCCGCTGCGCCGGACCAGTGCCGAGGCCAACGACAAAACCAGCGACGAGGCCAACGACGCCCGGGTTCGCGACAAGGAGAAGCCCGCGCCGTCGCGCATCGGGGCGATCCCGCGCTATGGCCTGCCCGCCGCCAGCGGCGCCTCCAGCTCCGGCTACGACTCGCTCAACCGCAAGCTTCAGAAGCCGAAATATTATCCGGGCCAGGCCCGGCCGAAACCGCCGCCGGGACCCGGCAGTCGTCCACCGCTGCTGTCGAATACGCCGCTGCGGCTTTCGATTCCGCCGTCGCAGACCGCCAACAAGGCCCCGATCCCGCCCGCGATGGCCGGCACGGTGGTGGGCCAACCTGCGCGCAAGCGGCTCAAGATCGATGACGATCCGTTCGGCCCGGTCGGCGATTACGCCGGCAGCTTCCTGATCAAATCGGCGCTCGAACTCTCGGGCGGCTACAACACCAACCCGCGCCGCACCGTCGACGAGAAGGGCTCGCCGTTCTATGTGATCGCGCCGGAACTCCTCGTCATGTCCGACTGGGAGCGCCACGCGGTGGTGGCGGACTTGCGTGGATCGTTCACCGGCTACGGCAACACCTTTCCGCCGCCGGCCGACGGCACGGTTTCACCGGCGCCGGTCGTGGTCGATCGTCCGGATTTCACCGGTCATGTCGACGGCCGTCTCGACGTCTCGCGCGACACGCGGCTGCTGGCGCAGGCGCGGCTGCGTCTCGCCACCGACAATCCGGGCAGTCCGAACATTCAGGCCGGCCTGCAAAGATATCCGGTCTATGCCACGTTCGGCGGCACCTTCGGCTTCGACCAGAATTTCAACCGCCTGCAGGTTTCCGGCGGTGCCACCGTCGACCGCACCGCCTATACCTATTCCAAGCTCACCGACGGCACCTCGACCAGCAACGACGATCGCAACTTCAACCAGTTCGGCGGTGTCGGCCGCTTCAGCTACGATCTGATGCCGGGCTTGAAGCCGTTCGTGGAAGCGCAGGCCGACAGCCGCGTGCATGATCTGAGACTCGACCGCAGCGGCTTCGCGCGCGATTCCACCGGCGGCTACGTCAAAGGCGGCACCAGTTTCGAATTCTCGCGGCTGCTCACCGGCGAAATCGCGGTCGGTTACGCCGCGCGAGACTATGTCGACAGCCGCCTCAACCGCCTCGAAGGCCTGCTGACCTCGGCTTCATTGACCTGGACGGCGACACCGCTGACGACCGCCAAATTCTATTCCGACACCACGATCACCGAGACCACGCTGCCCGGCGTATCCGGCGTGCTGACGCACATCTACACCGTTGAAGTCGACCATGACTTCCGCCGCTGGCTGACCGCGATCGGCAAGTTCACCTGGGGCACGCTCGACTACCAGGGCGACAACCGCAAGGACAAGATCTACACGGTGTCCGGCGACCTCATCTACAAGATGAACCGCAATCTCTGGGTCAAGGGCACGGTCCGCCGCGATTGGCTGGATTCAAACCTCCCCGGCAACAGCACCGCCGCCACCATCGTCATGCTCGGCGTGCGTCTGCAGCACTAGGCTTTATCTCTTCGCTTGTGTGCTCGAGTGTGCTTGAGTCGAGGCAGGGAACTATGACACACTGCTAATCGGTTGTGTGACTGTGTGACAGTGTCACACCCACTAGCGCTTGACCGCGGAGCAAAGCAGCCCCACTCTGTCCGCCTTACAGAAGGAGTCTCAATGGCCCAGCGCAAGACCGCGTCTCGCAGCATTTTATCGCGAACACTGGCTACGATTATTCTCGTTGGCATTTACTGTTTCAGCATCGTCGGTGTGACGGCGCTGATGGTTGGAGGATCGACGACGGCTGCGTACGCGCAGCGCGGTAATCGTGGCGGAGGCCGCGGCCGAGGTTCCAGCCGCGGCGGTCGCGGTCACCGCGGTCACCACCACGGTTACCGTGGCCGGGGTCGCGGTTATGGTCGCGGTCGTGGCCGTGGCTATGGTTACGGCGGCGGCTACTCCGCCTGCTACTATGTTGCTGGCGTTCGGGTCTGTCCGTAACACCGACATTCCGCAAGAGTGACATCTTCAAGAATGGTGCAGTGTGCGAGGGCACGTTGCACCATTTTTGATTCCTTGCCGTTCAATTGCGGCCGGCTCCGCTTACCGCGGCAGTGTGGTCGATCCCATCAGATACTGGTCGATGGCGCGGGCGCAGAGGCGCCCCTCGCGGATCGCCCACACCACCAGCGACTGGCCACGGCGCATGTCTCCGGCGGAGAACACGTTCGGCACTGACGTCTGGTAGTCGGTCAGGTTGGCGCGAACGTTGCCGCGCTGGTCGAGGTCGACGCCGAGCGTCTTCAGCATGCCGTCATGGACCGGATGCACGAAGCCCATCGCCAGCAGCACCAGCTGCGCGTCGAGTTCGAATTCGGTGCCGGCGATCGGCTGGAATTTTTCGTTGACCTGCACGCAATGCAGCTTCTGCACCTTGCCGTCGACGCCCGAGAATTTTTGCGTCAGCACCGCGAATTCACGGCGGGCGCCTTCGGCCTGGCTCGACGAGGTCCGCATTTTCAACGGCCAGTTCGGCCAGGTCAGGCCCTTGTTTTCGTGCTCGGGCGGCGCCGGCATGATCTCGAGCTGGGTCACGGACTTCGCGCCCTGCCGGAACGACGTGCCGATGCAGTCCGAACCGGTGTCGCCACCGCCGATCACGACGACATGCTTGCCGCCGGCGAGGATGTCCGCGGCCGCCCCGAGCGGCTCGGAGGAGACGCGGCGGTTTTGTTGCGGCAGGAAATCCATCGCGAAGTGGATGCCGTCGAGGTCGCGGCCCGGGATCGGCAGATCGCGGCCGGCTTCGGCGCCGCCGGTCAGGGCCACCGCGTCGTATTGCCGATGCAACTCGCGCGGATCGATCGCGCCCGGCGAAGAGCCGCCGACATGGACACCGTAGTGGAAGGTGACGCCCTCGGCTTCCATCTGCGCCACGCGGCGGTCGATGATGTGCTTTTCCATCTTGAAATCGGGAATGCCGTAGCGGAGCAGGCCGCCGGCCTTGGCGAATTTCTCGTAGACATGGACGTCATGGCCGGCGCGCGCGAGCTGCTGCGCGGCGGCAAGGCCCGCAGGCCCGGAACCAACGATCGCGACCTTCTTGCCGGTCTTGCTGGGGGCAATTTCCGGCTTCAGCCAGCCATTGTCCCAGGCGCGATCGACGATCGCGCATTCGATGGTCTTGATGGTGACCGGGTTGTCGTCGATGTTGAGCGTGCAGGACGCCTCGCACGGCGCCGGGCAGATGCGGCCGGTGAACTCCGGGAAATTGTTGGTCGAGTGCAGATTGCGCGAGGCTTCTTCCCAATTGTCCTGATAGACGAGGTCGTTGAAATCAGGGATCTGGTTGTTGACCGGGCAGCCCGGCGTGCCCGGCTGAACCGAGCCAGTGCCGTGGCAATAGGGAATGCCGCAATTCATGCAGCGCGCGGCCTGGTCGCGGGTGTCTTTCTCGCTCAGCGGAATGACGAATTCGCGATAGTGCTGCAAGCGGTCGGCGACGGGCGCATATTTGCGGTCGTGCCGGTCGATTTCCAGAAAACCTGTGATCTTGCCCATTAAACCCAACGTTCCTGCAACTTAAGCTTCGTCGTCTTCATCGTGCTCGTCATCCCCAGGGTGCGCGCTCTTGCGCGCTTCGAAGGATAAATTTGTCGTCCCAGCCGTCCTTCGAGGCCCGAGTTTCGCTCGGGCACCTCAGGACGACGGCGTCGCCCAGTCTACGCCCCGATCGCGATTTTCGGCTCGGCGTCGGCGTTCGCCTTCAATTCCTTCAGCGCGCGGCGGTATTCCACCGGCATTACCTTGCGGAATTTCGGCAGCCAGGTCTTCCAGTCGGCGAGGATCTCTTCCGCCCTCTTCGACCCGGTCAGCTTGGCGTGGCGCGTGATCAGGACGTGCAGCCGCTCGACGTCGGAGTCGAGCAAGTTCTGGAACACGTCGACCCTGCCATGCGCTTCGAGATCGCCGGAGTGATTATAGGTGCCGGCGTTGATCAGTTCCTCCGACAGCACCGGCTCGAGCTCGACCATGGAGAGGTTGCACAGCTTCTCGAAGTCGCCGGCCTCGTCCAGCACATAGGCGATGCCGCCGGACATGCCGGCTGCGAAGTTGCGCCCGGTCTTGCCCAGCACCACAACGATGCCGCCGGTCATGTATTCGCAGCAATGGTCGCCGGCGCCTTCGACGACCGCGACCGCGCCGGAGTTACGCACCGCGAAGCGCTCGCCGGCGATGCCGCGGAAATAGCATTCACCCTCGATCGCGCCGTACATCACGGTGTTGCCGACGATGATGGACTCTTCCGGCACGATGCCGGAATTGCGCGGTGGCTTGACGATGATGCGGCCGCCCGACAGGCCCTTGCCGACATAGTCGTTGCCTTCGCCCTCAAGCTCGAAGGTGACGCCGCGCGTCAGCCAGGCGCCGAACGCCTGGCCCGCGGTGCCCTTGAGGCTGACCTGGATGGTGTCGAGCGGCAGGCCGGCATGACCGTAGATTTTGGCCAGCGTGCCCGACAGCATCGCACCGGCCGAGCGGTCGGTGTTGTTGATCTCCTCGTCGATTTTCACCGGCGCGCCGCGGTCGATGGCGGCCTGCGCCTTCTCGATCAGGCGGCGGTCGAGCACGGCTTCCAGATGATGGTCCTGGCTCTCGGCGTGGTAGATCTTCTGGCCGGGCTGCTCCTTCTGGCGCACGAACAGTTTTGAGAAGTCGAGGCCCTTGGCCTTCCAGTGCGCCACCAGCGTCGACTGGTCGAGCATCTGGGTCTGGCCGACCATCTCGTTGAAGGTTCGGTAGCCGAGCTGGGCCATGATCTCGCGGACTTCCTCGGCGACGAAGAAGAAGTAGTTGATGACGTGTTCGGGCTGGCCGGTGAAGCGCTTGCGCAGCACCGGATCCTGCGTTGCGACGCCGACCGGGCAGGTGTTGAGATGACACTTGCGCATCATGATGCAGCCGGCCGCGATCAAGGGCGCAGTGGCAAAGCCGAATTCGTCGGCGCCGAGCAGCGCGCCGATCACGACGTCACGTCCGGTGCGGAAGCCGCCGTCGACCTGGACCACGATGCGGCTGCGCAGCCGCTCGCGCACCAGCGTCTGGTGGGTTTCGGCAAGACCGATTTCCCACGGAGAGCCTGCGTGCTTGATCGAGGTCAGCGGCGACGCGCCGGTGCCGCCCTCAAAACCTGCGATCGTCACGTGGTCGGCGCGCGCCTTGGCAACGCCGGCGGCCACGGTGC
Organism: Bradyrhizobium sp. AUGA SZCCT0169; assembly: GCF_018130085.1. Classification (NCBI taxonomy): domain Bacteria; kingdom Pseudomonadati; phylum Pseudomonadota; class Alphaproteobacteria; order Hyphomicrobiales; family Nitrobacteraceae; genus Bradyrhizobium; species Bradyrhizobium sp. AUGA SZCCT0169. Next base: position 48,120 of record NZ_JAFCMC010000045.1, on the reverse strand, counting down.
CGACACCGATCTCGGAGACCAGCTTGACCGAGACCTGACCGTCCGGATTGACGTTCTTTAGGTCGTAGATCAGCTGCGCCAGATCCTCGATCGAATAGATGTCGTGGTGCGGCGGCGGCGAGATCAGGCCGACGCCCGGCGTCGAATGCCGGACGCGCGCGATCACGGCGTCGACCTTGTGGCCGGGCAATTGGCCGCCTTCGCCGGGCTTGGCGCCCTGCGCCATCTTGATCTGCATCATGTCGGAGTTGACGAGGTACTCCGTCGTCACGCCGAACCGGCCGGAGGCGACCTGCTTGATCGCCGAGCGCATCGAATCGCCGTTCGGCATCGGCTTGAAGCGATCGGCCTCTTCGCCGCCTTCGCCGGTGTTGGACTTGCCGCCGATCCGGTTCATCGCGATCGCCAGCGTCGTGTGCGCCTCGCGCGAGATCGAGCCGAAGCTCATCGCGCCGGTAGCGAAGCGCTTGACGATGTCCTTGGCGGGCTCGACCTGGTCGAGCTTGATCGGCTTGCGCTTCTCGTCCTCGGCGGACTTGATCCGGAACAGGCCGCGCAGCGTCAATAGCCGCTCGGATTGCTCGTTGAGGATCTTGGCGAACGCCTTGTAGCGCTCCAGTGAATTGCCGCGCGCGGCATGCTGCAGCATCGAGACCGATTCAGCGGTCCAGGCGTGGTCCTCGCCGCGGGTGCGGTAGGCATATTCGCCGCCGACATCGAGCGCGGTCTTGTAGACCTGCGCGTCGCCGAACGCATCGCTGTGACGGCGGCAGGTCTCCTCGGCGATTTCGGCAAGACCCACGCCTTCGACGCGGGTATGGGTGCCGGCGAAATACTTGGCGATAAAATCTGCCTTCAGGCCGACGGCGTCGAAAATCTGCGCGCCGCAATAGGACTGGTAGGTCGAGATGCCCATCTTGGACATCACCTTCAAGAGGCCCTTGCCGATCGACTTGATGTAGCGCTTGACGATCTCGTAATCGTCGAGCGAGCCGGGCAGGCGGTCCTTCATCGCGATGATGGTTTCGAACGCCAGATACGGGTTGATCGCTTCGGCGCCATAGCCGGCGAGGCACGCAAAGTGATGCACTTCGCGCGGTTCGCCGGATTCCACCACGAGGCCGACCGAGGTGCGCAGGCCGGTGCGGATCAGATGATGGTGCACGGCGGCGCAGGCCAGCAGCGAGGGGATCGGAATCCGGTCCGAGCCCGCCATGCGGTCGGACAGGATGATGATGTTGACGCCTTCGCGCACCGCGCCTTCGGCGCGCGCGCAGAGTTCGTCGAGCACTTGTTCGAGGCCGGCCGCGCCGAAGCCGGCATGGAACGTCGTGTCGAGCGTGCGCGACTTGAAATGGCTGTCGGCAACGTCGGAGATCGAGCGGATCTTTTCCAGATCCGCGTCGGTCAGGATCGGCTGGCGCACTTCGAGACGCTTGGTCGAAGCGAGGCCCTGCAGGTCGAACAGGTTCGGCCGCGGCCCGATGATTGAGACCAGGCTCATCACAAGCTCTTCGCGGATCGGATCGATCGGCGGGTTGGTGACCTGCGCGAAGTTCTGCTTGAAGTAGGTGAACAGCGGTTTCGGCCGGTCTGACAGCGCCGAGATCGGCGTGTCGTTGCCCATCGAGCCCGCGGCCTCTTCGCCGGTCGAGGCCATCGGCGTCATCAGGATGGTGACGTCTTCTTGGCTATAGCCGAACGCCTGCTGCCGGTCGAGCAGCGGCAGGTTGGAACGCATGCCCTTGCTCGAGGCGGCGGGCAATTCCTCGAGCTGGATCTGGGTGCGATGCAGCCAGTCGCTGTAGGGGTGGCTCTTGGCCAGATCAGCCTTGATTTCGTCGTCGGGAATGAGGCGGCCCTGTTCGAGGTCGACCAGCAGCATCTTGCCGGGCTGCAGCCGCCACTTGGTGATGATCTGTTCCTCGGGGATCTTGAGCACGCCCATTTCGGACGCCATCACGATGCGATCGTCCTTGGTAACGAGATAGCGCGCCGGCCGCAGGCCGTTGCGGTCCAGCGTTGCGCCGATCTGGCGGCCGTCGGTGAAGGCGATCGCGGCCGGGCCGTCCCACGGCTCCATCATCGCGGCGTGATATTCGTAGAAGGCGCGGCGCGTCTCATCCATCAGGGGGTTGCCGGCCCAGGCTTCCGGAATCATCATCATCACGGCGTGCGGCAGCGAGTAGCCGCCCTGCACCAGGAATTCGAGCGCGTTGTCGAAACAGGCGGTGTCGGATTGGCCTTCATAAGAAATCGGCCACAGCCTGGAGATGTCCTTGCCGTACAGTTCCGAATGCACCGAGGCCTGCCGCGCCGCCATCCAGTTGACGTTGCCGCGCAGCGTGTTGATTTCGCCGTTATGGGCGATCATCCGGTAGGGATGCGCCAGCGACCAGGCCGGGAAGGTGTTGGTCGAGAAGCGCTGATGCACCAGCGCCAGCGCGCTCTCGAAATCCGGCTCGTGCAGATCGGGATAATACTTGCCGAGCTGGTCGGCGAGGAACATGCCCTTGTAGATCACGGTGCGGCACGACATCGAGACCGGGTAATAGCCGGCAAGGCCGCGATCGCGGCGCTGATAGATCGCCTGCGAGATCGACTTGCGCAGGATATAGAGCCGGCGCTCGAAATCATCCTCGGTCTTGGTCGCGCCGTTGCGGCCGATGAACACCTGCATGCAGGATGGCTCGGTCGGCTTGACGGTTTCGCCGAGCGAGGAATTGTCGGTCGGCACGTCGCGCCAGCCGAGCAGCTTCAAGCCTTCGTTCTTGATCTGGTCGGCGATGATGCTCTGGATGACTTTGCGCCACGCCGTCTCCTTCGGCAGGAACAACGCACCGATCGCATACTCGCCGGGCTTCGGCAGCTTGAAGCCGATCTCGGCGGCCTTGCGCGCGAAGAACGCGTGCGGGATCTGCACCAGGATGCCGGCGCCGTCGCCGGCGCGCGGATCGGCGCCGACAGCGCCGCGATGTTCGAGGTTGCAGAGAATGTTGATCGCGTCGTCGACGATCTGATGCGACTTCCGGCCCTTGATATTGGCGATGAAGCCGACGCCGCAGGAATCCTTTTCGAGGCTCGGATCGTAGAGGCCTTCAGCCGGCGGACGCCAGCTCCACTCGCGCTGAGGCTCGGTATGATACGCGGCGTCGTCCGGTTTCGAGATAGCGGTCGCCGACAGCGTTTCTGTCACGATGTTTTCGCGCTCGAATTCCGACCCGCTCATCTTAGTCCTCTCAATCAGGTCAAGGGCCTTAACTGTCACCGGCGCACCTTGGGCGCTTGCGGCACCCACCGGGCCACCGCTCGTCCGCCGCGAGCCGAGATTTCCTAAATTCAGGCTTGGGCGTTCAACGTCCCTGAGGAACGGCCTTGCCTGTACTTGCCTGGAGCTCGAAGCCGCCAGGCTTTCGTTGCAATCCCTGTGCCGGGAATGCCCACAATTGAGACAGTGATGCTGTCCTAACTCCCGACCATGCCAAATTTTTCTCTATCACACAAGCGCGTGAAAGTCCCTTCCCGCATGGCTGATCCGTGCCTGTAACCGGCGAAACACACTGCCCCGGCTTGCCGAAACATACTGCCCCGGATTTGGGGCAAACGCGCCGCGATCCGGCCCAAGGACCGCCGAATTTCACAATGAAATTCGGTTCCGGGACGGCCGGGCAAGAGAGCGAACACGCTCCAGGCAGGGGCTAACAGGAGCAATGGATGATGAAGTTCTTCACAGGATGGGTTTTTGCGGCGGGAATGGCTCTCGCCACAACGGCCGCGCAGGCGCAGGTACCGGCGCCTTACGAGGCCGGACGCTCGCCCTATTATTCGGTATCCGACATTGGCGATCCCTATTATGCGCCGCCCCGTTATGCGCCACCGCCCCCGGCGCAATACCCCGGGCCGCGTTACGGCTACGGGCAGGGGCCGATGCTGCTGCCGCCGACCGAGGTCTACACGGTGCTGCGCGAGAGCGGGTTTTCGCCGCTCGGCATCCCGCAGCAACGCGGCCTCGTTTACACGATTTCGGTGATCGACCGGGGCGGCGATGACGGCCGCCTGATCATCGACGCGCGCACCGGCCGGATCATCCGCTTCATACCGGCGCACCGGATGGGCGATAATTTCAACGACGATCTGACCATGAATTACGGCCCCCCCGGACCGCTGCCGCCGACCCATGTCCGGGGCGCGCCGCGGTCCCCGAAGCCGGCCCCGCAGGTCGCCAGCCGCACGGTGCCGGTGCCGAAGCCGAGCCCGCTCGCGGCGGCCGCCAAGCCGGCCGCCGCTGTCGTACCGGCGGCCAAACCGGTGGCCGCCGCCCAACCAGCCACCGTCGAGCCCGCGGCCAAGCCCGCAGCGGCGGCGGAACCGGTGCAGCAATCGGCGGCAGCCCAGCCGAAATCGGCTGAAGCGCAAACGCCGCCGCCCGCGGCGGTGACGACAGGTGCGGTCCCGGCCAAGCCCGCTCCGCAGATCGCCCCGACCCAGGACATGCCCAACGTGCAAGGGCTGGAGTAGAGACCAAACCGCAGCGGCGCTTGCTGATCCCTCCCTCATATGCGCGGGGAGGGATCAGGCGAGCGGCCACCTATTCCTTATGACCCGCCGCCGCGAGGATCAGGTCGGCGATCTCTTTTGGATGCGACAGCAGCGACAGATGACCCGCGTCCAGTTCGACCGTGGTCGCCTTCATGCGCTTGGCCAGAAACCGCTCAAGGTCGGGATTAATGGTCTGGTCCTGCCTGGAGACCGCATACCATGACGGTTTGGAGTGCCAGGCGGCCACGGTGGTGCGTCCAGCAAACAGGGAAACGGCGGTCGGCTCCTGTACCGCGTAGAGCACCTCCGCCTTTTTCGGCTCCACGCCGTTGGCGAAATATTTCAGGAACGAATCCTCCGACAATTTGGTGAAGCCGTCATGTTCCCGGATCCCGGCGCGCACCGGCCCGGCCGGGAATTTTCCGGAGAGCGCGACAAAATCCTCGCCCGCATCAGGGCCGCGCGCGGCGACATAGACCAGCGCCGATACTTTCGGATCCGTTCCGGTCTCGCTGATCACGGTGCCGCCCCAGGAATGCGCGACCAGCACGGTCGGTCCGTCCTGCATCGCCAGCGCGCGGCGGGTTGCGGCGACGGAATCGGCGAGCGACGTCAGCGGATTCTGTACGGCGGTGACCTTCAGCCCCGCGGCCTGCAGATAGGGGATGACTTCCGACCAGCTCGAACCGTCCGCCCACGCCCCGTGCACCAGCACGACATTGCGCGCCACCGGCGTCGCTGCCTCGGCCTGCGCCGGGAGTGTGCCAAGCGATCCCGCAAATGCCGTGACTGCGAGCGCCGTTACCAGTTGAACCATCTTCATCGAACCTGCTCCGAGATTTTTTCAGCGTGATGCGCTGCCCATGGTTGGAGTTCGATGCGCGGGGCGTGACGTTACGGCGCTCACGGCAGTGTGAATTTCTCTGAGTTTCGATGGCGTCATTCCGGGGCGCGCAAAGCGCGAACTTCAGATGCGCAATTGCGCATCTGAAGTCTGGTCCTCCGGACCATCCCGGAATGACTGCGCCAACAAAAAACGCCCCGGTTTCCCGGGGCGTTTTCGCGTTCAGCCAATATCTGCTGAAAGCCTGATCGCGTTAGGCCGCAACCGCCGAGCTGTCGACGACCCGCGGGGTTTGGGAGCCGTTGCTGATCGGAATGCTGCGCGGCTTCTTGGCTTCGGGAATCTCGCGGACGAGATCGACATGGAGCAGGCCGTGCTCGAGCGAGGCGTTCTTGACCTGCACGAAATCGGCAAGCTGGAAGGCGCGTTCGAAGGCGCGCGCCGCGATGCCGCGGTACAGCACTTCGGATTTGTCCTGGCCGTTCTCGTTGGCAGACTTCTCGCCCTTGATCGTCAGCGTGTTTTCCTTAGCGACGATCGAAAGCTCGCCTTGCGAGAAGCCGGAGACCGCAACGCTGATGCGGTAGGCGTTCTCACCGGTGCGCTCGATGTTGTAGGGGGGATAACCGGGGCTGCCGTCTGACGCTGCCTGGTCGAGCAGGGAGAAGAAGCGGTCGAAGCCGACGGTGGAACGATAAAACGGGGCGAGATCGTAGGTACGCATAGGGTAGTCCTCCATTGAGCGACTGTTGCAGTTAACCCGCCCGCCATCGGGCCGGGCTTTCGTCCATGTGCAGCCATGTGTTTTGAAGCCAAAACACGAAATGTTCGGGTTCCCGAAACACTGGTAGCGGCCTGCACAGAAATGATATGGGAGGGGCCGAACACCGTTCAAGAGGGGCCGATTCGAGCCTCTTTTTGCCAGCCCGCCTTGATTTCCATTCCTCCTTTCCTAGCCGGTTCCCCGTCCATGACGCTCGTCTCGATCCCTGCCAATCCGGTTCCGGAGGATGTCGTCAGCGGCACCATCAAGACGCCCGACGGCGCTGAACTGCGCTTTGCACGCTGGGCGCCGCCGGCGGGCCGCAAGGGCACCGTCTGCGTCTTCACCGGCCGCAGCGAGCAGATCGAGAAATATTTCGAGACGGTGCGCGACCTGCGCGATCGCGGGTTCGCGGTGGCGATGATCGACTGGCGCGGCCAGGGTCATTCCTCGCGGCGCTTGCGCGATCCACGCAAGGGTTATGTCCGCGATTTCTCCGATTTCGAGATCGACGTCGAAACCTTCGTGCAGCAGGTGGTGCTGCCCGATTGCCCGCCGCCCTATTTCGCGCTGGCGCATTCGATGGGCGGTGCGGTGATGCTGCGCGTCGCGCATGCGGGAAAACGCTGGTTCGACCGCATGGTGCTGTCGGCGCCGATGATCGATCTGCCGGGAAGCCGGACCTCGTTTGTGGCGCGCACAATGTTGCGGGTGCTGCGGCTCGCAGGCCAGGGCGGCCGTTACGTGCCTGGAGGCAGCGACGCGCTGACCGGCACCGAGTCCTTCATCAACAATCCCTTCACCAGCGATCCCGTGCGCTTTGCCCGCAACGCCGCGATCCTGGAAGAAGACCCGACGCTGGGCATCGGCTCGCCGACCGTCGCCTGGGCCGACACGGCGTTTCGCGCGATGCACGGCTTTCGCGCGTCGAACTATCCTTCCGAAATCCGCCAGCCCATCCTGATGCTGGCCGCCAGCAGCGACACCATCGTCTCGACCGCGGCGATCGAGGAATTCGCCTATCATTTGCGCGCCGGCTCGCATCTGGTGATCGCCGGGTCCAAGCACGAGATCCTGCAGGAGCAGGACCGCTACCGCTCGCAATTCTGGGCCGCGTTCGACGCCTTCGTACCGGGCACGCCGCTGTTTAAATAGTTGCTTGCCCTGATTTGATCCGGTTCAATCGGACGCGAACCGCGCTGGCGATATTTCGAGTCTGGAGGTGCCATCATGATTCGTGGAAGCTGCCTGTGCGGCGCGGTCAGGTTTGAAGTCGATAAAGTGCGATCGATCACACACTGCCATTGTGCCAATTGCCGCAAGCTTACCGGCGCAGCATTCGCAACATACGCTCATGTCGAAGTGGACAAGTTCCGATTTTCGGCAGGCGAGGACATGACCGTGCGCTATGAATCCGCACCCGGCAGTTTCCGCTATCGTTGCAAGATCTGCGGTTGCCTGACGCCAGGCAAGGCAAGCTATCTGGAGACGGTCAGTATCCCCGCCGGTTTGTTCGACGACGATCCCAAGGTTCGGCCGCGCCTGCACGTATTTACGTCGTCGCGTGCGCCCTGGTGGACGATTCATGACGACTTGCCCCAGCATGAAAAATGGGTTCCGGGCTACGGGCCGAAGCCGTAGCGAATGCGTGGCCAGCCGCAGCGGCCGTCGGTAGTTATCTTCCGGCCTGTGGCTTCGGCAGCCGCGCCGTGATCCGCTCGGGCAACCGCCGCTCCACGAAGAGGGTCCTGACTTCCGCCACGCTGAGGTAGCGCGTCTCGCCGTCGCCCTTGCCGAGAATGTCGAGCAGGACCGGCCATTCGCCCTTCATCATGATCGGATAGGTCCAGCGCGCCTTATCGCCGTCGCGCTTCAGATTGTCCGCCATGAAGGTCTCGATCTGCTTGGCGTTCAGCCCGGGCTCGGTGCCGCCATCGGGATTACGGTATTTCTGGCCGAAGCTCGCGAAGCGTTCGATCTGCTCCAGATTGACCTGTCCATCGACTTCGAGGATGCGGGAGCCGGCGCCATGCTTGTCGAGCGGGCCGTTGCGCAATTCATCGAGAATTGCGCCTGATGTCACGCTCCTCAAGGGGTGGCCGTTTGCGATCATCGCAATGCCGTAGGTGAGCACCTTCGCCCGGATCAAACCCATTCCGGTTTTGCCGCTCGCCAGCCCGATGTCTTCGGTCAGCGTACCGAGCGGCACGATGTGGCCGTCGACATAGCCGTTCGCGACCAGCGCGCGCAGGAACGGGCAGGGATTATTCTTGGAGACGGCGATCCGCGTGGCCGGTGCTTGGTCTGGCATGGATCCAATCCTGAAAAGGCAGCGAATATGAAAAAGACAATCGGCCTCGGTCTGAAGGGGAATGGATTCGAAAAGGGAATCCGCCGGTCGTGTACTACTTCAGGGTGCAAACGATTTTCGCCGGATTCGAAGCCGTGTCAACCAGCGGCCGAAGGCGCGCCGGCCGGGATGACAATATGGCGCAAAGCAACGCGGCCGCTTCAGGAATCGGCGGCAAGCTTCGGCGCCGACTCGACGAGCGTCAATCTGGTGGAGGGAACGCCGGCCTTCAGCAGGCCGTCGCGGTAATGGGCGATGTCGTCGGGCCGTTTCCAATGGAAATTGCTCAAATGGCGTTCGACGGTAAAGCTCGGATAATTGTGCAGCAGGACCTCGGTGGCGTTGGCCGCTTCCTCGGCGCGCCCGAGCTGGGCGAGTGCGGCCGCCCGGATCGCGAGCGCCTGAAGATGATTGGGGTTGAGGTACAGCTGTTCGCGCGCCCAGGACAGCGACGCGTCATATTGGCCGACGAGGTAATGGGCGAACGCATTCACCCCTGCCCATTGATATCGGGGGTCGGAATTGCCGCGCTGCGCCGCCATCGAAATCAGTTCGATGGCCTGGCGATGGTCGCCTGCGTAAAAATAACAGAAGCCGAGAACACCGCGGGCGCCCATGTCGTAGGGGTTCAGCCCGACCGCCCGGTTCGCGGCATCCATGGAGACCTCGTGATGCCCTTCCAGGGCGTGCAGATAGGCGACGATCTGGAAGGCAAAGGACGAGCGCGGATCAAGCCTGACGCTGCTCTCGGCCAGATCCATCGCCGTGGTCCACAATTCGCGCGTGCTCTTGATCCATCCGAACTGGATGCTCTGCATCATGATGGTGGCGAGATAGGCGCGGGCGATCGACAGCGTCGGATCGAGCGCGATCGCCTCCCTGAACAGGCCGATCGAGGTTTCGAAATCGGCTTTGGTCTGCAGGTAATAATAGGAAAGCCCCTTGAGGAAGCGGTCCCATGCGGTCAGGTCGTTCGACGACGGCCGGGGAGGGGCGGAAGCCTCGGCCCGGTAGATCTCGGCCGCGATCGCCGCCGACAGGCTGGTGGTGATCTCGTCCTGCATCGCGAACAGGTCGCCCATGTCGCGGTCGTAGCGGCCGGTCCATAATTGCTCGCCGTTCTCGGGCGCGATCAGCTCGGCGGTGACGCGGATCTTGCTGCCGGCGCGGCGCACCGAGCCCTGGATCAGGTAGCTCGCGTCGATCTCGCGCGCGATCAGGCGCGTGCTCAGGTTCTTGCCCTTGAAGGAGAACGTCGAGTTGCGGCTCAGCACCCGGTAGAACGATTGCAGCGACAATGCGTGGATCAGGTCCTCGGTGAGGCCGTCGGAGAAATACTCGTCGGCGCTCTCGCTCAGATTGGCGAACGGCAGCACGCCGACGATCGCGGTCCGGTACTGCGCAGGCAGGTTCGCGGGATCCCTCGCCTCGCGGCTGCGGTGGTCGGCGCCCTCAGGCTCCCAGGACCAGACGCTGACCGGCTCCTCGATATTCTTGAACCGGTGCGGGCCGGCATCGATGAAGGGCACGCTGAGGCGCTTGCCGGCCTCGCCATAGGCCTTGCCCGACACCGCCACGCCGCCCGGGGCGGCCACCGATTCGAGCCGGACCGCGATGTTGACGTCGTCGCCGAACACCTCGTCCTCGTCGGCCATCACGTCGCCCATATGGATGCCCATACGGAATTGCATCACACGGTCGGTGGGCAAATGATGGTTTCGTTCGGCCATCATCATCTGCATCGCGACCGCGGCCTCGATGGCGCCGACGATGCTGGGAAACTCCAGCAGGAAGCCATCGCCGGTGTTCTTCACCAGACGGCCGCCATGGTTGAGGATGATCGGGTAGATCGCGGTGCGGTGAGCCTTGAAGGTGGCATGCGTGCCCGCCTCGTCGGCTCCCATCATGCGGGAATAGCCGGCGACATCAGCGCAAACGATGGCGGCTAGCCGTCTTTCCATGTATCCCTAAAACTCCCGCGCTTGCATACCACTATGCGGTCGGCCAAGCGATTCCAATGATTATTAAATACGCTGTATCTGGCGGAAGGCCGATCCAGAAGTGATAGTAACGCAATCCAATTGCGATTGGCATGCGCTGGACCAATGGATTGTCACGAGGGAACTGGTCAAAATCATGGGCGAGCTGCTCGGCATAAACGAACTCTGGTTGTTCATCCTCTCGGGGTTGCTGCTTAATGTCACGCCGGGGCCTGATACCGCCTACATCATCGGCCGCAGCATCCAGTTGGGCTGGCGTGGCGGGGCGGCGGCCGCGCTCGGCATCTGCAGTGGCTGTCTGGTTCACGTGTTCGGTGCCGCGATTGGCCTGTCCGCGCTGCTGATGACGTCGGCGGCCGCCTTTACGGTCCTGAAGCTGGTCGGCGCGGCCTATCTGGTGTTTACGGGCCTCCAGATGCTGCTGTCGCGCGCGCCCCCAATTGCTGAAGCAGCCGTGCAGGACGGGACGGTCTCGCTGCGCCGCGTGTTCTGGCAGGGGGCCTTGACCAACGTCCTCAATCCCAAGGTCGCACTGTTCTTCCTGGCGTTCCTGCCACAATTCGTGGCCGCCGATTCGCCGCACAAGACGGCGGCCTTCCTGGCCCTCGGCCTGATCTTCATCTTCAACGGCACCATGTGGTGCCTCGGCGTCGCAGCCTTTGCGTCGAAGGCCGCCTCCCGCATCAGGCACTCCCAGCGCGTGATCGCCTGGATCAACCGCGTGCTCGGCGGGATGTTTATCTATCTCGGGATTCGCGTGGCGATGCTGCAGACCCGCTGATCTACCCCATTTGGGTGAGGCGCCTTTCAGGCCAGTTCGCGTCAGGAAAACGCGTCAAAGCAAGATAGCTGGAACCTGGTTCTGATCCAGCCAGAACCGGGTTTTAGCCGTGAATTTTCAGAAACCCGCCGACGGCGAGATAGAGCCCGAGGAAGATCATCGCGATCAGGAACCAGCGGCGGAACACGTCCGGCTGCATCCGCGTTCGCACCGCCTGGCCGATGAACATGCCGGCAAAGGACGCCGCCATCGCCACCGCGCCCGGCAGCGCGGATGCGGCCGTCAGCAGGCCCGCCGCGGTGATGTTGAAGGCGAGCGCCACGGTGGCGACCGTGAAGAACACGCCGAGCGCCTGCACCAGTTCGTCCTTCTGCATGCCGATCGCCTGCATGAACGGCATTGACGGGATGACCTGAACGCCGGTCGCGGCCGAGATCACGCCGGTGACAAGGCCGACGATGCCGCCGATCCACTTCTCGTCGCGTTGCGCGACCTTGAAGCTGAATTTGCACAGGCCGACGATGGCATAGATCACCAGCAGCACGCCGAGGATGACGGTGCCATAGGCCGCATAGGGCCCGGTCAAGAGCCCGCCGTTGAGCCAGATGCCGATCACGGTGCCGACCATCAGCGGCCACAGCCGCCGCATGATGTCGCGCAGATACGGGCCGCCGAAGGTTTGCCAGATATTGGTGACGATCGCCGGAACGATCACGATCGCGATCGCCTGGCCGGGCGGCATCGTTACCGCGAGCAGCCCCATCGACACCGTCGGCAGGCCGAGCCCGATGACGCCCTTGATGAAACCGGCGAGCAGGAACGCGGCCGCGATGAGAATGAGCATGGAATCGATCATGCGGCCACATTGACCGATCGTGCTATCAGGCACAATCTGGAGATTACGGAGACAGCATTCGGCCCGTCCGAAGGCAGATATCGGAATTCGTGATGCGCTTCGATCTGGTCGACCTACAGCTCTTCATCGCGGTGGCCGAGACGCGCAGCATCACCAATGGCGCGAACCGCGTGCATCTGGCGCTGGCCTCGGCCAGCGCGCGCATCAAGGGCCTGGAAGCCGCGCTCGGCGTGTCACTGCTGCAGCGTGGCCGCCGCGGCGTCGAACTGACGCCGGCCGGCGAAAGCCTGCTCGATCATGCTCGCATCGTCATGCACAATGTGGACGCGATGCGCGGCGATCTCGCCGCGTTCTCGCGCGGCGTCAAGGCCACCGTCCGCTTCCTCGCCAACACCTCCGGCCTGTCGGAATATCTGCCGAAGGCGCTGGCCGCGTTCCTGAGCCAGCATCCGCATATCTCGATCGACGTCGAGGAGCGCGAAAGCGCCGACATTGCGCGCGCCATCGCCAGCGGCGCCGCCGATCTCGGGCTTGCCGCCGAACACGCGCTGCCCGACAACATCGAGCGGATCCCCTACAGCGAAGACCGCCTGGTGCTGGTCACCGCGCGCCAGGACGAATTGTCGAACCGGCGGCAGGTCGATTTCCGCGAGGTGGTGGAGCGGGATTTCGTCGGCCTGATCACCTCGAGCGCGCTGCACGCCCATGTCACCGGCCACGCCGCGCGGCTCGGTGCACGCTTGCGGTTTCGCGCCCGGCTCAACAATTTCGATGCGATCGGGCAGATGGTTTCTGCCGGCATCGGTGTCGCCGTGATGCCGGAAGTAGCGGCCAGGCGCTGCGCGCGGTCGATGAAGATCAGCGTCGTCAGGATCAGGGATCCCTGGGCCAACCGCAGGCTTGCGATCTGCGCCCGCAGTTTCAAGTCGCTGCCGAAGCCGGCGCAGCAGTTGGTGGAACATCTGCGCAAGATGGCGCCGAAGTAATTTGGAGAAAGAGAATGCTCAAGGTCTGGGGACGCCGCAGTTCATTCAACGTCCAGAAAGTCATGTGGCTGATCGGTGAGTTTGAACTCGCGCATGAACATATCGACGCCGGCGGCTCGGCGGGCGGACTCGATGCGCCGGCGTTTCTGGCGATGAACCCGCACGGCCGCATTCCCGTGATCAAGGACGGCGAGACCATTGTGTGGGAATCGCATGCGATTCTCCGCTATCTGGCCGCGCGCCACGGCGCTGGAAGCTTCTGGTCCGATGATCCCGTCGTCCGCGGCGCGGTCGACGGCTGGATGGACTGGTCGCAAACCGCGCTGCAACCGGATTTCCTCACCGGTGTGTTCTGGGGATTTTACCGGACACCGGAAGACAAGCGAAACTGGCCGGCGATCAAGGCCGCATTGGCGCGTTGCGCCAGGGATTTCGAAAAACTCGACCGGTTGCTGGAGGGGCGTAGCTTCCTGCTCGGCGAGGCCTTGTCGCTTGCCGACATCACGGCCGGGACGTCGCTCTACCGTTACTTCGAGCTGGAAATCGACCGCCCGTCATTGCCGCAGGTCGAGCGCTGGTATCGCGCCTTGCAAACGCGCGAGGCGTACCGGACCCACATCATGATTCCGTTCGGGGAATTATTCGGGCGGCTGGATTACTGAGGGCCTCCTCGCCAATCGGCGACATTCCGGCAGCCCGACGGCGAACAGCGGCCATCAGCGCTTATGAGATTCCTATATCGCGCGCAGCTTTGTCATATCGACTTTATATGCCAACGGACCAATCTCTATCGTGCTGTCGGAAGTCACTACCGAGCGGAATGGAGAGTGCGCCTCGCCGTACTGCTGGCGCTCTTTGTTCGTGGCCCTGCGTCCCAGCCAGGAGTCGAAGCGATGGTCGATATTGAATCGAAGCTGCCGTTGGACATTGCACCGGCGTCCGATACCGATAGCCTCCAGGGCCCGATAGCTTCGCCGGTGATGCGCTACCTTGCTGCAATCGCAATGATCGCCCTCGCGACGGTCGTCGCGATCGGTGTGGACAGCAAGATCGCGATCCCCAATTTGTCGCTCGTATTCGTCGTACCGGTGATCATCGCGGGCGTTAGCCTCGGCCTCGGACCGGCTCTCTGTTCGGCGATCCTTGGCGCCCTTGCTTTCAATTTCTTCTTCATTGATCCTCGCTACTCACTCGCCGTCGACGATGTGGCAAACATCTGGGCGATCGGGCTATTGTTCGTGGTCGGCCTCATTGCGAGTGGCGTTGCCTTCACCTCTGGCCGGAGGGCGATCGAGGCGGCCTCGTTAAGAAGGCAGGCGACGGCGCTGCAAAACTATAGCCGTGACGTCGTCGCGGCCGACGATACCAACGCGATCGTCTCGATCGCTTCCCAGGCCCTTGAAGCGATCTTCCAGGTTCCCGCTGTCGTGATGCTTGTTACCGGGGACAGGGTCGTTTCCCTCAAGGCAGCCGGCGACGTGGAACCCCAGGAGGCCGAACTGAATGCGGCGCGATCATCGCTGTCGACGGGAACTGTCCAGCGTGGCGAAGTCTATCCGAATCTGGCGTCGCGCTTCGACTTTTGGCCCGTAAAGACGGCCGGAGGCCCGAATGCCGTCATTGGACTGGCGTTCGACCCGGATGAACGTCCTTCGGCGCCGGATACGCTCGTCAACATCGTTGCGAGTGTTTTGGCCCTGGTGCTAGATCGTCAACATGCACGGGCTGGAAGCCCCGCTGAATAGGTCGTCCGGAGGAAGTTCGTTGTGAGCGTCGTGGCTGCCCACCTGTATCGCAACGGCAAGAGTGCAAGGGCCGTTTCGCTGGACGAGCCCATCGATTGCAAGGGCAAGCCCGAGTTTGTCTGGATCGGGTTGTTCGAGCCTTCGAAACGAGAGCTTGAGCAACTCGAGAAGAACTACGGGCTTCATCCGCTCGCGATCGAGGACGCGTTCAAGGCAAACCAACTGCCGAAAGTTGACGTCTACGGCGACCAGCTGTTTGTCATGACGCGCACGGCTCATCTTGAGCAGGATCACATCGCCTATGGCGAAACAGCGATCTTTGTCGGAAAGAATTTTATCATTACGGTTCGGCATGGCTCGGCGCGGGCGCACAGCGAACTGCGCGCCCAACTCGAAGCGGCTCCCAGCTTGCTGAGACATGGTCCGGATTATGTCCTGCACGCCATCCTCGACTTCATCGTTGATGGATACCTGCCGGTGGTCGAGACGATCGAGGAACACGTTCTCAAGATGGAGCAAAGCGCGCTTGACAGCTTTCTCAGTCGCGCAGACGTCAAACGGCTGTTCGGGCTGCGTCAGGAACTGATCCGCTTTCAGCGAATTATCGGCCCCATGATGGAGGTCTGCGGCCGGCTCGTCCACCTTGAGACACCGTGCCTCGATGCCAACGCCCGGCCCTATTTTCAAGACGTCCTGGACCACGTGCGGCGCGTCGAGGCGATGGTGAACTCGTTGCGAGACGTGCTGACCTCGGTCTTCGAAGTGAGCAATCTATTGGAGCAGCAGCGTCAGAGCGCGATTACGCGGCAGCTGGCCGCGTGGGCCGCGATCCTGGCCGTGCCCACCGCGATCGCCGGAATCTACGGCATGAATTTCGAAAACATGCCCGAGTTGAAGACGCAGTACGGCTACTTTGTCGTGGTCGGAATTATCGCCCTGCTTTGCGCGGTGCTTTATGCGCGTTTCAAACGCGCTCGATGGCTCTGATACGAGTTTGTGGTTCGCCGCATGACCGAGTTGGGGGCAATTGATAGATCACGCTGCGGCCGAATGTCCGCTATCCCGCCAAAAGCGGCAATAAGTCATCACTTCTTGCGCCAGATATCCAGCAATGCGTCGGCCTTCGTTCGCAGCGGCAATCGTTCGTTGGTCAGCGCATCGAGGAAACCGGCAATGCGCTGCGACTTTGCCAGCGTATAGAGCGTGAGCGCGGCGAAAGCGGTTGCCGTTACGGCTACGTAAATTGCCTTCGCCGCGAGATGATGGTCGGTTGCGGCGATCAGGCTGCTCATGCCGAGGAAGCCTGTCGTGGTGGTGCCGATCAGGCCGATCATGGTCACGACGGTCAGCCTGAGGAAGATGTTCGACTGGCGACGCAGCAGATCGCTGTCGAGATAGGCGCCCATATCCTTCAGCTCTTCGCGAATATCGACGTACAGGCGGTCGGTGCCGAGGTGTTTGACCAGGGCGTGGAACACCTCGCGCGTCTGCACGTGCTCCGATACGTCGTGAAACCAGTAGCGGTGGGTGAAGCGAAGGAATATTTCGAGTAGGCCCCTGATCTCGGCGCGGAATCGTCGCACGGTTTCCTGCTGCTCGATATTGAGGCGCGTCACAGCGTGCACCAGGCGGTCGGATATCATCAGCAAGGCGCCCTTGTGCATGTGCGCGATCAGCGCCAGCAGAAAGAACTGATGACGGAACTGGCCAAGAACGCCGCGCTCCGCATCCAGGAATACGGGCCTCGCGGCGTCGCCGACGATGAGGAACGCGTGATCGCAACACATCACGCGTGTGCGCAGCCGGGCGTCGGATTGCGTTTCGTCATAGTACCTGTCGTAGCAATGGTTTTCTTCGAAGCTCGCCAGATATTTCTCGGAGTAGGGCAGCGCATGCCGGTCGCCGGGCGCGTTCGCGTAGGCCAGCCGGGCAAAGTCTGCCCGCGTCAGTTGCTCCGGATGTTCGACGGCGAGATAAGCCATCAACGGCATGCGGTAATATTCGAGTTGGCGGAACCGCAGCGCGCCCGCCTGATCGGAGTGATGGGCCGCCATCGGGTTGAGCAAATATTGCCAGTGCGCCGCGAGCGGCGGCGCCCGCTCGCGACACACCGATGCCAGATACTGTTTTCTGTCCTCGTAGTCCGACACCGCGAGCACGCGCCCGTCTGCCGCCAGCCATTCCACCTTGCGGGGGCAGTTGATGCCGTCTCCCTCTGCGGTCCAGCCCGCGGGATAGGCGCGGCCGAACCGGTGCAGCGAGTCCTGCACCACGTCGAGCGGCACGTCGGAGCCGGATACTTCGACGGCAAGAATGACAAGGTCGACGTCATAGAAAAAGTAGAGATCGACGTGCCGGACGTCGAACACCACAGGTGCGTCCCGTTCGGGGAAGAGTATCCTCACCGCTGCCACGTCCGTCCGGCGGTAGGCTTTTATCGGGGATTCGCCGTAGGCGGCCATGGAGCGGCGCTTGGCGCCTTCGCCGTAGAGCAGACGCTGCACATAGGGCAGGAACGTCACGAACTCGCGATAGTGCCGTTCCTGGAAGGCGTCGGGATCGGCGCAGAATTCGTCATCCACTTCCTTCCAGATCCGGCCGGCATCCTTCTCGAGCAGCTCCCAGTGATGATGGATCTGCGAGCCTTCCTTCAGCGGCAGCAGTTGAAGCGGCCAGAGCAGGATCTGGTGAAACGTACGCACCAGCGGTGTGGATTCGGGCGTGGATTCGATCGGGTCCGATGCCAGGCGCGCCTTGGAGTCCACCTTGGAGTCCAGCCCGCCGATCCTTTGCGACACCATGGCGCGTCCTCGACATTCGGTTTGGAGGCCAGAATACTGAACCATACCGCAAAAGCACCAAGCACTGTCCGCGCGTTGCTGTCGCACGCCGAAAGCGGACGACGCCAAATTCCGCATTGCAGCGGGAATGCCGCAAAGGCCAATAGACGACATTCCCGAAAGGAGTAGGCTGGCGAGCGTCTCATGCTTTTCTCAGGAGGTCACATGATACGGCACCTTTTCTTTGCCATCACCTTCATCGGCACCGGAATGCTCCTCAATGCACGGGCAGAAGCAGTTTCACCCTTGCGGTGCGAGGACCGAGCGGCAAATTGCGTTGGCAGATGTGCCAACCCCACTGGCGGGGGCGGTGACTGGCGAGGACATCAGAACAAATGCATGCGCTACTGCGAGCAGCAGGTGGGCAGGTGTCTGGCCCGCGCGCAATGACTCGCCGCTAGTAGCGCCTGGTGTTGGCGGAGATGCCAGAAAGATTTCGTTGCGGCGTCTTTTTTCTGCCTCCCGCGCAGAAACGAGAGCGGCAGCAAGGCGTGAGCACAGCGCCGTTCTTGAAGAGAATTACGCCTGGAGAGAATTACTTCGCCGTCTCCAGTCCGGCCTCCTTGATCACCTTCGACCACTTCTTGATTTCAGAGTCGATGAAGCCGCGGAAATGTTCCGGGCTGTCGCCGGCAACCGTGAGGCCCTGATCGGCGAGTTTTGCCTTGACGCTCGGATCGGCCATCGCCTCGTTGGCGATGCGGTTCAGCTCAGTGATGATCTTCTCGGGCGTGCCGCCCGGCGCGATCATGCCGTACCAGTTCTCGATCAACAGATCGGGCATGCCGACTTCCGCCGTGGTCGGCACGTCGGGCGCGGTCGGGGCGCGGGTGGGGGCGCCCAATGCAATTGGCTTCAGGGAGCCCGCCTTGATATGCGGCAGGATCACCGGCAGGTCGAGGAACGTCATCTGCACCTGCTGGCCGAGCAGGTCGTTGATGGCGGGCGCGGCGCCGCGATACGGCACATGCACGATGTCGAGTTTTGCGGTCAGCTTGAACAGTTCGCCGGCCAGATGCGGCAGGCCGCCGACGCCGGCGGAGGCAAAATTGAGCTTGCCGGGCTGCGCCTTGGCGAGGGCGATCAGTTCGGCCATGTTGTTGGCCGGAACGTTGCTGGCAACGACCAGCATTTCCGGCACGGTCACAACAAGCGTGACCGGTGCGAGCTCCTTCCGCACGTCGTAGGGCATTTTCTCAAGCGACGGGTTGATGACGAGCGAACTCGCGCTGGTGATGGCGATGGTGTAGCCGTCGGGCGCAGCTTTCGCGACCGCGTCGGTGCCCAGCACTCCGGCCTGTCCGCTGCGATTTTCGATCACGATCGGCTGCTTGACCAGTTCCGACATGCGCTGGCCGACCACGCGGGCGATGATGTCGTTCGGCCCGCCGGGTGGGAACGGCACGATCAGTTTGATTGGTTTGGTTGGAAAATCCTGTGCTGAGCCCGCGGCCGGCAATAGCAGCAGCGACAATCCGGTCGCCAGCGCGCCCCAAATCCTCATGCAAGCCTCCCTGCGCAGATGTCTAAAGCGTCTGTCGCGTCGCGGCTTATAGCAGATTTTTTGTACCCCGGGTTACGTCATCGCTTGGTCAAGGCACGAGTTCGTCGGTGGCCGCGAGGCGGACGGGTTTTTGGGAAATGAGATTGCACCAGACCCAATGATGATGCCGCATGACGCTGACCGCATCGAGGTGGGGGCGGTCGCTCAAGGTGTGGGCATCGGTCACTACGACGACGTTGTGCTGGTTCGAGACGGCGGATCGGACGGTCGCATCGACGCACAGATCGGTGGCCCAGCCGGTCACCAGCACGCGGTCGGGTGCGATCCTGCCGAGGCGGGCCTGCAACTCGGCGCCGGCGAAGGGGTCGTTCATGCTCTTCTGAACGACGACATCGGCTGGATCCCTGATGAGTTCGGGAAGCAGCGCCCAGCCCGGCGATTGCGGTTCGAAATCGTCACCGGCATCGCCGCAGTGCTGAATGAAGATGACCATGCCGGACTGCGCGCGCACGCTGGCGGCGAGCCGGTTGATGCGGTCGATGACCCCTGGCAGATCGTGCTTGGGATCGCCGCTCCGCAGCCCGACCTGCATGTCCACGATCAGCAGTGCGTCCATGCGGTGCCTTCCGTGGCCTGGAGCACGATCGCCGGCCAAACCGTTTGTCCCGAGGAAAAAGCCTGCCCCGCACTCGATGCGGGGTGGAACCGGTTTTCCGGGGGGCAACACCAAGTGTTTGCCCGAAGATCGTCTTTAAAAAGAATGCGCTAGCTGTTGAGTAGTTTCATCGCCGCTTCGTGCACGCGGGCGTCGCCGGCGGCGATGATGCGGCCGCCGCTTTGGGCGGGCTTGCCGTCCCAGGTGGTGACGATGCCGCCGGCGCCGGTGATGATCGGGATCAAGGCGGCGATGTCATAGGGTTTCAGCTCGGTCTCGACCACGAGGTCGAGATGACCGGCCGCCAGCATGCAATAGGAATAGCAATCGCCGCCATAGCGCGTCAGCTTCACCGCCTCTTCGACGCGGCCGAAGGCGGCCCGGTCGGCGGCGTTCATCAGCAGCGGGCTGGTGGTGTAGGAGGTCGCATCCTTCAGCGAGGCGCAGCGCCGCACGGAAAGCTTCCGCTCGCCGGAAGGGCCGGAATAATGCGCCGAGCCGCTGTCGCCGGAAAAACGCTCGCCGATATAAGGCTGGTGCATCATCCCGAACACCGGTGTGCCCCGGTGCATCAGCGCGATCAGCGTGCCCCAGATCGGGAATCCCGCGATGAAGGATTTGGTGCCGTCGATCGGATCGAGCACCCAGACATATTCGGCGTTTTCCTGCTCGTTGCCGAATTCCTCGCCGACGATGCCGTGCTGGGGAAAGTTGCCCTTGATCAGCCGGCGCATGACAGCCTCGGCGGCGCGGTCGGCCTCGGTGACGGGATCGAAATCCTTGGCGCTCTTGTTGTCGATCGAAAGCGAGGTCCGAAAGAATGGCAGAATGGTTTCGCCGGAGGCGGTCGCGAGGCGGCCGATAAAGGCTGTGAAATCGATGACCGTCACGGCAGTTCCTTGAAAGGGCGGAGGGATGTTCAAGCGTTCCCGTTCTTGCCTAGCTCAATCCTGCGATGGGCGCACGATTAACGGAATGTTATTCCCATCTCATCCGACTAAGGGCCCCCCTTCATCCGACTCAGGGTCCCCCTTGGGGTTTCGAATCGGCTTCGTTTAGGCATGCATTTTTGGTGACACGGCTATTCACAACATCGAGATTTGTGAATTGTGGCCGCTCCGTAACACCGGGTTCCCACGGAATACTCCTCGCAAGCCATTGAATATTAAAGTAAAGTTGTATTTAACTGACCTGTTGCATAACGGCCAGCCTCGCCGGGATTACGCTGGCAAAGTTTCGAAAGGACTTGCGTTTTGTGCAGCGCGGCCGCATATTGTTGCGGTGCGGTAGGGCCTCGCCCTATCGCTGCCCTCCTTGGGCGTTTCCTCCCTAGACTTGGGCCGCTTGTTCATTCAAGCGGCCCTTTTTTCTTTTGGAGCCGGTTTCTCTTTCTCGTCATTACGGGGCGCGCGCAGCGCGCGCCCGGAATCTATCGGGCGGCAAGTTACGTCGACGAATGGATTCCGGGTCTGCGCCAGGAGGCGCATCCCGGAATGACGAGAGAGATGCTTACTCCGCCGCGGCCTGGAACGGCCCGAGGTCGCCGAGCGGTACGGTGGCCAGCGCGTCGGCCAGAACGGCGAAATCGGCGGCCACCTGCGCAAAGCGCGGTGAGCGCTCGCGGCGGCGTTCATCCATATAGATCGCGCGGTTGAGTTCGAGCTGCACGGTGTGCAATCCGCTTGCCGGGTTGCCGTAATGCTCGGTGATGAATCCGCCGGCATAGGGCTTGTTGCGGCCGATCGAATAGCCGAGCCCGCTCATGACGTCCTCGACGACGTCGGGCAGCAGCGCGGCGCAGCTGGTGCCGTAGCGGTCGCCGATCACGATATCGGGCCGCCGCGGCTCGTCGCGCGACACGCCGATCGACGGCATCGAGTGGCAATCCACCAGGATCACGGTGCCGAACGCCTGGTGCGCCTTGTTGATCAGCCGCCGCAACGCGCGGTGGTAGGGCTTGTAGAGCGCCTCGATCCGGCCCAGCGCCTCATCGACATTGAGCCGCTCGCGGTAAATCTCCTGACCGTCGCCGACCACGCGCGGGATGGTGCCGAGACCGCCGGCGACCCGCATCGAGCGGGTATTGGCAAAGCTCGGCAGCCGGCCGGTAAACATGCGCGGATCGAGCTCATAGGGCTCGCGGTTCACATCGACATAGGAACGCGGGAAATTGACCCGCACCGTCGGAAAACCGCGATCGCTCAAATCGGCGATCAGTTCGTCCATGAACGAATCCTCGGAGCGGCGCAATGCTGCCAGATCGATCCGGGACGCGTTGAGGAATTCCAGCGGATAGACCGAGCCGGAATGCGGGGAATTGAAGATGATCGGCCCCCGCCAGCTGGCCGGCTCCACGATCTCGAACGGAGGCGACAGTTCGCCATCAAACTGGGTCATCGTCGGGCGCCGTCCTTGGATCCGTGCTTCCCAGGCAGTCGATCAAGACAGTCGATCAAGTCTCGCGATAGAGCAACCGATTCTGCCGGAAAACCAGAGATTTTATGAGAATGCATTGTCGGTAATCACAATCATTCTGCCAAGTGAAAAAAGCCGCAATGGTGCTGGAACACATCTCAAATGCGGAAAACGCCTGCCTTGATTGATCTCTGGCGCGTTCCGGTACAGAAATAGCGCCGCTCTGCGTGACCTGCACACTGCTGCCTTTCACCCGATCTTTACCGTCTGTCGGGCTTAGTGTGCGGACTGCCCCTCCAAGCCGGATTCGACGACAGACCGCCATGCACAAAATCCTCCTCGCCGAAGACGACAACGACATGCGCCGCTTCCTGGTCAAGGCGCTGGAAAACGCCGGATTTCAGGTCTCGCCCCATGATAACGGCCTGTCGGCCTATCAGCGGCTGCGCGAGGAGCCGTTCGAGATGCTGCTGACCGATATCGTGATGCCCGAAATGGACGGCATCGAGCTGGCGCGCCGCGCCTCGGAACTCGACCCCGATATCAAGATCATGTTCATCACTGGCTTTGCGGCCGTTGCGCTGAATTCCGATTCGGAAGCCCCGAAAAACGCTAAGGTGCTGGCCAAGCCGGTCCA
Source organism: Bradyrhizobium sp. AUGA SZCCT0169 (assembly GCF_018130085.1). NCBI lineage: Bacteria > Pseudomonadati > Pseudomonadota > Alphaproteobacteria > Hyphomicrobiales > Nitrobacteraceae > Bradyrhizobium > Bradyrhizobium sp. AUGA SZCCT0169. The sequence continues at coordinate 25,205 of NZ_JAFCMC010000045.1, read as the reverse complement.
TCTTCGCGAATTGGTCAGCGAAGTGAACAAGATGCTGGCGGCCTGATTCGGACTATTCAAAAGCGTTTTCGAGCGAAGTGGGTACCGGTTCGCGTGAAGAAAACGCGTCAAAACAAGAAGTTTTACCTCGAAATCACACCGGAAATTACCCAGAAGCGTCCTTGCGGGGGCGCTTTGGAGCCGATATACGGACCGCACCCAATACGATCAAAGCTGGAGCGGGATGGTCATCCCAATCTAGGGCGCGTAGCTCAGCGGGAGAGCACTACCTTGACATGGTAGGGGTCACAGGTTCGATCCCTGTCGCGCCCACCAGCCTTCGCTCGCTTCGCGAGCTACGGCTCGGCAAGCCGGAACGTATCGTAGCGAAGCGAGCGAAGGCTGCCTCGCCGAAGCCCCTTGGCGTAGGCGGGCTGGCGCCGCGATCTCCGCTCCACCTCACATCCCCAAATTCTTCATCGCCGCCGCCACGGCCGCGCCCACCAGCATGGCGCTAAGCGCGCTGCGGGTGACGGCGGCCACGATCGCGGCCGCCGCGACGGCCATCCAGATCCGCGGCGCCGCGGCCAGCGTTGTCGGGACGACGATCGAAATCAGAACCGATACCGCCATGTATTTGAGGAACGCCTCGATGCGCGGCGTGATTTCGACGTAAGACATGATCCAGACGCCGCCGACCCGCGTCGCCATCGTGATCAATGTCAGCAGCAGGACAGCGGCCACCGCCGCAACAATATCAACCATGGCGCCAGGTTCCGACGATCCCGCCGGCCAGCGCGCCCGCGATGATATGCCAGCCCGGCGGCAGAACATAGGTCCCGATCACGGCGACCGCCGCCGCCGCGAGCCACGGATACAGGTCTTTGGCCCCCTTCCATTGGCCGACGACGACGGCCGCGAAATACGTCACCATGACCGCATCGAAGCCGAAGCGCGTGAGATCGCCGAGAAATGAACCCGCGAGGGCGCCGACCGCTGTGCTGGCGATCCATATCAGCCACATCGCGATGCCGCTGCCGAACAGAACGCCGGCGTCGATTTCTCCCCGCTCGCGCGCGGACATCGCATAGGCAAAATTGGCGTCGCTGAGCCAGAGCAGCGCCCCCAGCCGTCGCATGACCGGAATCTGCAGCAGCCACGGCGCGAGCGCCGCGCCGAGGAGAATGTGCCGGGCGTTGACGGCGAGCACGGTGAGCGCCAGCGTCGCCAGCGGCAACGGCGCATACCAGAGATCCAGCAGCGCGAACTGCGAGGCGCCTGCATAGATCGCAATGCTCATCAGGACGCTGACTTCGGGCGGGATGTTCTTGGCGGAAGCGGCGACGCCAAACGCGATGCCGAACGGGATCAGGAATACGGCGATCGGTGCGATTTCAACGCAGCCACGCCACACGCCTTTTGCGGTGAAGCGTGGACGTTGTGCCGATTCGGTTGCCGTCGTCTGCGCCGCCATGCGGCTATTTGAAAGCGAAGCGCTGGTTTGGTCAATCGGGTCGGCGCCTGTTGCGGTTGTATCAATCCACCACTGCAACCAGTCGTATCCTTCAATCCCTGCGCTGCTCATTGGTCGTCTGTCGCAAATCCATCAGCGCGCCAAGAACGGCCGGCGAATGCAGGGCGGCAAATGTCTCGCGTGGGCTGAGGAATGTGGCCGCCTCGTCGAAGGTTTCGGCATCCTCGATCTTGGCGCGCGCGATCGCGAGATGCGGATCGACCTCGCCGCGATTCCGCGGCCTTGGGCCGGACAGATTGCCTAGATGCGCCTCGCGCAGGTCGGCGTCACGGCGCAGTTCGAGAAGCGGGCAGGAAACCGCCCGGTGCGAGGCGCTGGCCAGTTCGTTGGCCCGCAGCAAGACCTGCGGTGGCGAGGTCTCCTCCGGTGTCTTGAACAGGCTGGAAGCAGCGCCTGCGCTGGCCGAGGAAGACAGCGTGGCAAGCGGAATGGCAAGCAGGAGGCCGAGAATGACCGGCATCATCCATAGCAGCAGCGGCAACGACACCGCGTAGGCGCTGATCGCCATCGCGACGCCAAAGAATGTCGGAACCGAATATTTGCGAAGCGTATCCTGACGCGACACCACGCCGTCGTCGCGGCGTTGAACCTGCCATCCGGCATCGCGCCCCAGCAGGATCTCTCCGACCGCGGACGATTGGAAGACCATCATCACCGGCGCCGTCAGGCCCGAAAGGAATGTCTCGGCGCAAATCCCCGCAAGGGCCCGAAAGCCGCCGCCGAACTTTCTTCGCTCGTCACGATGGGTGAGCATGACGATATAGGCGAGCAGTTTGGGCAGAATCAGCATGCCCATCGTGGCGACGAATACCCAGGCCGCCAGGATCGGATCCTGCGCGGGCCAGGTCGGAAACAGCGAAAATCCCTTCGGAAAATATTCCGGCCTGACAAACTGCGCCTGCAACGAGACCAGGATGCCGAGTCCCAGAAAGATGAACCAGAGCGGCGCCGTCAGGTAGGATCCGATCCCGGTCAGGAGATGGAGCCGTGAGACCCAGTGCAGGCCGCGCGACGGCAGCACTGCCAGATGTTGCAGATTGCCCTGACACCAACGCCGGTCGCGGGCGGCGAAATCCAGCAGCGATGGCGGGCATTCCTCGTAACTGCCGCCGAGCGTGGGCGCCATATGGATGGCCCAGCCGCCACGCCGCATGAACGCGGCCTCGATGAAATCATGGCTGAGGATGTGCCCGCCGAACGGCTTGCGGCCCCTCAGTTCGGGAAGGGCGGCGTAGCGCGCAAAGGCGCTGATGCGGATGATGGCGTTGTGCCCCCAGTAGTTGCCTTCGGATCCATGCCACCAGGCAATGCCGGCGGCGATCAGCGGACCGTACAACCGCCCGGCAAACTGCTGCCATCGCGCGAACAACGTTCTGGCGTTGACCACGATCGGCAGCGTCTGGATCAGCGCGACGTGTCGATGTTGCTCCATCGCGGCGACAAGCCGCACGATGGTGTCCCCCGTCATCAGGCTGTCGGCATCCAGAATAAGCATGCACTCATAGTCGGAGCCAAACCGCCTGACCCAATCCTCGATATTGCCGGATTTCCGCGCGGTGTTTTCCGGACGGTGACGATAGAAAATCCTGGCTGACGGCCCGGCTTCATGCCGGAGTCGAAGAAAACACTTTTCCTCGGCGATCCAGATCCCGGGATCGGTCGTGTCACTCAGAACGAACCAGTCGAACTGGCAAGCGTATCCGGTTTCCTCGACCGATTCGCAAATGGCGCGCAGCCGGGCCAGAACGCGATAGGGGTCCTCATTGTAGGTGGGCAGCAACATCGCGGTCCGGCTTTCGATCGCCGGCAGGGCCGCGCTGGCGTCGATGCCGAGTTCGTCCTTGCGTCGAAACAGCAGCACGAAGAAACCGGCGATCGCCGACGTGAAGGAAAACGCAATCCATGCAAACAACAGCACGAACAACACGAGGATCATCCACTCCAGGATCGTCACGCCTCCGACCTGGAGCACCTGGTACATTTCGTAGCAGCCGGCCAGGGTCAGCATGACGGTGCCGGCAAGGATGCATGCGCGCCTGGGCCATGCCGTCGTGAAATCCGCGGCTTGGGCTTGCGGTTGGAAGCGCTGCTGCTGCGGGAGCGCCATTTCCATTGGCGCCTCCCGCGGCAGGAATTGATTGGAGGGATCGCTGCGCTGAAGCGATCCGTGGACCTTCCCTAGGGTGTCCATCGATATACCCAGACCTCCGATACCGGCTCGTTCTCCTGCATGAGCGATGCGCGTATCTCGACGGGGTTCTTCTCCTTCAGGAGTTCGAAACTCAAACGCCAGCCGCCCGAGGCCGGATTCGGCTGGGTAACGATGTTCTGGATCTTGGCCTTCTCCGCGGTCACAACGCCCCGCAGAACCTTTGGATCGACGGACTTCAACTTGTCGCCGATCAAGTCCAGCACGAACAGCGTCGCGTTATCGCCTCTTGCGCCGATGCCGGTTCGGGAAAACCGCGCCAGCGGGGACGGCTTCGGAATATCGGGGCCCCAGTTCAGCCGATAGGTGTAGGTGTGTTCGCCCTTGGCCTGCAAAGCGGCCTTGGGTTGCCAAAAGCTCGCAATATTGTCGTGCACTTCTTCCTTGGTCGGAATTTCGATCAGCTTGACCGAACCTTCGCCCCAGTCTCCGATCGGCTCCGCCCACAGACTTGGCCGCCGCTCGAAACTGGATTCGAGGTCCTGGTAGGCGAGAAAATCCCGCTGGCGCTGCATCAACCCGAAGCCATGCGGGTTGAGGTCGGCGAAGGCGCTGATCTGAAGATCCCTGGGATTGTGCAGCGGCCGCCAAAGCTCCTCGCCGCGGCCGTTGGACACGAACAGCCCGTCGGAATCATGGACGGATGGCCTGAAGTCGTCGACGTCCTTGCGGTCGTTCGGTCCGAAAAAGAACATGCTCGTCATCGGCATCAGGCCGGCGCGCTCCAGATTCACTCTGGGATAGATCGCCATTTCCACGTCGAAGACGGTGGCATCGCCGGGCCGGATGGTGAAGCGATAGGCCGCCGCCGCACTTTCGCTGTCGAGCAGGGCGTGCACCACAATGGATTTGGCGTTGGCTGCCGGCTTCTCGATCCAGAATGCCTTGAACGACGGAAACTCTTCGCCCTTGGCTTCGCCGGTGTTGATCGCAAGCCCGCGGGCCGACAGCCCATACAATTGGCCCTTGGCGACGGCCCGGAAGTAGCTCGCGCCGAGGAAGACACAAACCTCGTCATAATAGTCGGGCTTGTTGATCGGCGCATGAAGCCGAAAGCCGGCAAAGCCGAGATCGACACCTGCGCCGGGCGGCGCCAGCTTGCCGAATGAAAAAAGGTCGGGCTGGTAGGCGATCTTCGCTGCCTGGCCGTCCTTTACCTCAAAGATATCGACCCGGTTGGCGTAGAAAAATCCCCGATGAAAGAACTGCGCTTCGAAATGCAGCTTTTCGCCGCGCCAGAGCGCGCGTTCCGGCAAGAACCGTATTGCCCGGTAACGATCGTAATCCAGATCCTTCAGATTATCCGGCAGCTTGTTGTCGGGCGCCTTGAACGCTTTGCCGGCGAGATCACGGGCCATTTGCCGCACAAGAGACCGGTCGAACGGCATCGGCTGCGCGTGCGCGGAGGTCAGGAGTCCTGGCGCCGCGATCGATACGAGCGGCAGGGCGGAAGCTGCAAGGAAATCTCTGCGGTTCACAAAATCACTCGTGGTTGCTGGCGACCATGAGCAACGCAGTGCAGCAATAACGGTTCCTGCGCACGGAACCTGATTGCCGGTTTTTCCTGCTCCAGCAGGGCTTAGTTGGCCAATGTGTGGCTTATTCGCGTGACCACGCGGTCCCATTGCCGTTTTTCCGCGGCGGGATAATTGATCAGGACGCAATTCATATAGCCGGCCGAACGGTTACAGCGGTTGTACCAAATCCGGTCGTTGCGGATGCTGGACACCACGAAGAAGTTCGGCGTCACTCTTTTGTAGATGATGCCAGGCGGCGGATTCTTCTTCGCCAGAAACGCCGCGGGCGAGTCGTTTTCGGGATTTGCAACCGATTGGATGGTCAAATCAGCGCGGCGATCGTCGGTGTAGAAACGCCGCCCGGTTCCACCATCCGGCAGTTCGGCGTCCGTGCTGAAAATCGTCACCGGAATTTCGACGTTGGTTCCGGTGCTGGGGATTACATACCTCTGCCACTCCACGTTGGCTGCCAGGACGGTCGCCGGGAGGAGAACGGGAACAAGAGCCGTGAACAGGCGGAACGTGCGCACCAGGAGATCTCCGGTTCGATCGAAGCACAATCGAGCCGATCGGCATTCGTTCCATAATGGACTGCACGTTCGGTGAGGACGTCGACCCGGGGCAGAGCCCGGAAGTCGGGCTAAGCCAAACCTTTGCCCGCGATATGCCGTCCCGCGATGTACCCGAACGTCAGCGCCGGCCCGAGCGTAATCCCCGCGCCCGGATAGTTGCCGCCCATGATGCTCGCCATGTCGTTGCCGACAGCGTAGAGGCCCGCGATCGGCTGGCCGTCGGCGCCGAGCGCCTGGGCGTTCGCGTCGGTCCGGATGCCGGCATAGGTGCCGAGATCGCCGATCACCATCTTGATCGCATAGAACGGCCCGTCCTTGATCGGCGCGATGCAGGGGTTGGGGCCGTGCAGCGCGTCGCCTTGGTAGCGGTTGTAGGCGCGCGAGCCTTTTCCGAACGCCGGGTCCTGTCCATCGATGGCGGACTTGTTGAATTCGGCGACCGTCGCCTCGAGTCCCCTGGCGTCAATGCCCGCTTGCGCAGCGAGTTCGGCCAGCGTCGCGCCGCGCTTGAGATAGCCGGTGCGCAAGTGATGGCCGAGCGGCATCGGAAACGGCGGTACGCAGCCAAGGCCGTATTTGCGCAAGGCGCGATGATCGCACAACAGGAACGCCGCGATCTCCTCGCCGGGTTTTGCGACCTTCATCATGTCCTGCACGAAGTCGTGGTAGGAATTGCCTTCGTTGGCAAAGCGCACGCCTTCGCGCGTCACCGCGATCACGCCGGGTTTGGCGCGGTCGATGAAATGCGGCATCACGCCCTTGCTGCCGTCCTTGCGCGTGGTGATCGAGACCGGCACCCAGGCCGCGGCGTTGGGCAATGAATCCTCGGCGCGTCCGCCGGCGGATTCCGCCAAACGCAAGCCGTCGCCGGTGTTGCCGATCGGGCCGGGCGAATAATGCTCGTTGCCGGTCGGCGCATGCGGGAACATCGCCTTGCGCCTCGCCACATCGTGCGGAAAGCCGCCGCAGGCGAGGATGACGCCGCGCTTTGCATGAATGCGAATCTTGCGCCCGTCGCGTTCGACGATGGCGCCGCGCACCGCGCCGCTATCGCTGATCAGTTCGCGCACCGGCGACGCCAGCCATAGCGGGATCTTCAAATCGAACGCCGATTTGGCGAGGCGTCCGGCCAGCGCATTGCCGTTGGTGAGGTTCATGCCGCGGCCGTGGCGGATCACGTCGACCAGATGCTTCGACAGCCGCTTGGCGACGAACAGCGCCGAGGTCAGCGACTTGGTCGCGCGCATGAAGTGGACGATCTCCTTGCCGGAGCCCAGCATCATGCCGAACACGGTGAGTTCGGGCAGGGGCGCGCCGATATCCTTGAGGTGCTCGCCGAGTTCACTTCCGTCGAACGGCCGCGTCACCATCGAGCGGCCGCCTTGCGTGCCGCCCGGCGCTTCTGCGTGATAATCCGGAAAGGTCAGCGGCATGTCGAAACGCACCGCGGTCTTTGTGGTGAAAAAATCCACCGCTTCGGGACCGGAGGTCAGAAACGCATCGACGCGGGCGGCATCGTAGGAATTTCCGGCCTCATGCCGCAGATAGGTCCGCGCCTGCTCGGGGCTTTCGACGATGCCCCAGTTGCGGGCCAGCGAGGTGCCGGGAATCCACAGCCAGCCGCCGGAACGCGCGGTGGTGCCGCCAAAGCGCGGCTCCTTCTCGACGACCAGGACCTTGAGCCCCTGATGCCCCGCGGTGACCGCCGCCGACAGGCCGGCACAGCCCGAGCCGACCACCAGCACGTCGCATTCGTAAGTTTCTTGTTGTTCGTTGCCCGCCACGCGATCCACCCATTGTTCTTGTTCTGGGCGGACATTGGAGGCGGATAGATTTGTCTGTCAATGCGCGCTTCTCCCCTCTCCCCTTGTGGGAGAGGGTGGCTTCGCGAAGCGAAGACGGGTGAGGGGTTCTTTCACCACGGTACGGCTTGGATGGGGATAGAGACCCCTCATCCGGCGCTTCGCACCACCTTCTCCCACAAGGGGAGAAGGAAATAAGGAGCACCTCACTTGGCAAACGGGTTCTGCCAGCCTCCGCGACTCGCCGGAGCGCGCGGCGGATAGGCCGCTTCGAGATAGCCGAGGACCACGGCGCGATCCTTGTCGTCGAGCGGCGGCATGTTGTGCCGCCTGATCATCAGGTTGATCGAGTCCTCCCACTGCGCGCGCGTCAAACCTTGCTGGGCCACGAGCTTGAAGCCATGGCAGGCGGTGCAGGCGTAGAAGGTCTCGTCGCGGCCGGTCCCGGCGGCAAATTCCTCCGGGCTTTCATCACGCGGCGTGAAGGCGGTCTGGGCGATCGCCGGCGTCATCCACAGCAGTGCGGCGACAGCCATTCCCAAAGGTCGCAGCATCAGCCCACCAGCACCGCGATCCGGTGCATGGCGTTGCCGCCATAGCCTTGCGGATTCCAGAAACCGGCCTGGTGCGGCTGCATCGTCCCCTTGGAGTCGGTCGCGCGCGTCCAGATTTCAAAATAGCCGTCGGAAGCCAGCTTCACGCTCGCGGTCCAGCGCTGCCAATCATACTTGTTTTTCGGCTTTTCCAGTTTGGCCCGCTGCCAGCTCGCCCCGAAGTCGATCGAGACGTCGATCTGCTTCACCGTGAGATCACCAGCCCATGACGCGCCGCGCAGTTTCAGCTCCTTCGTCCCGGCCGCGAACTTGGCGCCGTTCGCCGGGCTGGTGATGACAGAGCGAGCTGGCATCGATTCCAGGATCCGGAAATTCGCCGGATCGCCCTTGTCGCCGGGGATCATCGGCTTGATCGGAACGCGATAGGAAAATTCCGTCATGCCCGGGCCGTCATGCTCCTTGTCGCGGATAGTGATCTTGGTCAGCCATTTCTGCGACGCCGAGCCCGGCCATCCCGGCACGATCAGGCGCACCGGCCCGCCATGAATGTTCGGCAGCGGCTGGCCGTTCATGGCCCACACGATCAGCGTGTTCGGATCCATCGCCTTCTCGATCCGCACGCCCCGCGAGATGCTCGGTTTGCTGGCGTCGCCCGACAGATGCAGGTCGGCCGCATAATGCGCGGTGTATTTTGCGCTTGGCTTCAGCCCCGCGCTCTTGAGCACATCGGCAAGCGGCACGCCGGTCCATTCGGCACAGCCGACCCCGCCATTGCTCCACTGGTTGCCGCGCGCCGGCGGCGAGAATGCCCCGCGACCGTTGCCGCCGCACTCCAGCACGATGCGCCGCGTCACCGCCTTGTATTTCGATTTCAACTCGCCGAGCGTGATCTCGATCTTGTTGTTGACCTCGCCGTCGATGGTGATTTTCCAGGCATCGGGATTCTTCGTCTCGTCCGGCAGCTGCCCGTTGTTGCGGATGAAGAATTTCTCGATCGGCGTGGTGTCGTCGTCGAGCAGGCTCTCCGGCGTCTCCGCCACCAGCGGCTTGTCGCCGAGCAGGATGAGCTTTTCATTCTTGCCGGGGAATTTCAGATATTGCGGCCCCTTCGGCGCGGCGGCCGCGGGCGCCGTGCCTTGTGCATAGGCGGCGGAAAAGTCGGCGCCGCCGCCGGAAATGCCGAGGGTGACGCCGAAGGCAGCAAGACCCGTCGTCCCCAGGAATCTGCGCCGATCGATCTGCATGCTGTTCTCGCTGCTGGCGGCCTTTCGCTCCGTATGCGTCATAACGTTTCTCCCCCGGTCCTTGTTTCTTGCGGGTTCAGCCGGAATCTTTCCCGGCCCCGCTTGACGCGAGTATTTGCGCTTTGCCGCCGTGCCGCAAGGCCGCGCATATCGCTCGCTATGCGTCCACCCAATGTCTGCCACCCGGTCGGTTTCCACGCTCGACCCTTGCGCTGCCGGGGCATCGGCGGCACATTTGCGGCGCGGCGGAACGGTCGCCAATAACGAGATATCCCAGGGAAACGCCATGGCGGCCACGCGGATCGACTGCGACATCCATCCCGCGGTGGGCGGAACCCGCACCACGCTGCTGCCCTATCTCGATGATCACTGGAAAGAGCAGGTCGTCAGCCGCGCCATCGACGGCCTCGATCTCAATTCCTATCCGCCGAGCATGCCGCTGTCCGGCCGCGCCGACTGGCGCCCCGCCACGGGCAAACCGGGCAGTGATTTGGCGATGGTGCAGCGCGGTGCATTCGACCAGCTCGGCGCCAGCCACGCCATCTGCAACGTGCTCTACGGCGCGCAGGCGGTGTTCGATCCCTATATGGCCGCCGCCTTCTGCAAGGCGATCAACGACTGGATCGCGGCCGAGTGGCTGTCGAAGGACAAGCGGCTGCGCGCCTCGATCGTCGTGCCGATGCAGGCGCCGGATCTCGCGGTCGAGGAAATCGAGCGGCTTGCCGGCGATCAGCGGTTTGTCTCCGTGCTGGTGCTGGCGCAGGGCGATCAGCTGCTCGGCAAGCGGCACTTCTGGCCGGTGTACCAGGCGGCCGAGAAACACAAACTCCCCATCGCCATCCATGCCGGCAGCCAGTATCGCGGCGCGCCGAGTTCGATCGGCTGGCCGTCCTACCGCTACGAATTTTATTTGATGGAGGCGCAGGCGTTTCAGGCCCAGATACTGAGTCTGGTCTATGAAGGCGTGTTCGGCAAATTCCCCGGCCTCAAAGTGGTGCTGATGGAATCAGGCGTCAGCTGGCTGCCCGCCTTCATGTGGCGCGCCAACAAGACCTGGCGCGGCGTGCGCGTCGAGGTGCCCTGGGTCGAGCGCGAGCCGGCCTCGATCATCCGCGACCATTTTCGCGTGACGATGCAGCCGTTCGATGGCCCGCCGGATGCGGCTGGTGTCGCCGATATCATCGAGCAGATCGGTTCCGACAAGATGTTCCTGTTTGCGTCCGATTATCCGCACTGGCAGTTCGACGGCGATGACGCCATGCCGCCGCATCTGCCGGCCAGTATCGTTTCGCGTATGTGCGTCGACAATCCACTTGAAACGTTTCCGCGGCTGAAGCTTGCGGCTTGAACTACCTCATAAGGAGGATCGCATGAGCGACGTCATCGACCGCCCGATTCTGGAACAGGAAGTCGCCGCCAAGAGCCGGCTGCGCATCATCGATTGCGACGTGCATCCAAGCATCCATGCGCATACCGACCTCGACCAGTTCATGACGAAGCGCTGGCAACAGCACTTCAGGGAATATGGCAGCCATCTGCGTACGCCCTATATCGGCACCACGCCCTATCCGCGCTCCTCGCCCTTGATCGCGCGGCGTGACGCGTGGCCGCCGACCGGCGGGCCTCCCGGCTCCGATCTCGCCTTCATGCAGAAGCAGCACCTCGATCCGCTCGATGTCGAGTACGGCATTTTGCAGGTGCTCGACCTCTTCATCTTCTCGCAGCAGAACCTGGAATTCGGGGCCGCGATCCAGCGCGCCATCAACGACTGGCAGCTTGCCTTCTGGTCCGATCGCGATCCGCGATTGAAAGCCTCGATCCTCGCCGGCCAGGACGACACGGCGCTTGCGATCGCCGAGATCGAGCGTTGCGCCAAGATCGGCCGCTACGTGCAGATCAATGTCTGCCCGCGCGCCAACGAACCGCTGGGACGGCGGCGTTACTGGCCGATCTATGAGCGCGCCCAGGAACTCGGCCTGCCGCTCGGCATTCACGTCGGCGGCTATGGCGGGCACGCGCCGACCGGCGGCGGCTGGCCGTCATATTATGCCGAGGAGCACCAGAGCAACGCGCATACCATGGCGTCGATGCTCTGCAGCCTCGTGCTCGAAGGCATTCCCGAACGTTTCCCCAAACTGAAGATCGTGTTCATCGAAGGTGGCTTCGGCTGGATCCCGCCTGCCATGTGGCGGATGGACCGGCATTTTGAAACCTTCCGCAGCGAGGTGCCGCATCTGAAGCGCAAGCCGTCGGAATATGTGAAGGAGCATTTCTGGTTCACGACACAGCCGATCGACGAGCCGGATGAGGCAAAACATTTGCGCTCACTGATCGAATGGGTCGGTGTCGATCGCCTGCTGTTCTCGTCGGATTATCCGCACTGGGATTTTGACGATCCGCGCTTCGCGTTCAGGACACCGCTGTCGGAGATCGAGCGGCAGAAAATCTTCAGCAGCAATGCCCGCGCGGTCTATAAGTTATGATGGTTTAAGCGAGACATGACCCGGCACATCGTCGCCCGCACGTCAGACATCCCGCCCGGCGGCAACAAGGTCTTTGGCGTCGAGGGCCGCGACATCGTCGTGTTCCACGTCAATGGCGAGTTCTTTGCGCTGCTCAATCGCTGTCCGCACGCTGGTGCGCCGCTGGAGAAGGCGGCGTGCGTGGCGCGGTTGACCTCGCCGGAGCCCGGCGTCTATCAGCGCTCGCGCGTCGGCGAGTTGCTCCGATGCGCCTGGCACGGCTGGGAATTCGACATGCGCAACGGCCAATCCTATTTCGATCCGAAGCGCGTCAAGATCCGTTCCTACCCGGTTGCGATCGAACGCGGCGAAGAGCTTACTCAAGAACTTGCCAAAGGTCTTGAAGACCTCGAGAAGGGCCCCTATGTGGCCGAGACCTTTGCGGTCCATGTCGAGGACAGCTACGTCATCATCGAGACCTGAACCGCCGCAACATCTTTCTCTTTTTCATCCCACCGAAGGAAAAAGCATCCCATGACGCACGCCATTCGTTTTCACAAGACCGGCGGTCCCGAGGTTCTGGTCTGGGAGGAAGTCCAGGTTGGCAAGCCCGGTCCGGGCGAGGCGCGCATCCGCCACACCGCGGTCGGTTTGAACTTCGTCGACATCTACAACCGTTCGGGGGTCTATCCTCAGCAGCTGCCGAGCGGGCTCGGCAGCGAGGGCGCCGGCGTGGTCGAGGAAGTCGGCAGCGGCGTCACCGATCTGAAGCCCGGCGATCGCGTCGCCTACGGTGCCTCACCGCTCGGGGCCTATTCCGAGGCGCGGCTGATTCCTGCCGATCGGCTGCTGAAACTGCCCGATGGGATCGATGACAAGACCGCGGCCGCGATGATGCTGAAGGGCCTGACGACGCAGTACCTGATCCGCCAGACCTATCGCGTCAAATCCGGCGATACCATCCTGCTGCATGCCGCCGCCGGCGGCGTCGGCCTGATCCTCGGCCAGTGGGCCAAGCATCTCGGCGCCACCGTGATCGGCACCGTCGGCAGCGAGGAGAAGGCGAAGCTCGCGCAGGCCCATGGCTGCGCCCACACGATCATCTACACCAAGGAGGATTTCGTGAAACGCGTCGACGAAATCACCGGCGGCGCCAAGGTGCCGGTGGTTTATGATTCCGTCGGCAAGGACACGTTCCTGAAATCGCTCGATTGTCTTGCGCCGCTTGGCGTCGCCGCGCTGTTCGGTGCGGCCTCCGGTCCGGTCGAACCGCTCAATCTCGGCCTGCTGGCTGCGAAGGGATCGCTCTACGTCACCCGCCCGACGCTGTTCACCTACGCCGCCAAGCGCGAAAATCTCGTCGCGATGGCCAACGAACTGTTCGAGGTCGTGAAATCAGGCGCGGTCAAGATCGAGGTGCATCAGACCTATCCGCTAAAGGACGCGGCAAAGGCGCATGCCGATCTCGCTGCACGCAAGACCACCGGGTCGACGGTTCTGACGGTGTGAGGCTGCCGCTTTTCGTCATGGCCGGGCTTGACCACCATCCACGACTTTGCCGGTATACAAAAGTAAGTCGTGGATGCCCGGGTCAAGCCCGGGCATGACGGCGTTCCTCGTTGGTCTGACCGACCACGTAAAACTTTACTAAAATCCGCCTTCACGCCCGCACGGCCCCTCAACGCCTCCTGTGTATCTCTGGTTGCGATAACTCAGGGGCTGAGATGACGGATTTCTGGATAGTCGGCGGCTTGATGGCGGGGGCGTTCGCGTCGCCGCTGTATTTCCTTGCCATGCGGTGGCTCACCAGATCGCAACGCGCCGCTTTCTTTGTCCTGATCGGCGCGCTTCTGCTGGCGGTTTCAGCGCAGATCTACAACAGCGCGATCGCGGGACATTATTTGTCGCTGGCCGACATCCTCGCGATGTTCAGGCCGCTGTCCTTCCTCGCGCTGACGCTGGGCTGGTTCGTGTGCGGCTTACTCCATGCGCTGGCTTTCCTCGGCCGGGCATGGGCGCCGCAGCCGGCGCGGCCGGCATCGTTGCACAACTAGGACATGGACTCATTAACGCGCAGCCCTGGACGGATCGCCGCAAGCTGAACGACAGCCGCCGCTTCCAAACTATTTCGCATTCAATCGAGGTCTCAAGCCAATGGATGATGACGACGACAGTTGGCTAGCCGAATTATTTGAGCGCGCAGGCGACCCGGACCGTGCAAAACAGCTGCCGGCCTGGGCCCTGCTGTTCCACTCGCCGTTCGACCGTTCCGACGACGCCACGTCGTGGATCGGCGGCGCGCCCAAAGCGCCGCGCAATTTCGAATGGCCGAAAGACACGGACGGAACGCCGCTCCACTTCATTGCCCAGATTGACCTCGCGTCGTTGAAGGCTGAACCGCAGACCGGATCGCGGCCGCCGGGATTGCCGGCCGAAGGTGCCCTGCTGGTCTTCATCGGAAAATCCTGGGCCTGCCGGATCCTGAGCGCAGCCCAGATTTCCCAGGCGGTAATCCTTCCGCCGCCCGACGACCTCGCGCCGGTCAGAAAGCACGGATTCTTCGGCGAAGGTCGAACGTTTCTCCGCCGGCCCGTCACCCCGACTGCGTATCTCGACACCGGCGACGAACGCCCGGCGTCACTCGCGGATCGCTTCAAATCGCCGCTCGACTGGATCGTCAATTGGGGTATCGCCGCGCTCGAAGCTGAGTGGGTCATCCGCAGCCTCACATTCGATCTGAACGACGGCTTGCAGTTCTTCGCCTGGCGGGAACGCTTGCCTCAGGATCAGGCCCGCGAACAGGATCTCAAGGAGGTCATCCGCAACAAGGTTGCGCATTACGGCGTCCTCAAACGCAAGGCGCCGAGCGTGATCGCGGCCCTCGAATCCTGGCGCGACCTTGCGCTCTCAAAGACCCAGGACGAGACTATCGACAGGGACGCATTGGGCGCAATCATGCGCTTGCGCCTTGAGCTGCATAACGAGATGCAGCCGCACATGTCGAAGCACATGCTCGCGGGCAGGGCCGTGGCGGTCTGGGACGCGATCCTGCGGCAGCATCCGCGCCTCCGCCATGGCGAAAGCTATGACGAACTCCCGTCGTGTTACCGTCCCTTCGTCGAGATGCGCGAGACCGGCTGGCGCGGCCACCGGCTGTTCGGGATCGAGCCGGAGTTTTCAAACAATTGGGAAGATTTGCGCGGGCAGGATTGCGTCATCAGCATCTTCGCCGATGAGCTGCTCGAGACAAAATCGGAGCACGAGTACGGGCTCTCGATCTGGTGCCCGCGCGACCGCATCGCGCAAGGCCTGTTCGACGAGGGCCAATTGATCCGCCATTGCGCCGTTTAACCGCCCTGATTAATGAGTACGCGGCCTAGGTCAGCCCCTTCACCATCGCCCGCACGATCACTGCGATCTCCGCGCGCAGCGCCTCGACCGGCACCGCGATCAGCTTCTGTTCGAGGCCGAGCAGCACCATGCCGTGCACCGCGGAGAACAGGCTGCGCGCGGTGACGCCGAGTTCGCCTGGAGATCGTGACGGCAGCAACGAAGCGAGCGGCTGGAAGATGTGACGGAACAGCTCCATCTGCTCGCTGACCGCCCATTCCGGTATCGGTTTGCCCGGCGTCATGCGGTGTTCGAACAGCGCGCGCCAGAGTTCGAGATTTTCGGCGGCGAAATCGCAATAGGCGACCGCAATGCGCACCAGCGTCTCGGTCGGCGAGGGGGGACCCGCGCTTTCGGCCTCGCTCAGCGTAGCATCGAGCCGCCGCAGCGTGCGCGATCCCACCAGCAGGACCAGTTCGTCCATATCGTCGACCAGATTATAGACCGCGCCATTGGCGCAGCCGATTTCCCGCGCCAGTTCTCGCGTCTTCAGGGCCCCCAAACCGCCCGCGGAAATGCTCCGTTCCGCCGCCAGGATCAAATCCTCGCGTAATTTTGCTCGTCTTTCCAGTACTTTAGACATGTCTTCCATTTTTCTTGAGCAATGCTCAAAATAGTTCTTGAGCAATGCTCAAGATGTGCTACAACACGTTCATGAGCAACGCTCATAACACAGGGAGCTGCAAATGTTCAAAACTGTTTTGACGCTTTTCCGGGGCAGCGTGGCTGCGGCGGAAGAAGAACTGGAGGACCGCTCGGCGCTTCTGATCCTCGACCAGCAGATGCGCGACGCCGCCGCGGCGGTCGAGCGTTCCAAGCGCACGTTGGCGCTGGCGATCGCCGGCGATCAGCAGGAGGGCCGCCGGCTCGACGCCACCAACGCCCGGATCGCCGATCTCGAAGTGCGCACCACCGCGGCGCTTGATGCCGGCCGGGAAGATCTCGCCCGCGAGGCCGCGCAAGCCATCGCCAATCTCGAAGCCGACCGCGACGCCGCGATGACCGCGCGCACGCTGTTCGCGTCCGAAATCACGCGGATGAAGCGCCAGGTCGCCGGTGCGGAGTCGCGGATCACCGAGCTCGATCGCGGTCGCCGCATCGCCCGTGCGTCCGAAGCGGTTCGCGCCATGCGCCGCGGCGGGGTGGAAGCGACGCGGCCTTACGAGGCCACGCTGCCGGAAGCCGAGCGGACGCTGAAGCGTCTGCGCGAACGGCAGATGGAAGCCCAGGCCGCCGACGAAGCCCTGATCGAACTCGACGCCGCCTCTGGACCGCTGGCGACCGCCGAGAAGCTCGCCGAACAGGGCTTTGGACCACGACTGAAGTCGACCGCTGACGACGTGCTCGCGCGGCTGAGCGCCAAGCGTGCGCAAACGACCTGAACTTACTTTGTGAACCGAGCTCAATCGAACTCAGTGCCGTAACACCCAACTTCAAACGTCCACACACAGGAGATTATCATGAACCAGAATGTCCAACCCCACAGCAATGCCTGGGTCACCTTCACCTATGTTTCGTTCGCCGCCTCCGTCTTCATGGTCGCCGTCGGCCTGTTCTATCTGCCGATCGATCTCTGGATGAAGGGCTATCTCACGATGGGCATCATCATGATGGTCCAGTGCTGCGTCACCCTGACCAAGACCGTCCGTGACATGCACGAAAGCGGCAAGCTGGTGAACCGCATCGAAGATGCGAAAGCCGAGCGCCTGCTGATGGAAGTTTCGAAGGCCGCGTAAACCTGTGGCGCGTGCTGGCGAACGCGGGCGGTGGATGCTTTTAGCGTCCGCCGCTCGTTTCCCCCGGGGGGCGCCCCGGCCTATCAACGATTGTGTCGAAGCCGTATCCCGCGCGAACTCCACGCCAAGGCATGAGAAAGGTAACGACGATGCACGTATCTTCTGAGAATTCTCTCGATGATGATAGCATGCGCGGCGGGCCGGCATGGGCCGATCCACCGTCGCCGCGACGGGCGCTCGTGTTCCTGTTGCTGGGTCCGATCCTTGGAGTTCTCGTCGCCTTGGCACCCGACGTTGCGAGCGGGGGACTTAACGCCTGGCTCGTGCTTATCGGCAAGCAGGTGTTTGTCATCGCCCTGCTGGTATCGGCAATCACCGGGCTCGTCGACGGCATCCTGTCCCGCACCTTGTCGATCTTCTTGCGGGCGCCCCTGATCGCGATCGTCGGCGCCGTGGCCGCCATTGGTCTGCCGGCCGCTTTGCTCGGACCGCTGCCGCAGGAGATGTCGGTGTCGCTTGCGATCGGCGGCGCATTCTGTATGGGCGTATGCTCAGTGCTGTCGCACGAATATGGCCGTAGCCATCTGCAATGAAGGACTGACTTCAATGAGCCGACCGTTTGTCTTCCTGCTGCTGGGCCCGTTGTCGGTCGTTCTGACGACCTGGGTCGCGGTTGGAATGCCCTTTGAAAGCTTTGTCCCGCCCATCGCGTTGGCGTTGTTCTTCTTCACCTTGCCGGTATCGGCGATCGTGGGGATCCTTGATGGACAACTGGCCCGCGCGATGCCGCTTCTGCTGAGGGCGCCCGTGACGGCGCTGGTCGGCGCGGCGGCGGCCATGCTGCTGCCGCGCGCCCTGCTTGGACCGATGCCGCAGGACATGTCGGTGCCGTTCGGGCTCGGCGGCGCATTCTGCATGGGCGTGTGCTCGTTGCTTGCGCACGACTATAACGCCAACAAAACCCGGCCCGACGACGTCAGCGGTTCCACGTCATGAATCATTTGAAATGGCCGCTCAATCTATCGTTTACCCTTGCGCAACCTGAGGGTGCTTTAATCATATCTCCTTAACTGGCGCGGGCGCAGAAATCGCTGGCGGAAGTTCCGCAACGGGATTTTCGTCACCGGGCCGGGACCGGGGTCCTTCATTTCAGCCGCATCAGCAGGATGGCGCCATGAACCAGAACGTCCAGCACCACAGCAACGCGTGGGTCACCTTCACCTATGTCTCGTTCGCGGCCTCGGCCTTCATGGTCGCCGTCGGCGTCTACTTCCTCCCAGTCGATCTCTGGATCAAGGGCTATCTCACGATGGGCATCCTGATGCTCGTGCAGTGCTGCGTCACCCTGACCAAGACGGTGCGCGACATGCACGAGAGCGACCGGATGGTGAACCGTCTCGAGGACGCCAAGGCCGAGCGGCTGCTGATGGAAGTTTCCAAATCAACGTAATCGGTCCACGTAACCTGAGCGCCGTGGCTGGCGAAGGCAGACGGCGGGTGCTTCGGCATCCGCCGTTTGTCGTCCGGCACGATGTCTGCCTCGATGTCTGCCTTGATGTTTGCCCTGCGGATTGTTTGACGCCGCCAACACATCGTTTACCCTCTCGCCACCGCAACGTGCCGCACTCATGGCTCCTTAACGGGCCCGGCGCACAAATCCGGATCGGGTGCGGGCAGGTGGCATGGCGTCTTCTGGGAGCGGCAATTCGGCGATCCGTCATGGCCTCGGGCAGATCAGCTCCGCGGCCGGGCGCCTGCGCAGCTATGGCGCGTTCTGGCTGAAGGCGTTCTCGCAGGAAACCATAGATCTCACCTTGCGCACCCATACCGGCCTGCAGACGCGGATCGTCGAAAGCCCGGGTCTGTCGCTATCGCAACAGGATCTCGACGCACTGGTCGCGGATTTGCGCACCGTCGCCGGCAAGACCCTGCCGGCGGGCAGCCTCACCTACGGCATCTTCTCCGGCGAGCGCGAACGCCTGTCGCGCGCTATCGTCACGCTGATCCGTGAAGAAGCCACCGGCCGCCCGATCGCCTTCAACGCGCTGTCGGTGATGTCCGTCGAGCTCGACGGCGAGGAGCAAGAGGTCACCCATCTCGGCCTCGTGATGGTCGACCCTGACGTGCAGGGGCAGGGGCTGTCCTGGGTTCTGTACGGCCTGACCACGCTGGTGCTGTTCGCCCGCGACGGGTTTCGTCCGAAATGGATCTCGAACGTCACGCAGGTGCCTTCCGTGTTCGGCATGGTCTGCGACACGTTTTCGGATGTATACCCTTCGGCCGATGCCGGCGCACGGCAGAGCTTTGCCCATCTGCAACTGGCGCGCGGCATCATGCGGCACCATCGCGCGGTGTTCGGCGTCGGTGATGAGGCCGGGTTCGACGAGACGCGCTTCGTCATCACCGACGCCTATACCGGCGGATCTGACGCGCTGAAGAAATCCTGGGACGTCGCGCCAAAGCATCGCGACGAGCACTACAACGCGTATTGCCTGCGCGAGCTTGACTACGCCAGGGGCGACGATGTGCTGCAGCTCGGCCGCGTCGATCTCGCCGGCGCGCGGCGCTACCTGCAGCGCGAGGTGCCGGCCGGTTCGATGCCGGCGCTGCTGGCGGCCTCGGCCGTGCTGGCGCTGCAACGCCTGGTGCTTCCTGTGATGCACTGGATGGACGATACGCGCGCGTTCGGCACCCTGCGGCCGCGAGGGAGCGGCCGATGAGCCCGATGCCATCAGGCGTGATCGCCGATTCCATCGTCAATCTCTGCGGCGCGCTCGGGCTTTGCGTCGCCATGTTCGCGCTCTATCGGCGCGATCCCAGGAGCCCATTGACCCTGCGCCTGCTCCTGCTGCTTGGCGTGGTCGCGCTATTGTTCTTCACACGCGGCATTGCCTGGTGGACCGGCAGCGCGCTGCTCGATCGGCTCTCTTTGATTCCGGCAGCGCTGCTGCCGCTCGGCGCGCTGATTGTCACCGAAGGCATTTTGCGGCGTCACGCGCCGCGTGCGGCCAAGATCGCGGCATTGGCGGGCGCTGTCGTGATCGGCCTCGGCGGCGTGTTCGGGCTGGAGAGCTACACGACGCCTTATGCGATCGCGCTGGCGATATTCCAACTTACGGGATTTGTCGTTTGTGCGTGGCTGTTGGCGACGCGGGATCGTACCTCGCTGCTGGCCTCCGAAAACCGCAGCATCGGCCGCCTCGCGGCCGGCGCGCTGATCGTGATCCCCTTCATCGTCACGGATTATCAGGCGCTCGCGCCTGATATGCCGGTTCGGCTCGGCGCGCTCGGCGCGCTATTGGTCGTCACCGCCGTCCTGATCGCAGGCAGCGGCACCGAAACGCGGCGGCAGGGTATCCTGATGACGGCGCTGCGGCTGGTGAGTTCCGCATTGCTGGGTGCGGCAGCCGCCTGCGTGTCGCCGGATGTCGATGCCGCGCAGATCATGCGCTTTTGCGCGATCGCGATTGCGGGCGTGCTGACCATCGGCCTGATGACCGATACGCTGCGCGCGCTGTTCGAAGCGCAGGTGCCCGGCGTTTTGAATTCCGTCGCGGCGTCCGCGGCCCGTACCCGCGACGAATTGATCGAGGAACTGGCGCGCCATCCGATGTTCGAAAGTGCCCGGCGCTACCGCGAAAGCGACCTTGCCGCCTACGATCCGCCACTGCTGCGGAACCTGCTCTCGACGCGCCGGGTGTTGCGCCGTCCCGAAGCGCCATGGGGGCTTGCCGCGACGGATCCCGCGGTCGAACGGTTGATGTCGCTGATGAAGGCCGGCAATGCCACGCATGTGATTATTTTGTCGCATCAACCGGTCGATCTGCTGGTGCTGGCCGTTCCCGTCATTTCCGCCGATCCCGCCACCGAAACCGCGCTCGCGCTGGTGCGGCGCATCCTCGCATTGACGCCGGAAGCGGCGTGACTGGCGACATCAAAATGTGTTAGGTGCCTGACATGTTACGCGGCAAGCGTTCTTCATGACAGGTGCGGCTGATGGACAAGCAAGCGATGCGCGAGGAGGCCGAGCGCCTGATCCGCGAGACCATGGAAAAGAGAAACCTGACCATCAAGCAGGGCAATACGCGGATCGAGACGACTTGCGGCAAATGCGGCGCGCCAAACCGCCTGCAGGCCGAAAAAGGTGCCACCCGCGTCAAATTCGCCTGCAAGCAATGCGGCCACAAGCAAGAGACGCTGTGACGCCAGGCCGTCATTGCGAGCGCAGCGAAGCAATCCATGCTTCGGCTTGGAGCGCCATGGATTGCTTCGATGCGCTCGCAATGACGAAGACAATGAATCCCTATTCCTGGTTCAGAACAGGCCCGGCAGCAACATGGCGACCCGTTCGCGATACTTGCGATATTCGTCGCCGAAGAACGCGACCAGGTCGCGCTCTTCCAGCCAGATGCCGACGAAGATGTAGGCCGTCGTCACGGACGCGAACAGCAAATGCCCCAGCGTCATGACAGGCGTTGACCAGAAGGCGATGATAAAGCCGAGGTAGATCGGATGCCGGATCAGGCTGTACAGCCCCGGCGTCCTGAACGCGATGGGCGCGGTCAGGCGTCCGGCGAAATGCGCCACCACCTGCGTCAATCCGAACAGCTCGAAATGGCTGATCAGGAAGGTGCTGTAGAGCACGATAAGCCAGCCCATGAAGCCAATCGCGGTCACGACGGCGGCGAACACGGGGCCTTCGATGTTCCAGACCACCGCCGGCATCGGCTGCCACTGCCAGAACAGCAGGATCAGGCTGAGGCTGGCGAGCAGGACGTAGGTAGAGCGCTCGATCGCCGGTGAGGCGAAGCGCGCGAACAGTCTTTTGAAGCCCTGCCGCGCCATGCCGCTGTGCTGCACGGCGAAGATCGACATCAGGATCAGGTTGATCAGCAACGCCGTCGGCAGCGAAGCGGCCGGGCCGCTATTGATTGTCTTGGGCACGACCAATTGCGAGACGAAGCCGACCGCGTACAGGAACGTGCCGAGGAAAATCAGATAGGCGAGGCCGCCGTAACAGAGGGCCAGCATTCTCATCGCAAAGGAAGGGATGGCAGGAGGCGTACCTGTTTGCATCGTAATCGACATCTTCAATCTCCTTAGAAATATGCAGTTACTCGGAAATCGCTTCGTTCAAGCCGTGTCAGGCGGCGCGCTTGCGCTGCCTCGCTGCAGCCAGGACCTGGTCGAGCGGGCCGCAGTAGATGCGGGCCTTGTCCAGTCGGCGTTGATCGAGCTTGCGCTGCGCGATCGACGCGGCCTCTCGCTCATGGTGGGCGATCGCGGCCGCCACCTGGCCATTGAGGAAGCGCCTCAGGCGCGCGGCCAGGACGAGGATCTTCCTCAGCAGGGTTGGCGTCGTCGTGGATTGGAACGGCGCAAGCGCCCGCATGGCATGATGCTGGCCGCGTTGCCGTGCGGCAACGGGCCGTCTGGCGGAATATCCGTAAGCGTGGAAATCAGATGAGCCGATCATGGGTCGTCTCCGGTTGTATGATCCTTGACCCGTCTGTAAATTGAACTGCGCCCTCACGCTTGGCGGACTCCTTCAGGAGACGTTGGTTTTTCCTCCGCCAGAGGTTGATTTCGATCTGCAATGCTGAGGATTGTGGCGCGGCCTCGGCTGAGGTGGTAATGAAATACCGATTTTCCAATTTCGAGATCGACCTTGGCCAACACGAGCTGCGCCGCGAGGGTGTGTCCGTCCACATCGAGCCTCAGGTCTTCGATGTCATTGTCCATCTGGTGCGCAACCATGACCGGGTTGTCAGCAAGGATGAGTTGATCGACACGGTCTGGCATGGCCGGGTGATCTCGGAAGCCGCGTTCTCCAGCCGCATCAATGGCGCAAGACGCGTGCTTGGCGACAACGGAACGGATCAGCTTTTTATCAGGACATTGCACCGGCGCGGCTTCCGGTTCGTCGGCGATGTTCAGGCGGTCGCCGCGTCGGATGCCGATGCGGTCAGGCTTGCGCCTGACGATACCGCGTCAGCGAGTGTCGCTCCCGCGCGGGTCTCGATTGCCACCGACGTGTCTCATCTCGACGATGTCGTCTCGGAAGTCGTAAAGGCGGAAGCCACCGCGCGATCGTCGATCGCGGTGCTGCCGTTTGAGAACATGTCGAATGACCCGGAGAACGACTATTTCAGCTACGGCCTGACCGAAGACATCATCCGCCTGCTGGCGCGCAATCGCTGGCTTTCCGTGATCTCGCGCCACTCAACGGTCGGATTCGGGGGGCGCGTGGTCGATGCGCGTGAGGTCGGTGACCAGCTCGGCGTGAGTTATGTGATGTCCGGCAGCGTTCGCAAGAGTCGCGACGCGGTCAGGATCACGGCGGAACTGGCCCGTGCTGCAGACGGAAAACAGCTTTGGTCCGACAAATACGATCTCCAGCTCGAGAATATTTTCGATATCCAGGAAGAAATGGCGCGGCAGATCGCGGCCACGATCGAACCGGAGCTGTCGAAGGTCGAGCAGCAGCTCGCTGCCCGCAAGGCGCCGGAAAGCCTGGATGCCTGGGATTGCTACCAGCGCGGCCTATGGAATCTATGGCGATTTACCACACCGGGGTTTGACCAGGCGGAGGCCTATTTCAGGCGCGCGATCGAAGCCGATCCGGATTTCGCCCGCGGCCATGGCGCGCTCGGCTACGTCAATGTTCAGCGCTCGCTGTATGACGATCCCAGGGATCGCCCGGCGCGGCTGGAGACGGCGTTGCGCCAGGCGCGTGTCTCCGTGGCGCTCGACGACCTCGATTGTTTTTGTCACTGCGTGCTCGGCCGCGCGCTGTGCCTGACCCGTCAGAATGATGAAGCGCTGGCAGCGATCGACCTGTCGCTGGAACTCAATCCAAGCTTTGCGCAAGGGTATTTTGCGCAAGGGTTCAATCTACTGTGGTACGGGCGGGAGATCGAAGCGGAAACGCTGCTCGATCGAGCGACCATGCTCAGTCCGCGCGACAGCCATCTTTGGAGTTTCCACCACGTGCGCTCCTGGGCGCATTTCTCGCTCGGTGAGTACGACATCGCCGTCGAGTTTGCCCGCAGGGCAACCCGGCAGCCCAATGTCCCGTATCGGGCGTTTGCAACACTGGCAGCCTCGCTCGGCCGTCTCGGCGAAAAGGCGCAGGCCGAAGCCGTGGCCGCTGAACTCCTGCAACGCAAGCCGGGCTACAAAACCGATACCGCGCGGCAGGAGCTCTTCTTCTGCAATGATCAGGGCTTCATCGACCGGTTCATCGCGGGCCTGCGCGTCGCCGGCATATCCGGCGGCTAGGAAAGCGGCTATTTCACCCGCAGCTTGAGCGGGATGACCTGCTTGTCGGAGCAGGTCATGGTGCCGTTGTAGCCATCAGACAATGGTCCGCTGGCCGTGCATTCGGTGCCCGGCATCGACAATGTCGCGTTCAATTGGGACGAAGCCGAAATCTGCAGCCGCATTTCGCCCTTTTTCTCCACCGGGCCGTCCTGCGTGCACAGGCCGATATGCTTCAGCACGAGCGGGCCACGGTAGTCCCTGATGCGCCCGGATGCCGTTTCGGTGACGGTGGCAGTCACTTCCCATTCCCCGAGAAAGCCGGAAGTGCCGCTCACCTCGAGCGCGCGCGCCGGCCACAACGTCGCCATGACGCCCAGCATGACAGCCGGACCGAATGCTTTCACAACCTGCTCCCGTGCGAGTTGGCCTATGATCCTTATCACTTATCGCCAGGTCGGGTAAGGGAGCAGAAATTGCAGGATGGGTTGAGCCCTCCGCGAAACCCATCACCTTCATAGCCTACGAGTGATGGGTATCGCTTCGCTCCACCCATCCTACGCGGTGCCCCGCGCTGATTGTTGGGTGCGACAATTCAACCCGACGGGCAAATCAGTTCTGAGTTTCAGAAATCGTGTCAAGCCCCGAAATAAAAAATATTTCTGTTTACCGGAAGGCAAATCAGGTGCATATCTTTGCCCATCCCGTCCTACTCAGAAGGGCGTCGGCCGTCGTCACGGACGTTGGGCGGGTTGCGGTGGACGCTTGTTTACGCTGAGACGATGGCGTGGATTAAGCGTACGGCAAAACCGTGTGGTCCTGGCACCCGTTGTAGGTGTCAAGCTGTCGGGTAGGCGAAAGCTGAACGACAGCGACGGAGTCAACCAAGAACTCGTCTCCGGGGAGATCACGGCATAAGCCGTAAAGCCATTGCGCAGGGAAGGCC
>NZ_JAFCMC010000044.1:0-61905 GCF_018130085.1 Bradyrhizobium sp. AUGA SZCCT0169 | reverse complement strand
CTTATGCCGTGATCTCCCCGGAGACGAGTTCTTGGTTGACTCCGTCGCTGCCGTTCCCGCTTGCGCTTCTCCGACAGCTTGACGCCTGCAACGGGCGCCAGGACCACACGGTTTTGCCTTACGCTTAGTCCGCGCCGTCGTCTCAGCGCAAACCAGCGTCCACCGCAACCCGTCCAACGTCCGTGACGACGGCCGACGCCCTTCTGACCAGGACGGGATGGGCAAATATATGCACCTGATTTTGATTCTGTAAAAGCGAAATATTTTTTATTTCGGGGCCTGACATGTATTCCGAAAATCAGAACTGATTTGCCCGTCGGGTTGATTTGTCGCACGCGGGCCACCAGATTGCGCTTGCGCGCGACGCGACGCAGTTTTTGAGGCAGTACAATAGAAACGGCCCCAGCTTCGGGAGGAAGAACTGGGGCCATTTCCGGTCCGTCCGGCGACCTTGAGGGCAGCATCGCCGGGCGAGCGGCTAGCTAATCCATCTGAAGTTGAATCGTTCCTATCGGTACCGGCCTGTACCTGGTAGTCCAAGTGAATTTGGCGATGGCGTGGAAGCAGGTTAGCCGGGCCTGACGCGGCTGGCTTACTCCAGCGTGAGCGATCGCTGGAGATAGTCGAGTCCGATCCCGACCGCCTTCTCAAAAGCGCGCCAGGAAATAGGAACATTAGGAACCCCCGATTAGCCACCCGGTTGTCGAACGAAAATCGGGGAGGCAGCACGATGACCGAACGCAGGCACATCAAGCAGACGGAATCCCTGGAGCAACGATTAGCCGAAGAAGCGAAGCGATTGCGAGCGCAAGCAAAGTTGCTTCGACCTGGGGCCGCGCGAGATGCCGTGATCCGCAAAGCCCGGCAGGCCGAAACAGGCTCGCACATGAGCGCATGGTTGAGATCGCCGGCGTTGCAACCGCCGAAATCGGCGTAGGTTTAAGGCCCATGGCCCAGTTGCGAGCAACCCGCGAGACTTTGCTCCTCGCCGCGTCCGTCGCTTGGTGTACCGTGTTGGCTGGCAGCCTGCTCTATATAATCCTGATCGTCGCGCTGGGAGGCCGCCTCATCTCGGCGTGTCGCATCCCGAAAATAATGGGGCCGCGCCGTTCGTTTGTCCTGGGGCGTGCGCGCCATAATCCTGCAGCGAAGGATCAAGCCTTCGGTTTCTTCAGGAAGTCGAGATTGTCCGGCGGATGCGATCCGGGCGAAGACACCCACGTATCGATACCTGCCGCGGTTTCGCTCTGTTTGGCCTTCAGCAACAGGCGCTCGCGCGCGGGTCCTGCCGGTAGCCCGGCCGCCTGCTCGCGCGCGTCTTGCGCGTTTTTCAGAAGTCTGTCGCTGAACGACGCTTCATGCCTGACCCGCGGGCGCCGGATGATGGGCTTGCTTTCGGGGGCCACCGGCTCTTGTTCCACAACAGCCAGCATTTCGGAAGGGAGTGCGCTTTTCTTGTCACGGTCCGTCTCGGACAAAAAGCGTTCAAGGCTTTCGACAAACTGATAGCTGCGAGCGAGGTGACGCCAGCTCTGCGCCAGCAACTCATTGTCGGAACGGCTCGCGGGATCGGTCGATTCCAGCGCGCGCTGCTCTGCATTGGAAGCACGCTCAAGGCAACTCGAGATATGCGTACTGAGCTTGAGTAGCACGGCCGTTTTTCCTCGGTCCCTATACCCAACAGTAACCTGCCGGACCGGCACAGCAAAGTACTAAAGTAGTGAACACAACATGGCCCGTAAGACGGATTGAACCGGAGGCACCAGTGACACGTGAAGAGTTGATTTCAGAATGCAAGCGTCGATCGGACAGCAAACGTGGCCTGTGCTCTATCCGACGCCATGTGTCGAATGATCGTCGCGCTTATGCAATTTGCGCACAGTGAATGCGGCAACAGCGATGACCCGCAGCGATTGACCCAAGATGGCGGATTACGCCGGAGCCTGTCATCGGGCCGCGCCTTGCGCGGACCCGTTGGGCTCAATCCGCCCCACACGCTGCGCTCTGGGCGAAGCGCGTACCACTCCGAGGTAATCCTTCCGGGTGAGGTGACGGCGGCTCGATGCTGCGATAATCCAATCTAACCAACCCCACTTGGCCCCGCCCTCACAGGTGGGGCTTTTCGTTTCCTTGATGGGAACTGGCCGGATCGACTACCGCGCCACGACCTCGACCTCGCCGTCAACGCCATTGACGACGTTGAACGGGCGCTCGAACACCTTGCCTTCGTTCTTGGCGATGGCGCGGTATTCACCTTCGGACAGCACGACGCGGGGGAACGCGCCGATCGATTCCTTGATGACGTCACCGCCCGGCGTGATGACTGACCAGGCAGTGTTGGCGAGCGCCTCGCCGCCCCGGTCGCTGACCAGTTTTAGCGTGATGACGGCGGCGCGGTGGGTGACGATCACGTCGGTCAGTTTGCCGGCCTGTACGCGGATGTCGGAGCGGACCACCGAATTGGCGTCGCCGTAGTTGGAGATGATGTAGTAGGTCCCCTCCGGCAACAGCGCGACGTCGCCGCCTGCGACGTTGGGCAACAGCGAGGTGCGCTCCGCGCCGTCGAACTGGCTGCCTTTATAAATCGCGAACGAAATCTGGTTCGGCGGAATCTTGGAGGTGCCGACGCGGCCTTCGATGCGCAGCCCACCGGCCGGAAGCACGAAGGATTCGCGATCGGTCTCCGACTTCAGGCTCACCGCCCGCACCGCGCTGACGAGGCCGAGCGCGACGTGCACGACATAATTGCCCGGCGGCAGCACGATGTTCGGGGTCGCACCGCGGTCCTCGCGGATCAGGCGGAACGTGCCGTTATCGTCGGGCTTGTCGGCGAAGACCCGCCACACCAGTCCGCTGTTGATGACCGGCAAATCCTTGCCGTAACGCGCCGTCAAGGACAGCACGGCCTGGCCGGGCGGCGAGGCGCCCGGTGGTGGCGCCGGCGGCGGGACGGTGACGATCGACGGCGGCACCAGAGTCGGCTGCGTCAGCGTTGGCGGCAGGGTGGGAATCGAACCCGGCGGCGCCAGGTTCATCGCTGGGCCGGAGGGCGCATCCGGAATCGAACCCGGCGGCACCGGCGGTGGGCGATCGGAGAACATCTGGGCTGAAACCGGGCCAGGTGCCAGCAACACCAAGGCAAGCATTGGGGCAAGCAGAAGCCGCGGGAAAAGCCGCCACGCGCCCCCGTCCCCGCCGATGCCATTGCCTCGCCAAGTCATGGCCATGCTTTTCACTGAAAACGCGGCAAATTCAAGCCTGCAGAGCGGCCCGATTACCCCCTTTGGGCCACGGACAGCAGTTGATCCCGCGGTCGTGGTCCAGTCATAATCCCCGCCTAGGTCGCCTTGGCTGCGGAATAAACCATGCGTGGGGAGTTGATCAGGGTGATTCTGGCACGGCCGCGCCGCGGCGAATATGCTTGAGCCGCAGGAGAGTTCTTGGTGTTGGATAATTGGATGGGCCGCGGCCAAAAGGGCTCCGATGGCCACGACGAGGTAGGGCTCGGCAGTATCCGCCGGCCGGTGATCGGGCTGGCGCTGGGCGGCGGCGCCGCGCGCGGCTTTGCCCATCTCGGCATCATCAAGACCCTGGTCGCGCACGGCATCCATCCCAATGTCGTGGTGGGAACCTCGATGGGTGCGGTGGTCGGCGGCGCCTATGCCTCCGGACAACTCGACAAGGTGGAGGCCTGGGCGCGCAGCCTGCAGCCGCGCAACATCTTCGGCTATCTCGATATCCGCCTCAACGGCTCCGGCCTGATCGGCGGCGCCAAGCTCGCCGCCGAACTCGAGACGACGCTGGGCCAGAGCCTGATCGAGGATCTGCCGGTGAAATTCGCCACCGTCGCCACTGAAGTCCGCACCGGCCACGAAATCTGGCTGACCCATGGCCGCATGATCGACGCGATGCGCGCCTCCTATGCGCTGCCCGGTATCTTCTCGCCGGTCCTGATCGGTGATCGCTGGCTGGTCGACGGCGCCCTGGTCAACCCGGTTCCGGTGTCAGCGGCGCGCGCCCTCGGCGCCGAGATCGTCATCGCGGCCAATCTCTCCAGCGACATCTTCACCCACGCGACGACGATCTATTCCCACGGCGCGGCAACCGACCTTTCCGTCTCGGTCGCACCGGAAGCAATACCTGAAGCCGAGCCGGCAAAGCGCGGCTTCGGCAGGTTTTTCTCGGCCGAACGCACCATGAAGCGCGAATTCTTCGGCGGCGGCGGCCGGCCGGGAATCTCCACCGTCATGGTGGACGCCTTCAACATCATGCAGGACCGCATCACCCGCGCGCGGCTGGCCGGCGATCCGCCGGATCTGTTGATCTCACCCCGCGTCGGCAAGATCGGCTGGTTCGATTTTCACCGCGCCGACGAGCTGATCGCCCATGGCGTGCGCGCCGCAGAGCGCGCCATCGATTCCATCCAGGAAGCGATCCACATTCTGGCGCCGCCAGCGGCCGGAGCCGCCGCGGCCGCCGAAAAGGCCGGACCAGAGAAAGAATAGCGCTCAGGCGGTCTTGATGTAGTCGCGCAGCGCTTCCTGCTCGGCTTCATATTCGTGGACCCGGCGCTTGACGATGTCGCCGATCGAGATCAGGCCGACCACCTTGCCGTCCTCGACGACAGGCAAATGCCTGAACTTGCCCAGCGTCATCATTTCCATGATGCCGCTGACCGTGTCCGACTCCCGGCAACTGACCACCTTGCGCGTCATCACGGCGCTGACCGGTTCATCCAGCACCTTGGCGCCGCGCTCGCCGAGCACACGAACGATGTCGCGTTCCGACAGGATGCCTTCGAGATGTCCCTGGTTCATGACCAGCACGGCGCCGATCTTGCGCTCGCCAAGCAGTTTGACCGCGGCCGAAAGTTTGACGTCCGGCTCGACGCTCAGGATGTGATGGCCTTTGGAATCGAGAATTGCACGTACCGTCATTGCCGCCTCCTGAATCGGTGCGCACCCCTTTTGGGGGTTCGACTTGTTCGCGAGTGTTCAATCAACAGTTTTGCGCCGTCTTCGTTTCAAGAGCGTCCGTTTCAGGCGCGGTTACGTAGCTCGGCTGTCTTGCACAGCAGCGGGCTTTGTCTTTGCATCACGACATAGACGATGATGAATGAAATCGCGGTGCGCCGCAAGCGACGATCAGACGCGGTCGGCCTCGTCAGGCGATGACGCATCTGCAGCATGTGTTGCCATCCGCGGCACCGGATCGAACAGCGAGAACAGCATCAGGCCGGCGAGAAATCCGCCGATATGCGCTTGCCATGCCACGGTGCCGCCATCGACGCCGATCGCAATCGATCCGACGCCGAAGATGATGTTGACGCCGAACCACACCGCCAGGAATCCCAGCACGCGCGTGTCGCGAAAGGCCTGTCCGAGCGACAGCGCCGGCACCTTCGCCGCTTCATCCGCGTCGCCGCGGCTGAACGACAGAAAGCTCCCCTTCACAAACGCGAAGCGCATGGCGGCCGCCATGGTGCCGGACACCGACGCCGACGCGCCGATCATCGGCGCGATCCCGTGTTCATGCGTGAGCAGATGCGCAAGCGCGCCGGCCGCGGCCGTCACCGCCATGAACACGTAAAACCTGACCGCGCCGAACCGGCGCGCCAGCGCACTGCCGAACGGCAACAGCCACAGCACGTTGAAGCCGATATGGGCGAGATTGGCGTGCAGCAGCGAATAGGTGACGAAGGTCCAGACCTTGGCGCCCGCGCCGCCGGGAAAATCGATGTTGAGCAGCGTCGAATCGTAGCGTTTCGGAATGAAACCGAAGACGTCGATGGTCCAGTTCTCGAGTTCCGGCGGCAGCAGCACCCGCAGATGGATGACCGCGATCAGCGCGATATAGGCCGTCAGCGCACCCGGCAGGGTCAGGATCGGCTCTCGCGGACCGTCCGGGGCGTCAAGCTGGGTTTCAGGCTGGGATTCCAAGGGGCCAAGGACCTTTAGAGACACCTTTAGAGGCGGCTTTGGGGAATAATCGGCCCAGATAGGCGGCTTTGCCCGCGCTGTGCAAGTGCACAAAATGGCCGTGGTGGACATCATCCTCGTGTCCCGGACGCGGTGCAGCGTGCAACGCTGCTCCGCAGAGCCGGGACCCACAATTTGCGGTATACTATATCAAACAATGCCCGCCGAAGACCTCTTCGGGTTCAAGTTACGTCGATCTGCTCGTCTATTTCGAGGCGTTCGATTCCGTCCTTGAAGCTCGCGCGAGGGAACACGCGATGAAGCGGTGGCGGCGCGCCTGGAAGATCGAATTGATCGAGAAACTCAATCCGGACTGGCGGGATCTGGCGAACGAGCTGAACGCGTAGCGGCTTAGATGGGTCCCGGCTCTGCAGTGCACCGCAAGTGCGCTGCACTGCGTCCGGGACACGAAACTGCTGCGCCAAAAAAAGAAAAAGGGAGGATGCTGAGAACATCCTCCCTCATCGTGTGCCGATCTTTTCGCGCCCCTGGAGTTTAGGGAACATCCCCACCCCTCCCCGCGCGACGACCAAACTGTTTGACGCCACCTGTGTACCAACCGAGCCGAGCCGGTAAGTCGGAGATAAGCCGGCCGGGTCCGATGCGTTCCACTCTACGCAGGCCGCATCGGGATCGCCAATCGCATAGTTAATTTAACGTTAACACGGCAATGGGCCGCACTGCTCGCCAACGTACTATGATCTTTAAAGATTTTTGGCTCCACCTTATTGGCAATCGCTCTCAATAAGGTCAATTCAGGCCGCCTTTTCAGGCTCACCGCATAGCCACTTGGATGCGGAATGCTTGCCGTTAAAGCCAGCCAGCCGCGGCAGGGCACCAAGAGGCCAACAAGCGCCCCTGTCCGTCGCTCCGGTCCGGCTTAAGGCACGCCTCGGCTGACGGGGCGGCCAGCTACCCCATGGCCTCGGATTTATTTCCTTGGATGCGCGCGACCAC
Organism: Bradyrhizobium sp. AUGA SZCCT0169; assembly: GCF_018130085.1. Taxonomy (NCBI): domain Bacteria; kingdom Pseudomonadati; phylum Pseudomonadota; class Alphaproteobacteria; order Hyphomicrobiales; family Nitrobacteraceae; genus Bradyrhizobium; species Bradyrhizobium sp. AUGA SZCCT0169. The sequence continues at coordinate 54,970 of NZ_JAFCMC010000044.1, read as the reverse complement.
GTATCGTCTTTTGCCCGTGCCCGATCGCGTTGCGAAGAAGTCGGGATCAGCATCGTTTGGAAGCTCTTTCCGGATTGTCTGCCAACTGCAGTATCCGAAAGAGGCATTGTCGTTTGCTCTCACAAGGCATGAGCACGTGGCTTTTAATCATGGGGTCGAGGGTTCGAGTCCCTCCGCGCTCACCATGAAATCAATCACATAGCAGGTGTCCAGCACGTCATTCCGACATGGCGTCACCTGCTCATTCCGAAATTTGCGCACCTTTCGTTCTAGCGTCAGTCTCATCCGCGCGCCAGATTTCCTCTGTTGCGCGGTCGCTTGTGCGTACCTCAACAGCGCGGCAGTGGTCTTGTGACCGCTGAGTGCGCGAAGCTGGGCATCCGTCAGGTTGGCGTCGGCGCCTTCGACGTTGCCGCCGTGACGTAGTCCCATGAACTTGATTGCTGGGTCGATACCAGCGGCGGTTCTGATCTTCGCGACATGGCGCAGGAAGTGCCGTTTCTTCCATGGCAGCCGAATGCCCTTGAAGCGGTCGGCAGTGTCACGGGTCACGATAAGCGAGCCATGGCGATCGGCCGCATCAAGCCGCGCCATCAGTTCGGGCCAGAGCGCTGTTCCATCGTCGTCGTAAAGCGGGATCTCCACGATCTCGCCCGTCTTGTGGTGGGTGATCCTCGCGGTCTCCGGTGCATCCACCGGACGGTAGTTCGACCACGCCAGCCGGCCGATGATATCGATCTCTCGCTGTAGCCAGTAGAACGCGATCATTGCCGCAGTGCCGATCGACCGCTCGCCGGACTCGTCTGCTTTAGCGACAAACTTGATCAGGTCGTCGTGCTGGAATAAGCGCGTCGGCTTGCTCTTGTAGCTGAGCCCCATCTTCTGGAATGGGTTGTCAGACGACACCAGGCGCGGCTCTGAGCGCCTTGCAACGCCCCATGCTCGCTGACACACCCGCATCGCCAAAACGGCTGTACGCGTGCGCGTGCCACCATTAGGGTTCACTTTGAGCTTCTCGAACAGCTTGTCGGCCGTACCCGGCGTGATTGACGCCAAGGCCAGCGTTCCGAACAGCCGCCCATCCTTCAGGACATACTTGGAAGCTCGTGTATTTGGGGGACGTCTTGTAGACGCCGACCATCCAGTCCCACGTTCCGGACGGCGCGCGCGGCGCCGATAAATCGGCCTCTCCGTTCGTCAGCCAAGCCTTGTAATGCGGATTGAGAACGTCATCGCATTTGCGCTTAGCGATGGCGTAGTCGCCCCCCAAAGCCTCGGGCATGACCGGGCAGCCTTATCGCTTTGCTCGGGCGGCGGCGCCCAATAGTACGCCGTGGCGCCGCTCGCGAGCCGCTTCGCCGTCATCAGGTCCGGCCAACCAGCAGGCTTGCTGCGCGGCATCAGACAAGATCCTCCGCGTTTTCCGCCAAAATCGGCGCTTCACAGCGCAGGCCATGTCGGCGCGCGACATCCTGATCCAGCTTCGCGCGATGCCATTTCGGAAGTGAGCCCTTGGCTCGAGACGGTTGCGAATAGGCCCCCTTCGAAACCTTCGAAAGAAACGCGGGGACCGACGGCTCGTCGACATACGCCGCGGCAGTTTCGGCCCTCATTTCGAGAGGCCATGCACCCAGCGGAAATGCAACAAGCCTAGTCATTTTGTTATTGGAACTCCGCCGCAATGCGCATTTCAGCCTCTCGAGACCGATGACTGGTGCCGCTGCACCCATGCTGACGGATCGTTCAGCCAGTCGAGCACATCGGCACGGCGCCAGGCAGCGACCTTGGGGGCCAAGTAAATGCGCTTTGGAAACAGGCCCGCATCTTCAGCGCGCTCGAGCGTCTGGTCGGCGACCGGATTGATGCTCTTGATCTCAGGCCGCCGCATCCATGGTGTTTGTTCACTCATCTCGTTGGGCCTTTCGTTCGAAAACCTGATTCTACTGCAAACCCTCGGGGGACCCCAAGGTGACGCACACAAGGCGGCAAGTGAAGGACTAACCTGATGCTATGCCCGACTGGCGTCAAAAACGGACACCCAAATCATATGGTGCCATGTTGCGATTTAAGGCAGATTTGTTTCTCGCCCGATATGAAAACCCCGTGAGGCGGGAACCCCCGTAGGTAAGAAGCCCGCCGGGCGTGAACCGGCGGGCCGAAGTTGTTAGTTTGCCCATGCCGTCGATACGGACTCCAGTGCAGCCAACGGCTGGCCTCCGTCGTTCGGCTGGCTCACGCTGAAAAGCCTCTGCCCGTGCTCATGCGTGCCACGTCGAGAGCCACACCCTGCGCCATCACGGCTCCGTTATAGCCGCGCTTTCCATCCTCGAACACACAGACAAGACAGGCCTTGTGGCCCAGCTCGTTCATGTCGCGCGATCGGTACTCAGCAATCGCTTTGCGCGCGTCCCGGTGCGCCCGGCAGGCATCCTCATATGCCTCCTGCGTCGAATAGAAGCTGTTCTCGCGCATGAATTTCTTATGGCGGCCGTTCCATCTGCGCCACGCCCGCCGGTTGTCGTCAGTCGGCTCGGGGGTCCGTTTCAACCACTCTAGAAACAGTTCGTATTCTGCGTCGTGGGCCGACATCGTCGCCTTCAGAGCCTCGTCGGCATCTTGCAGGGTGTGAACAAGGTCCCGGAGTTCTCGGCTTATCTTCGTGCCGTCCAGAGCCAGCGCAGACGAGCCCACCGGCGCCGCTGCGGTTGCGGCAGGCGGAAATGTCGCCACCGCCAGAACGGCGCCACCAGCAGCCGCGCCAGCGGCTTGGGATAAGAAGCGGCGTCGCGTCGAAACGACGGGCGCAGCTATGCTATTCTCAGAATCAACCTGAGCCATGACTTACCTCATAGTTTGGGCCAGGCCTGTCGCGGTGTTCCTAGCACCTCGGCGGGCCGCTTGGTTTTCAAGCAGATTTATGGTACAACCAAATATATGAAAAAATCAAGTGCGGTTGCACCAAAAAGGCGCGGTCGACCTGCTATCAAGGGTGGCAGAGATCCACATATTGCTGCCAGGATGCCGCCCGCCCTGATCGCAGCGGTTGAGGCTTGGGCAGAAACCAACAAAACCAGCCGCTCTGACGCCTTCCGTCGGCTGGTCGAGTTGGGGCTCACTGTAAAGGCGAAACCGAGGCCAACTGGGCGACTTAGCGCCGCTCTCGTTGCGGACTTAGCCGTTGACGCAATCGACAGTTTGGGGACGAAGGTCAAAGCGCCTGCGCGGCCGGTCGGCAAGCCGGGCCGGAGGTTGCGCGCTCAGGAGCTTGCCACGAAGGCGATCGAAAAGATTATCGATCCCGCGGCGGCCCCTGAAGAACAAGCCCAGCGCAGACGGCGGCTAACCAAGGGGCCTTCGGAGTTCCGTGAGGCTCGAGTTGATCAGCCGAGGGCGAAGGGGAAGTGAGCACGGCGGGCAACGACGACAAAAGCCCGCTGATCGATCTCATTAGCTGCATCGTATGCAATCAAACAATGAGGCTCGAAAAAAGCTCCCCCGACGCTGAGGGAATTGACATCATTCAATATCGCTGTGACCTGTGTAACAGAATTGAGCAGGTGCGATTATTGCGCCGAAGTCGAGATTCGACAGACGGATCCAGCGACTTGCCAAGCCCCTCAGTATCTGCGCACGGGACGCGCCGACCGCGAAACCCTCGATCGTGGGGTTTTGGCGAGGGTCAGCTTGCAGTATATCGCGCTCCGTTCCGGAGGAACGTTTCCCTGGTGCTGCTTGTTGAACATCAGGGGCGTTTGGAGAAATAATGCAGGAAGAGTGTAATTCTAGTCCGGATTTGGGACTGGGTACGACTGTGCTAGCGGTAATGGGTGCAACTGCGTTGGTAGCTGTTTTCTTTCTATTATCACCTTGGAACGTCTCCCACATCGCAGACAAGTCCGCTCCTAGAACCATGTACGTGGCTGCACCACCCAATAGATGAACAAGAGAGCGGCGCACCGATGCCACAGGGGTCCTATCGTCGCGCATCTTATCGCTTGCTCGCCCACTCTGGTTGCGGAAAACTGCGGCTTGTCGAGATCTTGGCTGACTGAAGGGCTAAGAAATGACGAAAACACCGGGCAAAGCTGAACCACAGAAGCCGATCAGCAAAGCCGAGCGCGAAGCGCGTAAGGCATTCCGCCAAGTCGACGCCGAAATGGCAATGACCGAGCACGAGATCGCGCAAAAAGCGTTCTCAAAAAACCGCGAGCGTCTCAAGGCCGAGCGGCTGGGGCGCGAGGCTGCAGCGCCACCGCCCACAAAAGCCCGACCCAAGGCGAAGAAATGACAGCTCCGAGTCCAGCGAGACGGCGCTGGACCTCCGAAGAGGAGCAGAAGCTTGATGAGCTTCTCGATGCCGGAAAGGAAGCCGCCGAGATAGCTGTTGAACTGAACCGAACACGCCAAGCTGTTTATGCTCGATTGCAACGGCGTTACAGAAAACGAGAAAAGCAGCCCGGCTTGTAGAAGCTTTGGGCTGAAGCGACCAAAATTTAGATCGACAGCACAACGAGGGCACAATGATTTCACTTTTGATCGGGATTTTGATTATCGTGGTCGTCGGCGCGATCTGCTTTTGGGCGATAGAAAAGTTCGCGCCCGACGCCAAGCTTGCGAATCTCCTCAAGTTGCTCGTTGTACTCGTTTGTCTCGGCGCGATTGTGCAGCGATTGATGGTGCTGACCTATTAGCCAGTGCCCGCGGCGGCTTGTGGCGCCCGGCATCCGACGCGCCTTACCGTCTAGGCCGATGCGCTTCTCTCCATCATCAACTGAACGATGCCGTTCAGTTGATTTACGAGCGCTTTGCCGAGGCACCAGCGCCCGTTGCCGCCGCGCCCGCTGTAGCCACTGCCAAGCCGGCCACGCAGTAGCCACGACACGCTGTAGCCCCTAGCAACTCCGATCCACAAGGGATTGAAAATTTGCCTTAGCGCCGCGGCACCGCTTCGATGTGCGATGCCCTGGCGCCGCAAACCCGACTCCCGACTTCGCTATTGGCCGGACGGCAACCCGACGACAGCAAAGGCGGCCGGCTTCAGGTCCATCCTTGATCTATTGCGTTGGCCCGCCCTATGGGGATCCCCGTCCGCGCTGCTGGCACACAGCAGAGATACAGCTGGACGACCTGCCGGACTGGCAATGGCCCGACATACTGGCTCACTTGAAATGCACAAAATGCGGTAGCGTGGGCTGGGTAGACCCTCGTCCGAACTGGGGCGAGGTGATCAACTACGAGAAGGGCGTGAGCAGCTGAATGCACGAGTACACAACGAAAGAGAAAGCCAGAATAGTGGCCGGTGCGGTCACTGCAGTCGTTATTGTTGGACTACTCTCCGTAATCGCGCTGGGGTTTCTTTGGACACCACCGCCAGCTTAGAGAAGGTGGCGGGACGAAGGAGGAGCTTCCGAGCAAATTAGGACTTGTCCCGTCGGGCAAATCAGTGGTCCAGATATTCAATGCCGCCTCCCTGACTTCGCCATGAGCGATCCGGAGCGGCCCCTCCCCCTATCTCTCAAATCCATGTAGCGGCCCTGCAATCGCATGCGCCGGAGGAAAAGCCATGTCTGATCAATCCGAAGTCGGAATCGTGCTCGCCAATGCTCCCCGCCTGGAACGAGCTTTCGGCCGTAAACTGGCGGCGTTCATCACTCTGGTCAGTCTCTATTTTGCGCGGCGGCGACCAGGGCTGTTAGGGCTGTTAGCGTCGCTTGTCATGATGGCAGTGCTAGGCATCCAAGCGTGGCTCAAGTTCGGCTGGTGAAAACTATGCTTCGACCTCTGTCAGTATCGCTTTCGCGAGGTCATCCGAGGTTGCAAACCGATGGGAATCAAGTTTCGGACGGCAATCCCGTCTGAAACTTAGTTTGCCTTTGGGGATGCGCGCAGGCGGCAACAAAAAATAGTCCAAGGGCATTGTGTTCCCCTCCTTCATGCGAACAGCAAGAACCAAATCCGGAGTGAGGTCTATTCGACGCCTGACCGGCCATCTAAGAAAACCGCCCTCCATGCGCTGGCACCGCACAGGAAGGATTGAAACCTGTAAGTCTGTAGCAACTACGAGCCGACCTGATCCTTCGTCAAATGCAGCCGACCTGCCGGCGTCCTGGATTTTGGATAGTAGATCGTTGGCAACGGTACCAATCATGGTCACAGCGGCGCGACGCGCGTCGTAGCATTTGAAGGCGTCGGGGTGATATCCGATCAGATCGTAAGCCTGCCGCAGACTGCCAAACCGTTCGATGTAAGTCATATGGCAAGGCATGTCGGCGGCGGTGTCGATGATGTTGGCCGAGAGCCGACCTTTCTCAATCCAAAGCGCCCTAAGAATATCCAGCATTTCGCTGTCCGACTTCCAGGCGCGGATCGTTCGCCGCGGGCGACCGTCGACGATCGTTCCGGCCGCGGCGAACATCTTAGGCGTGATGATGCCTTCAAAGGCGTTATCGCGACGAATCCACATTTCAGGTGGGTTGGGTGTCCGCCTGCTCTTTAGTTTACCCGATTTCCGGTTGTAGATGTAACTACCGATGTATTTCTCGCAGGTCAGTAGCCGACGCACCGCGAGCATACGCCACGGTCGACCAAACTCATTGTAGATGTGCGCTTCGTTCAGTTCTCGTGCGATGGTCAACTCTGATTTCCGATCGCGAACGAAAGAACGGAAAACCCGCCGAACCGTCTCAACATCTTCTGCTGGACCCGGCTGAAGAATGACACGATCTGTTTGCAGAGCCTTTCGATCACCCCGAGCCAAGACGAGTTTTTGGACTCCGAACTGATCCACGAGCACGCGTTGCAGACCAAAGCCGGCTGCTCCCCCTTGCTTGAAGCCCTGTTTCGCGACGCGGCAACTTCCAGCAAAGACCTTGACTGATAGATCGCGGCTGTAGTCGCCGGCCCCAACCCGTTTCAGGGCCTTCAAAATTGCGGACGCGAAGCTATCGTCGTTCTCAAACTGCTCTGCGCAATAAAGGACCCGGACGCCGGCTTGCGTGCAAATGAACTCGTAGTAGGCGCTCTCGTCGATATTCTGGAATCGACCCCAGCGGCTGATGTCATAAACCAGGACAAAATCAAAATCCGCCTTATGGTCGACGATGTCACTTATCAGGCCTCTTAGCCCTATGCGGTTCTTGAAGCGTAGCCCGCTGCGAGCTTGGTCGATATACGTCCGGACGATTGTCAGATTGCGTTCGAGCGCGTAGGCAGCGATTGCTGCTGCCTGATTTTCTGTCGAATACCGTTGCTGATCCGTAGACATGCGGACGTACTGCGCTGCCCGCCGGCCGATTGTGCCGCTTCCGGGTATTGTTTCGCGCTGCATCGTCGACCCATCTGATCACAGATCATCCAAGGGTCATGCTGGCCGAATTGCGTTTGCCCGCCCTTACACAATCGGAGCAAAATTGACCCCAATTAGTGTTAGGCTTGGCGAATATTGGAGGCATCAAATGTCAGACCAGGCAGTTGAAATTCTCATCACCAATGCGATCCACACGGCTTTCATCAAGTATCCCGAGGGCGACGGCGGCCCGAACCTGGACTACGAATGGATCGCGCCAGACCAGAGCAAGCACATCACCAAGGCCATCCTTCAGGATTTGGCAGCCAACGGATATCAGATCGTGAAGAAGGGCGCCGCGTCGGGTGGCTGACAAGGGCTGGGAACGCTAGTTCGACGCGGAGGAGGTTTTCTTCTTCTCGCCGGGCTTGATAAAATGGACGCCAACCTGATCGCCATTGACCCAGGCGAGTTCGCACCGCCGATAAGCTTTTCCCATCGTCGACAGCACCAGGAAAAACTCCTTCATGGCAAGACCTTCAACCGAGCCGTCGATTGAAAGTCTGGCGCCGGTATCGACGCATCCAGCATTGTACAGGGTCGACGCCAAGTTCCGTCGATCGCCATCATGTTGGCCGTAAATCCCTTTCGAATACGACCCTATGTGCCTTGCGCTTTTCCGTCATGACCGCTTTGCTCGCGCCCTGTGAAAAAAAGCCGCCATCGGTGTCAGTCCGACGACGGCTTTTCAAAACACGCTCAATCCAGCAGATTTAGCCTGCGCCAGTTTGGTTAAGCATGGGTAAAAGCCCGGAAGTTACGCCATGGCATGACCCTGACCATGCCGGTGCCGCCGCAAATCAAACAGTGGACGGGCGCGCTGTTTCTGTGGCGCCACGATCGATATAGCGGTAACCGACCGTCACGTTCACGATGCGCATATGGATTCGCAGCACGCATGAAGTTCAGCACTGACCGCCCCTATTCCGATCCTGAAAAGGCCGCGCGCAAGCTGCTGGAGATTGCCAATACCATCGAGGCGATCCAAGAAGATGGCCGGATCCACATCGAGAAGATCAACGCTCCGATGCTGTACAAGGAAGGCGCTTCGCCTGCGGAATACGGCGCCGGGCTGCGCTTTGCAATCGACAAGGGGTGGCTGTTGCTGCACGAGAGCGGCACCTACGTGAAGTTCACGCCGGCCGGGGCCGGACTGTTCGCCTGAGAACGCGAAAAGCCGCCGCTTCAGTTATAGTACCCCCACAACGGCAGAAACGATCAAGATTGCCGCTCCCACCGCTAGGATTATCACATCAACTGTTATGCGTCGCTTGGCAGATTCGGTCATGGCTAAACCCTCCATCCACGGGAAACCGCGTTGTCTGACCAATCGCGACCGAGCACTGTGCGTCAGCTCACATACATATCGAGAAAGTTCACGGAAGCGGGTGCTGATCTGTTGGCCTAACAACTGACGCGGTCACCTGCGCTTCAATCAACGGGCCATTTCTGTTCAAAGAAAGCGCCAGCCCGGTCGAATACAAACCCGGCCTGGATCTAGCGTCATGATCGGCTGGACGACCTCGCGCTCGATGTTCGACCATTGCAGACTACGCCATTCATCAACGCCAACCAAAGGAACGGCCAATTTGGCGCAGCATCGTTGATACCAAATGCCAGTAGTGGCCATTATAAAATTCGTAATCGATCAAAAAAGCGACTCCAGCCGCAACGGCAACAATCCAAAATGTTCTCATTGGCAATGTCCCCGATTATGATGGTGACAAGCAAAACAACGAATGAAAGTGGCCGCCGACAAAGGAGGCTCTAGCGTGTCTCCAATTCAATGCGGTTGCAGTCGTAGCAACCGACAGTGCAGCCGACCAACGCTTTCGATTAAACAAGCGAGGCCGCCAACTGAGGCGACCTCAATACAACGCAAGCGCAATTGCGAAGCACGCAATCAACGTTGCTGTGCTTAGCGAGAGATAGACGAGAGCCTCGTCCTTGCGCTGGTTCAATTGTCCATGCGATGTTTATGCTCGGATCGCTGCTTTGTTCCGACCATGGCGGATTGCATTCTCCGCATGGGAACGTCTTTCCCGGTCGAAGAACTTGCGACTAGTGTTGGCGGGTAAGCTTCGCGACCTTCACGGTGCCTTGCCATAGCTCTACGTCATGGCCGTCCACTAACCGCTTGGCCTGCTCCCAGGCCGTGCCTTCGTCGGCGGCTGTCAGGTCGAAGCGTTTTTGAATGCGGCCGTCCGAGCCATTGATGTAGGCCCTGTATTCTTGCATCTTGCGCCCCCATGTTCCGGGGCCACTTAGAACGGGTCTAGACCCGTTGTGTAGTTACTTACATGACGAGGCCGCGCGTAATCACCGTGGCGAGCAGAGCGGTACTGAGGATCGCAACGGTAAGACAGATGCGTGCTGCGAGTGAGCACGAAGTGAGCCTTGGTTGTTCCATCACGGCACGCGCGCTCCCTCTGGCCAGTGATGCCGAGGGCAACGAAACGGGGCGGTTAAGGTTCCAGTGGGGATCTTAGCAGCCACTTGCCGTCGCCTGGATCGGCGGGCACGGCACGGTTCCGTAGGAGCAGAATACGCAACAGTCGAACGCGTTGGGTTTCAGGCGAGTGCCGCAACCGGCGCAGTCATAGAAAAACTGGCATGCATTGGCCGCATTGTCTCGGTCGCTTGGTGCTGAAGGCCGTGAGGTGTCCGAAGTCTGTAGGATTTCATCGACGGCCCTCGAGCCGCAAGATCGGCGTGCAGCTGCCGCTACCACTGAAAGAACTCAAGACAAATTTCGACTGCACGCCCCAGCTACAGCCAGCGCTAAAAGTATTGGAAAAAATCAAGAAGAAGCCGGAACTGTACTAATCACGTCGCGATCCCTTCGCAGGTCGGCTTCAAGTTCTTCGACGATGACCCGAAGCAAACACGCCGCAAGCGGATCAGTTACCTCACGCGATAGAACCTGATAACGCGCAATCTGAACTTCTGCTCTCTGAGCTGTCGATTTGTCATGGGTTGTGCCCTCCGACAAACTTACGCCGAGACGGCTAACGTGTTTCGTTAAAGTTTTCGGATCATTTGAGATGGTTTCTAATTGATGAATCAACGATGGGGACCGACGAGCGTTGTTGCCTAGCTGCGCATTGGCGTTTGACTACCGCGCCCCGCATAGATTCGCAGCCCGTCTGATGGCGCAGCGGTCAAAGATAACATCGACGAGCTGTCCATCATCAACGCAGTAGCAGGGTGCGCGGTGAAGATCACCAAAATACCGCTCACGCTGTTGCAATCACGCAACCTTCTGTCTGAACCGAAACGATAGTGTTTTGGCTTTGGATCGGAGGTGGCACATGTTCGACGTGTACCTAAATCATAAACGTGATCTGCTCGTGGTGAGGCAGGGATCGTCGATACCTCTCGGTGACACGTCGGGGAGATGGCAAAAGAGAAAGCGGCGGGTCGCCAGCGTCAGCGACGAGATTAAGTCTACCGTTCAGAGACAGGGCTATTACATGCGGAAGCGAAGTGAGTTTAAGACAAACTAGAATCAAGCCCCGGGTTTTAAGCCGGTGGCTGTAACTCCTTAGAAGCGACCCAGTTGTCCATTTTGGCGTAGGACCGATATTGCCGAACTTTCTCAATCAGAGCATCGCGCTCTGGGCATGGTGGCATCGCGTCGGCTTGTTGAGAGCACTCTTCCGCCATGCGCGCGTAATCGGCTGCTTTCATTTCGTCCCCCTGTTTTGTTAGCGCGAAAATGTGGTCAGAAATCTGGGCGGAACTTTGCCGAAAATAAAGCCAGAGGTTGCGTTTTTTTGCCTCCAGTGCTTCGCGCCTCGTCGAGCGCCCAATGCCTTGGATCCTAGCGCCGCCCCCTGATGTCCAACGCAACACGTAGCGGCAAGCTTCACCGCGCGACCCGGCGCATCGACCCGGTGGGTAGCAAGTCGCGGCAGAGGATTTACGGATCTGGGATCGGCTCGCATGCGAAGTCTGGAACAAACGCATGCTTGGCTTTTAGGGATCGGCCCCCTGCCCCAGGGCGAGGATCAACGCTCGTTGCTTCTATCTTGAAGTCAATGTCTCGGCTGCAAGATGCTTCACATGGTGCGGCGAACCATCGTGCGCAGACCGCTGTCTAGCGGCGATCACGCGTTCGCGGGTCGGACCAATGCTGGCAAAATCAATTTGCAATAAGCGACCGTCACCCCCGGGTGACGATCAAGCCGAGCAAGAATGCGATCACCAGCGAAATGAATAGGCGCCTCGTGGGTTAATGCGCGCACCTGGTCAGTTTAGCCGCGGCGCAACCTCGTCGGCGAGCGCGACATGATGCGGATTGCATCCGTCGCGTACTCGATGCTTAGAAATCCCGGCTTATCACTTCCCGAGAATAATTGCCTTCAACGCCTCGTCGCCTGCCGCTGTTCTGCAATGCGTTCGCCCGTCAGGCTGCTTCTTTATCCAGCCCTTCACCACCATGTTGGCGATAAGAACCTTGCCCGCGGCATACAGCTTTTCTGGAGGAAGACCACGGGTGAGGCTCAACTTCTGCAATGCGGCGCGCTCGTTGGCTCGCGGTATGTGCGGTGGCTGCGGTGACACTGTCGGTCCTGTGCTTATTTCTTGAGAACGCCCGCGTCTGTATTGCCAAGATTTTGATGGCCGCTTTTGCTGCGGGAGTATCAACGGCATTGCCGTGCGTAGCAGCAGGCCCAGCCGAGGGACGGTTTGGCGGCGCCGAGGTTATTTCGTCCCGCGGTTGAGCGCATTTGACGTATTCGGGCCAGGCGATCCGCCGGTCCCGCTGATGGTGCTTCCGTTCGAAAGCGTGGAGCCGGCCGCGCCGCCCGCCCCGGTCGATCCGGCGCTGCCGGCCGAACTTTGCGCGCAGGCGAGCGAACAGGTACCGAGGTAAAGGGCCACAACTACCGACGCCGTTTTCATATCCACCGCTTCTCCATCAGATGTGCGAGCCCAGCTCAGATCGCTGGCTACCGCATATTCTCTTGCGTGCCAGCGGTGGATAATTTGCGGCATCGACCTTCGTTCCTCGGGCAGAAAACCAATCTTTGTCCACACCTACGAGGGCCAGTACCGTCGGGCCCTTGTCCCCCAGTAATTGATAAATTTGAGGTAACCGCACAGCCGCGCTTTTATGGTGGCCGATGAGTACCAAATCTCGCGAGTTCTATTCGGCTCAAGCGTTCGAGCGAAGTCTGAGGAAGCAGCCAGGGCGCGGAACAGTGCAGACCGCCTCGCCTGCGAGGCGTGGAACGCGCGAATGTTGGGCTTTCGAGGTCCAGCGCCCCCCCCAGCGATCGGCGACGCTTTGAACGCGGGCTACGGCTACCTCGAAGTGAGGTGCCTCGGCTGCAACACTCATTAGACGGTGACGCTAGACATCATTCGCCGTCCCCGAAAACAACGCCCGTGCACGAGCTGGAGCGCTACGTACGATGTAAGCACGCGCGTTTGTTGACCATCAGTCCTGCCGTGCGTGGTAGCGCATCGGTTGCTTTGGGGATGCACGGATGAATGGCACCGGCGCGACATTCCGAGGCCAGCAACAGGGATATACTCACCATCAGTGCGACACGCGTTACGATGTCTCCTTAAGCGGCCTCGCGCCGACGGCGCCGCTCCGCGTAGTCCGCCATCTTGATAACGTTCGCCGGACGATCGGGCGCAGCTGCGGCAACCGGCTGAGGCGCCTCGAACTCGACCGACGACGGCTCTGACTTCGGCGTCTCGATTGATGATAGGAACGCCCTGCCACGATCGGTGATTTGCCACCCACCGGCGTCCCGAATGACATAGTCACTCGAAAAGATACTCAGGCCCGGCGCGCGCTGCAAGGCGCTTCATCCGTTGGGACCAATCTGCACCGCTGGTCATCAGGATGGCGACGGATCTCGTGACGTCAGGATGCGAAGCACGACCGTCCGGATGGCCCGCGAGCACCTTCAAAATGGTGATCTGAAAACTCACGACGCCCCGCCCCGCTACCGCGACCAACAGGAGCGAAGGCTGGGTCATGGGGAAGGCTAAGTCCATCCGCCAAACATGCGAGGGGCGCCGCCGTATGCCGGTTTTTCCCAGATGCGATAAATCGGCAACATATCGACAAGCGGTCCAATGTTGAAGAGTGCTAGATACCCGGTGCTTCTCCATAACTCGTAGCGAGTTTTTGTCTTCTGACCGGCTCAATCAACTCCAAGCTTGGGCCGACGGTGAGTTTTTTACGTGGCGTACCGGGCGCGGCTGGCCCGATCATGCCGACTTCCAAACTAACCGGAGAACGGGCATTCCCGGGATAGGCGCGGCGGGCTCGGCGGCAAGATCGTCCTGCTATCATGTCTCGCCGGTCACGCCTCTCGCAAGAGGAACCTGAGTTGGCCTTGTTTTGTTAGGTATGGGCCGAGCGGCCCCCAAACAGCCGAGCCAACCTATGCCCAAGGTCTTCGTTTCAATGCCGGAATTGCAGCGTCGAGCGTTGTTAGAAGTGAGAAAGCAGCCCGGCTGTCATAACGTCCAGGAAATAGTGATCAATCGTGTTGCAAGTCACGCTGAAAATAACTGGTCGCTCTGTGTGCTCGCAGCGGGCGCGGCAGATGCCAATACCGCCGCGCGCGCCGCGGTTCACGTCCAAACTCTTTTGCGCCGGGACTATGATCTGCTGATGGATTGATCTGTAGGTCTATAAATGGAAGCCGGAGATCAAATGGACCACCGCTTCACAATCTCGATATTCACGATTGAGATAAACGACAGGCCAACGCTTGCGTTGCAGGCTAAGAGGCACGCGGACGCGGAACGTCTTTGCGAACACGGCAGGTTACGCACAAAGTTGAGCACAATCACGTCTCATGGGACGCCGTTGTGCGACGCCACGGCCACGATGAAGGTCAGGTTGGCTACCGCCGAAGAAGCAGCTCTTTATCGGCGAGCAACGCAATCGACCGAGTCATCAAATGACACTAACGTTGTGTATCTTGTGGATCTCGATGGATAGGCCGCGAGTGTCCGCTTTGCGGTTCACATGAAGTCTTTAGTTGAGCGCTGAACGCGCCAGCGCCAGTCTGACCGTGCCGAACACGCACGTCGCACTGACCCATCCGAAGGTTATACCGGCGACGGCGACCTCCGGGAGCTACCGCAGCCCACATGAACGAGTGGTCTTGGCCGGGCTTTAGTTCGGGAAGTTCGGCTGCAAGTGATTCCGAAACTTTTAATAAATTCGGACCAGCCTCCCGTCAGCGGCAGGAGGTGTATCATGCGTAATCATGACTTCGTGTCTGACGGTTTCCTTGCGCTAATCGTAACCGCCCTTGTGATGTTGTGCTCAGGTTGGCTGGTGCTCGCGTTCAGCTAGGCAGGTCAAGCTTCCTATGCGGCCGCGACTGAAACTCGCTGACTTGCTTGTTAAGAAACGGCCCCGGCGCGGGGAAGCAACTGGAGCCGTAAAGACTTAACGCGCGTCAAATATGGGACCTCAAAGTTCGCAAGCGTCTGTACACTTGTGAACACAGGAACCCGGTTGCGCGGCGCTGCCAGGCGCGTGGAGACCCGTTTCTTCGCGCCACTAGAAGGGCAGTACGTTCCCCCAGGTGCTGGCGACCTCGTCCGCCCGCATCGGGCTGGCCGATCGCCACACTGGATCAAAGTCAAGAATCCCACCTCACCTGCATGCGCCCTGCGAAGGCTGGCGAAAACGCCTGATCTCCATATTCGCTCTAGTACTGGAACTTTCCGGCCCCTCCGGAGTGAATCGTCTTTGAGGCTGTGCTGAGGAGAACGACGATGGCCAAGAGGATGTTTCCCGACAAGGAATTGAGCGCAAAGGCAATCAAGGCCCTAATGGACGCCCGGTGCTTGCCTTCCGGTCCCCAGCAACTTGACGCTCTCAAGAAGGCAGCCCAGCTTCGCGACGCCGCCAACTCCTACCATCAGTTGTTCTCGGCCGAGTTCGCAGGGCCAGCGGACCATGCGCGATCCTGAATTTACCACATCAGTTTCCGAAAAAGAGGTCGTGGTTGTTCATGTGAGGCACGGCCACGTCTTCAAATTTCC
The DNA here is from genome assembly GCF_018130085.1 of Bradyrhizobium sp. AUGA SZCCT0169. Lineage (NCBI taxonomy): Bacteria > Pseudomonadati > Pseudomonadota > Alphaproteobacteria > Hyphomicrobiales > Nitrobacteraceae > Bradyrhizobium > Bradyrhizobium sp. AUGA SZCCT0169. The sequence goes on along the minus strand of NZ_JAFCMC010000044.1, from coordinate 39,591 downwards.
AATTCTATCCAACGGCACAGTCACGCTGAACGGGTACATATCGACCGAAATCCATCGGCCACAACAGAGGCCGGACGATTTTTATTTGAAGCCCATGCCGCAGCGCGAGTCGCCCTGAATCGCCGGCGGTTGGCGAATGAAAAATCAAACTGACTCCGGTTTCTCTGCTCGCTTTCTCTGTTCCTATTGTTGTTTGGTGCGTAAAGACTTTTCCGATGGCGGGCGATAATAGCAGGCCTTGGACAGCAGAAGACGATCACCGGCTGCTTGAATTACGAAACAGCGGCAGATCTTATCTTTCGATAGCAGTGGCCATGAGACCGGTCTCTGCAATTAGAAATCGCCCGTGTATCGTCCGAGCCCCGGGCAGCCCAGGCAAGATCCACCTCCAGCCATACTGAGAAATGATGCGAACTCGTCGTTCGAACCTACAGACGATTGGAACCGACAGGGCCGGAATGAATCAACCTAATCAATCGATTGCAGAAAGCGATCCTTGGCCGACACCGAACAGAAACCCCAGGTTGGCGATCGCTTTCGTTTAAGCACGCTTGGTGCTGAGCGTTGCCCGGGCCTCGCAGGCAAGGTCGGTAGGGTCATCAATCGACGGCGCCCGACAGCAGCATCGTAATTGTTTGTTTCGATGGTAATCGGAATTCAACCTCTCTCCACCGCGAATACATCGAACCGACCGAGGCCTAGGCACAATGATGGAACCGGCGCGTCGAATTTGTAGCCGCGTTGTTGGGCGCGTATCCTGCCGCGCGGTTAGGCTAGGCGGCATCTCCTCAGCTCGCCGCCGGGCCGCCTCATCTCAAGACTAAGGCCACACGGGCGTTACACCGCATGGCCTTTAGCAGGGACTGTCCCGCTCCTCGCAAGGATTCCGTCACCGGCTAAATAACTGCGGAACAAGCAGAAGCGTTCCGCCTACTCATCGTACTTTCAAATTTTCCGCGGATTCCTTGCCCCGGTTCGCAACGACTTCGTAGCTCGCCTTCGCCCTCGGCAAGGCCGGTGAAACCGGCTTTCTGGAGCGTTACATGCGAGGCAAGGACTATTCCGAGCTGCGCTGCTACCTCTAATAGCCGGCATCGAAAGTGCAAATAAGAACTGGCTCGGTTTGGGACCGGCGGCATCGTCCGTCTCTACTTGGCGAGCTGATCTTTGGTCATATGAAGCGTCACAATGACACCCTCCGCGCTCCAATCGCATGAAATTGATCCGCCAAGGTGGACCGTCATGCCGCGATTGAGCAGCTTGCTTCCATAACCGCCTTCACCAATCGGAGACGCAACCGGCGGGCCACCGCGCTCAGTCCAGACTACCACCACCTCAGTGTCATGAGCAGCGCAGGATATATCCAATGTGCCAGTCGGTGAAGATAGCGCGCCATACTTTAGAGAATTGGTGGCTAGTTCATGAATAACGAGCGCGAGCGTTGTGGCTGCTTGCTCGCCCACGCCCATGCGAGGGACTGACACTCGGACGCGACCGCTAAACGCCCCCATGTCGTCATATGGTGCAAGCAGTACCGTCAACAGATCGCCGAGAAGGGCAGCTTTTCCTCCCTGACCTGGAAGCGGACGGACAAGATCATGGGCGCGACCCAACGCGGTGAGCCGATGTGTTAGTTCTTTCGCCATTTCGGCCGTTGTCTTTGCGGACCGCGAAGTAATGGCCGTGAGACCGGATGCAATGGCTAGCAGATTTTTCACCCGATGGCTCATTTCACCCGCCAGTAGCTCGTGACCTTCCTCAGCCTGCTTACGTCCGGTGACGTCGAGGAAAATCCCGTACATGATACGACCGACGATATCCGCATCGTTGCCCTGGCCTCGAGCCGACACCCACCTCACCTCCTCGCCGACCATGATTCGGAAGTCGATTTCATAGGCGCCGATGATAGCGCGTGTGGCCGCAAAAGCGGCTTTCACGCGGTCGCGGTCCGCGGGATGAATATGCGAAGAAAGGTCATCGAACGTCACGGATCCGCTGAGCGGCACGCCCCAAAGATGGAAGGCTCTTTCGTCCATCGTGAAGCGATTGGTGTCTACGTTCCAGGACCACAGTGCGACTCCCGCAGCAGCAATCGCCAAACGTAACTGTTCCGCATCCCAGACTGGCATGCCCGACTTCCCCAGGGGCCTTGCCGAAATCTTCGGAACAGGAGCCGCCTCAAACAGGCTGTCACCTTGCGCTTCCATGTTTTTTCCTAAGCGATCTGAACTTTACCGGGCGCGGACGATTAGGCCGGTAGCAACAGCGAGCTAAACAGGCCGAGTTGATGATCTGGGAAATCGTAGCATTGGAACCAACTCCGCCGACATCAAATGGTTCGGACAGATGTGTTCGCTTCCCGACAAATCATGGTGTAGGGCCGGCGCTCATTTAATGGAAAAAACAGACCAATGATTTGAGAAGCGAAACGTGCGGTCGTCCCTTATCGTTGGAGATGAATTGCCGTCCGATTAAACACCGTCAGAATGATCGAAGAGCAGGATTGAAGTCCAAGAAGCGGCGAACGCAGATGAGCCATTGCAATTCTGGATCCAAAGGCCGGGCAGTGCGGAAGGTCTCGAGCTTGATGCAAAAGAAACGGCCCCAGCGCTAAGGGGGAAGCGCGCTGGGGCCGGTTAAGTTGTCCGTGTCCTAATGTCCTTTCAGACAAACCATCAACGCAGGGCATTGCCACTTGTTCCCGATCACGGATGGCTCATGAAAACGCACCCTTGGCCTGTAGCATCGCGGGAGCCACGGGTAGCATCGCGGGAGCCACGGGTTTTTCGTCCAAATGGGTGAGCGGCCGGAGCGGTAAGGCGCTACGCATCGGTCTTCAGCGAGCTTGGGGTGGATCTCGCCCGGGCCCGGACAATACACAGACGACCTCTAATCGCAGAGGCCGAGCGTCTCATGGCCACCGCTATCGAAAGATAAGATCTGCCGCTGTCTCGTAATTCAAGCAGCCGGCGATCATCCTCCTCCGTCCAAGGCCTGTTCCTACTTCCAACCATCGCAAGTTTCACGACGTCAGGGCGATACGACGTGGCGTTAATTCAAGGCGCAGGGCTCCGTTCCAAACGGGAGGCAAGCGCCGGAACGAATTCCTGGGTCGGGGTCTTGCCTTGCATGGGTCCATATTATTTCGACATTCAAATAGGGGACGCACCTCGGTCCGTTGATGAGGAAGGCGAGCGCTTTCCCGACCTCGATGCCGCTCGTGTGGAAGCCGGCTTGGCACTTTGCAACTTAGGGCGGGATTTGATGCACACTGGGCAGACGGTATCGGAGATCACGATTTGGGTCAGAGACGAGATAGGCGAGGTAATGCACGCTAAACTGGAGTTCCGAATAAGCCGACTAAATTGACCTAATTCAGCGCGCTGGGGCGATCGCCACTTTACATAGATCGTTTCCTTCATCGTCTACCACGACAAGGCAACGAGGGGTTTCCCCGACTTCTACGGCCATCGACTTCGCACTTTGGTGCGCCTTGGCGATCGCATCCTCGTTATCTTTACAGTTGAGGCCCCGCGGGTCAGGAATTCGATGTCCATTCGCTATTCAAAATGATAGTGCGGCATCGATACGTAATGCCGGTGACGCATCATTGTTCCCCAAGGGCTGGGCAAGCTGCACGCGCGGCTACATGGTTATTCGGCGGCTGCAAGATGCGTTGATGCGCCGGCTACTTCCCGTATGGCTGACATTACTTGATCCGTCGCGGTCTGTTGGATCATGTGGCCGTTCCCCGCGAGCCTATGGAACTTGCTCTGAGCAAGGTCGGAGTGAAGTCGGGTCGACTGACTTTCGATGTCGATCAACTGTCTTCCTCGCCGGCGATGATGACGACTGGCATTTCCAAATGCGAATACTGACCGGCCGCGGGGCCGTGATGAGCTTCACCCACGCGCAAACGGCCCCAGCGCTGATACGCAACGCTGCACCAAGGCCGCCAACCCAATGGGGGTTTTCTCCCGGTCAGGCTGAGGAGTCTTCCGGGAGCGCGGAGTCGATTCCTGCCGGGCCGGATCGTTCCTAGCGTATCAGGAAGAAAGCCCCGCCGGTTAGGCGGGGCTAAGTCGAGATAAGCATCCAAAAACCCGCGCGAGCGGGGCAGCTAGAGCCTAACAGGTTCAAAGCGGCAGTCCACCCAGACCGAACCTTCAAAAACGCTGCCATTGCCACTTGTTCCCGAGATGAACACCACTAATGTGATCTCGGAGATCAGTAATGACACCCCGCGAACGAAAAGACATGCCCTGGCTTTTGATAGCGTTTGCACTCGTCATTCTGGTCATCATCTGTGGCGCATTTGTTCGCTGATCTTAAGCGGTAACGTCTGCCAGTGGCCGCTAATTCTTGCGGTCGACATGGTGGAATTCTCCTGCCGTATGGATATGGCCGGCGGCTTCGAACCTCGTCACGGAGGTCGTTTGCTGTCTTGATGGCGTCCGCGGGCGCATCTAATTCCATTCGGCCCGCCAGATCGCCGTCACCGCGACGAGATCGCCAGCGCGTTCCTTACCGGCCACCAAAAATGGGAAGGCCCAGCATTCGTGTGCCGCCTTGCCGCGAAATAACGCGAAACTCGGTCATTGCCACTTGTTCCCGACATTCCAAGCAACCTTGTCCTCTCACGGACGTATTCCCCGACTGGGGCATTGCAATTCCCAGATCTGGTGCAGCGCCGCCAAGCATTATTCAGCTTGGTGGCGTTGTGCTTGGACGGCCCATTTCGGCCGCCAATTCAGTTCATTCTTTGGATCGAACGAGAACTTGATTTGATGTGCATGAGAGTGCCGACATCTGTTCGGACTTCATTTGAGTTGAAGCCCCAACGGGAGAGCCCGCATCGAGGGGACACTTCGCACTATCGGTTGGATTCATAAAGCTCCGCGGGGGAGACCGGGGAAACGTTGCAACGGTGCGGCCTCCCCTTGGCGTCATACCGCTAACCCATTTGGGTGGGACGCCTTGTCCGCCGAGTGAGTGGGAACCAAATTTCACATTAGCACTTACTAACTCACCTTTGGCGGGGTGAGCAATGAACTACTTTAGCAGCGAAAAACTATCAGGACCGGAGACGCCCGACGAGCGCAGGTGCCGGTGTGGAGCACAGCCCAAAGTGGTCCGCAAGATAATGGACTCAACGCGTGGCCTCACAGTACGAATGTTTGAATGTCAGTGCGGCGAACGCAGCTGGTCCGAACATAAAGACTAATCTTTTCCGATGAAGCTCCTTACGGAATATCTGGATCGGGCCGTGGCATTAGAACGCCTGGCGGCGGGTGAGCAAGATTCGATCTTCAGAACGCAGTTGCTGGAGCAAGCGTCGGCCTACCGGAAGCTAGCAGCTAAGCAGGCTAAGGATTTTGGCTTGCCACCGCCCAGCGCGCCTGAAGTCACATGAGGCGGCCATCTTGCCAATCCGTTGTGGTTGGACCGAGCGCCGGCCTTCGAAATTGTAAACCTGTGCCGGACAGCTCCTCCGGCACGACCTCTCGAAGCCGACGGCCTCAGCTTGCCTCCCGCGCTGGGGCCGTCTCATATGCCAGCGTCTTGAGCCGGTTCTCGGCATCGGCCATCGCCTCCGCCTTCCGCGCCTTCTGAATCAAAACGTCCTGTTCTCGACCAGGCTTGATGCGGCCGGCCGCAGCTCGCGCGTCTTCCGCAAACTTCAGAAGGCGCATTTCCAATGAAGTCGATGCCTTGTCCGATTGCGTGTCATCACACACCAAGCAATATCGCGGGCTATCCGGCCGCTCGCGCCCGCTTTTTCTCGACCCGCACTCCCTTGAATTTTTTCGCCGCCTTAGCCTTTTTTGCCGGCTTCTTCACTGCCATGAACTCGCCGCCCTTCTTGCTGCGCTTGGTCCATGCGGTGGCGCCGCCGAGCGTGGTTTTCACCTGCGATCGCTTCTTCACTGCACCCTTGCGGGCATTGTCGCCTTTCGGCTTGTTGACTGCCATTCTGTCGTCTCCTTGACCGCTGCGGGAAAAGCACGCAACCGGGCAAAAGGTTCCAATGGAGGAACAGAGAACGCGTACGGGCGTGGTAGCAACCAAGATCGGGTGGCCATGGTTTTCTCCCTCCCACTGCCGTGTAGAACGACCTTCGGGTGTTCGCTGCAGCGGCAGTGACAGGGTCAAAGCGATGGTCGGGCCGCCACGCCGGAAAGCGTGCAGCCCCGTGGATCATCCGTCATCTGAACACCCGCGAGCCCCGTTGCGTGTCGAACCCGCCCTCCCAGTTCGCATAGGCGAAATATCTGGGGGCTGCGATGGCCTTTTTTGGTTCTCTTAGCCTACGTCCTTCTTGGCCTTTGGGGAGGTTTGCGTTCAGCCGCCGGAACGAATCGGCGCGGGTCCGCTTGAATCCGGGTTCTGTTGCGTGGAGTTGCTTTGATGCGTAAGTCCAGTTGGACGCCGTCGATCGTGCCGAATGGCAACGACGAGACGGTCTACCTGGTGGCCGATAATTTCGGCAAGCTCGGCCGCGCCTGGTGCGAGACCGACTATGAGACGACCGACCTCGAGATGGTCATCCAGGACCTGCTCACGGGGCAATATAGCAACCCGATCCGCGTTATCGCCTTCAACACCGCCGAGCGCTGGTCGGAAGACGTTTCCGAGGACGTCGCCCATGAGCTGCGCCGGCGCTGCGATCTGCAGGGGCGCGACATCCCGTTTTTCCTGCAAGACTTCACCGACCGCTTCGAACGCTACCACGACGTGCAGCTGCCGCTGCCGACACATCTGGTGTGACCCGTGGCCTTTCAGCGCAGGAAACCGGCGGCGATCGGCGTCAAGGCGCCCTTCCCTGGATTCATCGAGCCCGCACTTGCGACCTCGATCGACAACGCGCCCAATGGCGAACGCTGGATTCACGAAATCAAGTTCGACGGCTACCGCGTTCAGGTCCACCTCGCCAACGAAGCGATCAAGGTCTACACAAGGCGCGGCAACAACTGGACCAACCGGTTCAGGAAGATCGCCGACGACGCCTGGCACATCAGCGCCAGATCCGCGATCATCGACGGCGAGGTCGTGGTGCCGGCCGCCGACGGCAGCACGGATTTTTCCGTTCTGCAGAACGAACTGAAGGGCAAATCGACCCGCATCGTGCTGGTCGCCTTCGACCTGCTCTATCTCAACGGTTACGACCTGCGAAAACTGCCGCTGATGGAGCGCAAGGCGCACCTCAAAAAGCTGATCGCCGCCACTGACATCCAGTTCAGCGAAAGCTTCGAGACCGACGGCCGCGAAATATACAAGCATGCTTGCAAGGTCGGATTGGAGGGCGTCGTGTCGAAGGTCCGCGACAGCGTCTATACGTCCGGCCGCGGTAACAACTGGACCAAGAAAACCTGCGCCCAGCGGGAGACATTGACGATCGCCGGCTTCGCCCTCGACGGCAACGACTGGGACGGCATCTATGTCGGCCGGCGCAAGGGCAACGACCTGATCTACGCCGGCAAAGTCGACCACGGATTCGACAAAACGTCTGCTGCCGAACTGCGACGCCGCCTGACGCCGCTGATCCGCAAGACCCAGCCCTATGCCAAACGCATCGCCCATATGGGAATTTGGGTCGAGCCCCACCTACTCGTCGAGATCGAGTACAGGGCGAAGTCCGCCGAGGGCAAGGTGCGACACCCGATCTTTAAAGGACTGCGGGAAGATTTATGATTGCGCCTTGTTGCGCTTGGCGGTGGCGCTGCCGAGCTTCGTCTTAGCTGGGTGCGCTTCTTATCGCGCCGTTGCGCGCATTGTCGCCGTTCGCGTCGGCCGACGCGGGCCTGTTCGGCTGACATCGTCAGCACCACGGTCGCCGCTCTGCCTGGCCGGGGGTTCCGGAACCCAGCTCGCTCGCCGCTGTTATCATCTACCGACATTGGACGTCCTAGGGCTCCGGTTCGGGTCCCGAGCAAGGACGGTCGATGACGGCACATCTAGCGGCTGCGTTGATAACAAAACTCACCGTCTCCAACTTTCTCGATGAGGAAGACATCGAGGCGCTCCGACGGCTGCCCATACACCAACGCGAGTTCAAGGCGAGGGAAGCCATCGTGTCCGATGGTCAGCGTCCCCACGAGTGTTGTTTGATCGGGGAAGGTTTTGCCTTTCGCTCGAAAACGACCGTCGAAGGCCAGCGCCAGGTTCTTTCCATTCACATTCCCGGCGAGGTTCCGGATCTCCAAAGCCTTCATCTGAAGGTCATGGATCACGATCTTACGACACTAACCCCCTGCACGCTGGGATTTATACCCCATGCCGCGGTGATGGGGCTGAACAGGGAGCGCCCTAACGTTGCTGCCGCCCTCTGGAGAGAAACACTGATCGATGCTGCGATATTCAGAGAATGGCTCCTGAGTCTGGGTCGTAGATCTGCGGATGCTCGAATGGCGCACCTGCTGCTCGAACTCCATCGAAGGCTTAACGCTATTGGTCGTGCGCGGGAGTTGGAATTCGAGTTGCCCGTTACCCAAGCCGATCTAGGCGACTGCCTGGGTCTTTCGACTGTGCATGTCAACAGAGTACTGCAGCAGCTTCGAAGAGAGGGTCTGATTGAGGTTCAAAGAACGAATTTCCGCCTGGTCGACCCTCCGGAACTGGAGAGGTTGGCTGAATTCGATCCATCTTATTTGCATCTGTATCCGGGGAACTAATGTTCAATCCTTCGGGCGGTAACGTCGATTCTGAAAATAGGTTTTTCTTCCCGCTTGACCTCAAGCGACCAGTCTCCGCCTTCTGACGAGAGCGTCGATTCAATGTCCCTGACAGTGAGAATGGCTTCATGCCATGCCGCCGCGTCGCTCGCGAGTTCTTCCGAGTGTAGAAAGTTCTGGCCGTTCGTAATCTGAAAGGAATAGCGCGTCATCCAATCCGAACAGACGCGGGGACGCGTTGTTCCTAGGGCAACAATCTCCCGAAAGTTAACCGTTGTTATAGAGTTTCGAACCACAGAGCCTAAGCTCATCACCACCGTAAGGGCTTAAGCATCTTTCGGTGGTGAGGACGCCAACTGCGCTCCCGCCTTACTCCAACGGAAGAAGACCAGCGCGATGCCGCAGCAACGCCGCCGTTTTAAGCACACTCAGACTTTTGAAGAACGACTAGCCGAGGAAGCTCAGCGCTTCAGGGAGGCCGCGGAGAACGCCCCGCCGGGTTTGGCCCGGGAACTTCTTCTCAAGCGGGCTCGGCAGGCTGAAGCGGCTTCTCACATGAGTGATTGGCTAAAGTCGCCCGGACTACAGCGACCCACCTAGTTGCCATGACTCGGAGGTATTGCGCCTAAGTCGTGGGCGACGCCGGCCATATCCGCCACCGCATCGAGATTCCTTGCGACAATGATGAGGAAGCCCAACTGCGAACTGAGCTATTGGTTGATGGCAAGAGGCGCGTCGGATTGCGACCTTCGAACCCAAAGAGCAGCGCGCATTGCTGGCGCGAGTAAGGCAAGTCAGTACAAAAGTGTACATAGCCCGCCAATGGACCACCAACGGCGCTAGTCGGCCTCCGACCCGCACTTAGCAACCATTGAGTTGCCAGACTGTTGAGCAGTTGCAGCGCTCCCGCTGTGAGGAGACAGCGAGATGCTATTTTACCCTTTCTATCCGGCCCTCATGTTAGCGGTCGAAGCTCAGAACGTCATCGACATGCGCCTATGGAAGATCGCCACCGGCGGCGTTCATGCTGCGAAAGAGACGCAACTGATGGTTTCCGAAAAGATCGATGCCGCAGTGGAAGCTAGCGCGATGCTAATGGGTGGCAAAACCACGGGCGAGGTCATCGACTTCTATCGCAAGCAAGTGGCAGCTAATGCGACGCGGCTTACCTAATGCCGCGGCGGCATCAGTACCGCGTGGGGAACAATAGGAACGATGAGCGGCGCGTCTAGTTGGACGGTCTCCTACGAACAATGGAGACGGCAATGACCACCACAGCAAAGGACGTATACGTCGTCGGCCTGCGCAATGCGCACGCTATGGAAGTACAGGCGAGAGAACTGATGGAGCGTCAATCGGAACGACTGACCGACTATCCTGAGGTAATGGCGCGGGTGAAGGAACATCTGGCAGAAACCAACACCCAGCTCAGTCGTCTTGAACAATGCCTGCAGGCGTGCGGAGAAAGCAACTCCACCCTCAAGGACGCTGCGCAATCCGTGATGGCCAACATGATGGCAATGACCCATGCAATGGCTGGAGACGAAATTCTCAAGAACACCTTTGCCAACAACGCTTTTGAGCATTTCGAGATCGCAGCATATAAATCGCTCCTGACTCTATGCGACAGCGCCGGTCAAGGCGGCTCTCGCTCCCTGCTGGAGCAGAGCCTCAAGGAAGAGCAGCGAATGGCGGCGTGGATCGATGCCAACGTTGCAAAGGTGACCCAACAGTATCTCGCGATCGAACAGAAGGCGGCATAATCATGTACCATCACGTCAAGAAACTGATGTTCACCGTACGCGTCGACGAACCGGACGTTCGCTTTGGCAACATGCTGCTGGAGCAGTTCGGCGGCGCCAACGGCGAACTGGCCGCAGCGATGCAATACTCGATCCAGGGATTGAATTGCGAAGACCCTGACCGCAAGGACCTCCTGATGGATATCGGGACCGAAGAGCTCAGCCATCTCGAGATCGTCGGATGTCTGGCGCGCATGCACTTAAAGCCCTCGAAGTTCGACCGCCAGGCAGCCGAAACCGACCCGCTGATTGCGATCGCCGGCGGCGGCGGCGTCAATCTGTTCAACTCGCAAGGCAATCCGTGGACCGCGGACTACCTCAAGATCACCGGCGAACTCGACGTCGACCTGCGCAGCAACATCGCGGCGGAAGCCCGGGCAAAGATCGTCTACGAGCGGCTCATCAATTTCTGCGACGACGCCGGCACCAAGGATGCGCTTCAATTCCTCATGACCCGGGAAATCACCCACATGAAGGCTTTTACCGCAGCCCTGGAAAGCATGAAGAAGCCGGCGTTCAGCATCGGCAAGCTCGCCCCGACGCCGGGGCTGGTAAATCAGTTCTTCAACGATTCCACCGGAGCCGGCGACGAAGGCGAGATCGACACGCGTGGTCCCTGGAACCAGGGCGGCGACTGGGAATTCGTGGAAGCGCCCGCCTTCTCGCAGTCTGAGGCCGGCATCAATGGCGGCCCGCAACCCATCAAGACCGAAAGTTCGCCTCCCCTCGCGCCAGAGGGCATGGCCGAGCTTCTGGTCGACGAATTGCGGGACATCCTGCACGCGGAGAAGCAGCTGACCAAGGCGCTGCCCAAAATGGGCAAGGCGGCGCGGTTCGATCGCCTGCGGGAGCTGTTCGAACAACACCTGATGGAAACCGAGGAGCAGATCGAGCGGCTCAACGAATGTTTCTCGCTGCTCGGCGAGACCGCCCGTGCTAAGCCGTGCAAGGGCATGATGGGTCTGGTGGAGGAAGGGCAGGAAGTCATGGAGGAAGGCGCGGAAAAGGAGGACGCACTTGCCGATCTCGCCCTCATCGGGGCGGCGCAGCGGGTCGAGCACTACGAGATTTCCGCGTACACGACCGCCAAGAATCTGGCCCAGCAACTGCGTCACAGCGCCGTGGTGGAATTGCTGTCAAAGTCACTGGCAGAGGAAGAAAACTCCGATCAACTGCTGAATCAGGTGGCCCGGAGCTTGATGTCGGTTGCCCAGATGCCGGCGGCAGTCGAGCGTATCGAAGTCGAATAAGCGCTACCGGCCGGTGCACTGTTGCAAGCGCGCCGGCCGCCTTTCATGCGCGGAACACGAGTTCGAACAAGTGCAAGCTGTGACAGCACGCAAATGAGTGATCATCGTCCTCCCCTGAACGACGATCGTAGCCCACTGCTGGATTTGATGACGTGCATTGTTTGCATGCAGACGATGAAGATCGAGAAGGCCGACCCGGACGACAAAGGCAACGACCTCATTCATTACCGGTGCGGCATTTGCCGGGCAGTTGAGACGGTACGGCTTATTCGCCGCCAGCCTCCGACTGGCCAACCGAAAAGATCCTTGTGAGAGGCATTCAGTGAAGCTCCGCCTGAGCGACGCGACTGGCCTGTTTTGGGCCAGATTCCCAGCATAGACGTGCATTGCTGGGCGCGGCAGGACCGAAGGGCGACGTCCCAAGCAAATCGCCCCCCAGAGAGCGTCGCTGGAGAGAGGCTCGATAGGCCCTGCTCGGGGTGCGCGACAGGCTTGCTCCCGAAGAGCGAGATGCAGAACGGCCTTTAACAAGCCGTTGGAGAACGCAGTGGACCGACTGGCCGGCAAGCCCGCACGGTCACATAACCTGGCCCTGTGGCATGAGACCTGCCAGTGCTGGGAATTCAGTGTTTCTATCCGGGCGATCCATTTCGATCCCGGCGGCCCGGATATATTCGATCGCGTAACTCAACCGGGTTTAGCTCGTGATTTCGGTTTCGAGCTTTCCTTTGAATCCGATTTGATCACACTCAATTCTCCGTTTGCCTCCAGACAGGCCTCTCGAACCTCGGCGAGTTGGGAGACTCCTTGTTGTCGCAACTGACCCCTTAGCTCTTCCTCGGTAATAAATTCCTGGCGCATATTACGGCGATTCATCTTGCCATTTTTTATAAGCGGAAGCGGCGGGGGAGACAAAAGCCGTTCAAATATTTTGAAGCGGTAGCTGATCCAATTAAGGAACAGGTTCCAGAACACGATAGTGAGGACCAGAACTATCCCCTCTGTAATAGACTTATACTCTTTGGCAAATCCGTTCTGTGCAGCGTCGGCTATCACGACGATAACAAGTATGTCGGCAATCCCAATCGTTGAGGTCTGGCGCACCATCACAAATCGCAGAGTAATGAAAAGCGACAGGTACATCACCGTGCCCCTCAACATCATCTCTGCAACGGAATGCGTCGGAATTACCAGCTCCGCCCATTCGATTAAGTGTAATTTATCCAAGTTGTCCTCGTATTGAAGCCTGGAATTGCCGATTGCCAGCCTTCGTCTCAGATCGCAACCCAAGCCTAACGATATCGGCCCTATCCGGACCGCCGCTTGCTCGCGGTCGTCGCATTAACCGGCGCGGTTTGTGAGTTGCCCCCGCCTTGCTAGTTGGCGTCGCGGTTCTCTTTCACATAAAGGTCTTTTGTCGCCTGATCGGTCATTCGCTTTTCCGCGCTAGTGCGGCTGCGGGTCCGCAGGATTCCGTAAGCGATAGCAATACCCAGAACAATAGCACCGCCAAGCCATAGCGCCACCGGGAGATGCGAACCAGTCTCAACCGGTAATCCTTGGGCCACGGCATGCTCCGGTAAGGAAAACAAGAAAAGCGACCCGAAGATGCCCGTGGCTGTGCCGGATAGGTAGGTAGCCGCTACGCCGCGAGGCAAACTCTCCATCTGCAAATCCTCCCTTAAGGAGTTCAAATTCCCGACGACGTCGAACGGTCCTGTACGCGTCTTCAAGCGCTTGCACCTCCAAGCTTTGTCTTCAGCTCAATCGCTTTTTAATACGCCGCACCGCATCATTGGGCGATGAGCTTGCAACCAACGGCGTAGAGTCGCTCGCCATCCAGAACGCAATCCTTTTCCTGATGGTCTCTGGTTCCCCAAGCCGCAAATGGCAACCCAGAGATACGGATTTCAGTCGCACAATCCGTCGCGGCGCAGGAAAGCCTTATTGATCGCTACGGCTGCTTGCGCGCCCTCCGCGATAGCGACCGCGACGAGAAGAACGTCGCGGGATACATCGCCTGCAACATAGACACCGGGAACGCTGCTTTCTTCGGTGTCCGGGTCGATGACGACGCCTCCTCTCTCGTTACGCGCGCACCCGAGACGGTCGGACAGGTCAGACGCCTGATGGCAGCCGGTCGAAAAAAACAAACCGGCGCGGGTCAGATCTGGCCCAGTCTCGAATACAATCCTTGTGAGCTCTCCGTCCGCGCCTTCAAGGGATCGGACGGGCTCGGTGCGCAGCGGAATGCTGTGTTCTTCGAGTTTGCGAATTGCTTGCGCGCTAACTTCCGTTCCGCCGCTGCAAGCCACTACGTCGGACATCCAGTGCTTCATCATGACAGCAAGCTCTGCCCCCTTATCCTCCTTACCATAGGCCGCTACCGGCTTCCCGGCATATTCGAAACCGTCGCAGTAAAGACAATGATGCACGGAAACCCCATAGAGAGGTTTGATACGCGCGAGTTCGGGAAGTTCGTCAACCAGGCCCGTAGCAAGAAGGACTTTCGAAGCACTGCCAGCCGTGCCGTCCGCACAGACGAACTCGAACCGCCCTTCTCCGGCGCGGCTGATGGCCGTGATCCGAGTGCGGCGCACTGCGACAGTCTTGTAGCGCGAGAGGTCTTCCCGGGCTTCGTCCAAAAATGAGCAAGGAGAACGCCCTTCCCTGCCGAGAAGCCCGTGAATGGCGTGGGAGTTCAGATTGCGCTGATGCCCTTCGTCGCAGACCAACACTGTGCGGTGGCACCGTCCCAAAATGAGCGCTGCACTCAGTCCGGCAGGTCCGCCGCCGACAACGAGAACGTCGAATTTCATTGAAAGCCCTTTTCGTTGCCTAGGTATATAGGCCCGTTCGCGATGCTTTGAACCCCTCCCCCCATTCGGGCGTTACCAGTCGGGATAAGGATCATGCCGCGCGCCAGAACAGCAGCCCCATGGACGGAATTGACGCTCGAAGAGCGTCGCGAACGGAGGCGTCTGCGGCGTGAAAAGCAGCGCGAGGATAACATCAAGCGTGCGACGAAAATGCATGCAGCCCGGGTAAGGACGGAAACGAAAAGCTCGGAGAAGCCTCCTGGATCCAAGCCGTCGATTTTCGTCGGTTGCTCCGGCTGGCGTTACTGGAAATGGCGGGATTCGTTCTATGCCAGCGTTCCGCAAAATGACTGGTTCGAACATTACCTTAGGCGATTCGATACCGTCGAAATCAACGCTTCCTTTTACTCGTGGCCAACGGTCGCCGGCGTACAAGCCTGGAAGCGCCAGCCCGGCAAGAAAAAATTCGTGTATACGGTCAAGGTTTGCGAGCTCATAACGCATATCAAGAAGTTCAAGGGCACAAAGACACTGGTGAAGGACTTTGGGATGATCGCCGATATTCTGGGCGATCGAATGGGATGTTTTCTGTTTCAGCTGCCGCCGAGCTATCGCTACACCAAGACCCGGCTCAATGACGTTGTCAGCCAGCTCGATCCCACGCGCCGCAATGTCGTCGAATTCCGGCACGCCAGCTGGTGGAATGAGGAAGTGTACGGGGCCTTCCGAAAGGCCGGGATCATCTTCTGCTCCTGCAGCGGACCGCGCCTGCCCGATGAGCTTATCCGCACAGCGGATGAAGTATATGTCCGCCTGCACGGCCCAAAGCGATGGTATCGGCACGACTACTCCAAGAGCGAGTTGGCGATTTGGGCGGGCAGGATTAAATCGAGCGGGGCGAAGAACGCCTGGATTTACTTCAATAACGATAACGATGCTCATGCCCCAAAGAACGCCATAGCTTTGCGGCGCATGCTCGGGCGAGATGGTTCTAAGTAACGGTACCGAGGGTGACCTCCGTAGCCGTTCCGACATTTTGCGGGCGCATCCTCACCCGGGGCTCGCGCGCTTTCCACCAAGCGCCAACGGCTCCGACGATCTCGTACCACAGCGAGGTTGGCAAATCGGCGGCTGCGATCCTGACCACGTAGCAATCGCGAATCCTATCCTTTGACCACTCCGCCGCCCCGAAATCGAATCCGAAGCTTCCCGCATGGCGTAGAGGCAAGCCTCTGCGTCGCAAGTCGGCACATAGTTCCGCGACGACGTCCCGCGCTTGGATCTCATCGAGCGTCCTGGCAGGAGCCAAAGTGACATAAAGACCGTGTGTAAAATGGCATTCGGCAGCTAATCCGGCGAGCTTCGCGGAAAAATAACGGGTCATCCAACGGCTATTTACCAGCATGGCAGCGACCCGCTTATTCGTCAGCGAACGATAGGCCGGAGACCCCACGTATGGCGGGAAGTGCGCCGGCAAGGCCGCGCCACCGAATAGTCGGACGGCGTTTCCCATCTCTGTCAGGAGGACTTCCAGCAACTGCTGCTTAGCACCCCCCGCGCGCGAGCAAGGGAAGACGGCCGATCCAAGCCGCCCATATTCGACGCCGAGGGAATCAAGCTTCGTATGGCTGCGAAGCAATATAATCGGAGTTGCTGCACTGTGGGCCCAGCTCAAAGCTCGCAGGATCCGGCCGGACCCGCTGGAAAAACAGGTCGTATCGAATAGAATCAAATCGAGCCGCGGTTGAGTACATTTAAGTGTCTCCTCAAACGCGCTTGCCGTGGTACAGGAGTCCAATACCAAAATCCGTGGCCGTGATCCCCGAAGTTTTGCGATTTCGGCAAATGATCCGCCGAGTTCGATCCTTCTTAGATGCTTCGTATGACCGTCTATGAGCTCGGTCGTCTCACCGTAGGAGTTCGGCATGGTGATGATGTCAGCTTCAGAGAAGACCGGAGCTGTTGCCATCAGCAGTCCCGAAATGGCGGCCATCCCAGACGCCGTATAGACCGTTTCGCTACCCGACTTGTTCTCGAGCGCGTAGAATGACGGACCTTTCACTTGCAGATCCGCGCGTTGATAGTCGTATTTGAATTCGAACGGGCCCCTCCTCGGCCGACCCGCATGCGTCCATGCCGTTTCCGTCTGCCCCCAATCTTGAAGAGCGTGTTCGGCTTTAAGGGCTGCGGCAAGATGAAACTTCTGCTCGATCACCTCGGCTACCGACTTTGGGAATCGAATCGTCAAAGGATCGCTGAGAGAATCGTTCAGCAGATCGAGCTCTTGCTTCTTTCTAGTGAGATAGGCTTCTACGGTTTCCATGACGGCCTCTAATCGTCACATCAACGCGACATAGAAGAATTGGGTCCTAATAGTGAATGATCCCTTTTCGCACCGCGCGAAATGGAGTGCCGCCGGCGTCCTCAGTCCGCTAGGAACATTGTGCGAACACCGGCGTTAGTTGGTCCCGGAAGGAGCTTTTGACGGATGCTGGGATCAACCCGGAGAAATCCGGCTAGGCATCAATTCGACGATCATCTCGCCCGGCGCGGCTAAGTCGGAATTGGCTTTGCGACCCAATCAACATGGCGCGGCGCGTGATGGATCAGATCGCCGAGAAAGGCCGCGTTGAAGCCGGTCGGCGCGGGGTTGGACAACACTCCTAATCGATCGCGGAAGGCCTACCCGGCCTCCTGCATCCGCGGCACCGTCATGAACCGGAACAACCGGATCGTTTGGGGATTCACCCCTGACGAGGAGATTTCCGGTGCTGATGATTGACACGCCAAGGCCAAGGACCCGCACACTTCAGGGATGGGCGATCGAAGTGCTACAGGAAGTCGGCGCTATTCGAGAGTGCGAAGAGCACGGATGGATGCAGGACGGCGCCGATCCGCATGCCCGCGAGCGCGCGCTCGAAATCGCCCGCAAAAGCCCGCCGCCTGGAGTATCACCGCAGGTGGCTGCTGGAGCCGTCGCACAAGTTCTGGATTTGATAGGAGATACCTGCCCCGAGTGCCCGCCCGAATGACCCCGGTTCGCTCGCCGCCACGCCGATTGTTTGAAGCAATCCGGGGTGACCTAGCCTCGCGCGCGCTGCAATGCTGCTTCCAATCGCTCCCTCTCCTTATCCCAGCGGACGTTTTCGGTTCGCGATCTCTTCTCAAGAGCGGCCACCTCGGCCTGGATAGCAGCAACTTTCTTCTCATGCTCCCGCTCGGCCGCGTCCAACGCCACTTGCGCCTTATCGACGGCCTTTCGCCGGCGTTCACGCTCCTTCCGTTTGGTAGCCTCTTCCCTCGCCCGTTCACGCTCGCGCCGTTTCTGCTCCTTTTCGAAGTCAACTGAAGCCTTGCGCTCCGCAGCCTTGTCGACGGCGCGCGGGGAAGGCTTCTTCACCTTGTGGCTTTTCGACTTGCGGGCAGTCTTTGGTCTTTCGCCGTCACCCAGATTGGTGGGTAGTTCAGCATGCTCGCCAAAGGGTCCGTCGGAGCCGACGGGCCGCCTGAGAACGACGCCCGGTTTCGCCATGGTCGCCGACAGTACATCGGGATCGCTAGTTTCCTTCGCCGCGCCCTGGTGGAAGAGATTGCTGTCGGCGCCCCACGCTTCCAGAGCCGCTTTCATCGACGGAGCCGCAATTGCCAGATCGAAAAAGCCCAGCGAAGTGTGATAGGTTTTCAGTTTTCTCGCCATGGACCCCTTCTTGCACCTTCCGCTGGCCACTGCCATGGGTCAGCCGTATCGTCACCTCGCAAGTAGCGAGTTTGCGAAACAAGCGAACAGCGAGGCTGGGCTGGGATGGATCTCGGCGGCCCCCGCCCGCCGCAGCGAACCCTCCGTGAACCCGCCGCACAGCACGCCGATGGTTGCGATCTTCGCCTTCCCCGCAGCGATCGCGTCGTAAGGCGTGTCGCCGATCGCGACGGCTTCAGCGCCCTGGATCCTGAGCTTCTCTAGAACTACCTCGAAAATGTCCGGCGCAGGTTTCGATTCCTCAACGTCATCAGACGACGTCGTCAATTCCACCAGTTCGGTAATGCCAGCGATTTCGAGATATTTCTCGACTTCATCCTTCTTGCGGAAGAAGCGACGGCAATCCGCCGTCCCGCGGCGCGCACGCGGCGCAGCAAGTCCGGGACCGCCGAAAAGGGACGTACAAGCGGCAGATACTCGGTCTTGAAACGATTGCCGCGCCACTCTTCCAATTCTTTGCCGTGGTCCCGTTGTTCATCAGCGGACAGGAGAATGAGCTTGTCCCCTCCCTTGCCTATTTGGCTTCGAGCTTGCTCGAAACTCACATCATGGCCGCACTTAAGCATGGCTTCCTGCCATGCGAGCGCGTGGAGATCGACCGAGTCCAGAAGCGTGCCGTCCGGGTCGAAGATAGCGGCTTTCGACAACTTGCAATCCTCCATAGTCGAAGCGAGCGAGTTCGCTTCCTGTGGCACGGCAAGTTACCCGCTCAGTATCCGTTATTATGAACCGCACTTTGGCCGCCAAGTCCTCTATGCTGAACGGCTTCGGCAAAGATGTGTACCATTGTGGACGATGGCGTTCCCGCGTGTAGCCAGTGGTGAACAGTACCTTGACGTCTGGCTTCATGGCCAAAAGCCGGGTCTAGGCTGACTTACGCTGCGATTTCGCCGACGGCTTCTTCGCCGCAGCTTCCTTCGCCGACTTCTTGCCGGCGATCGGCATGAGCATTTCCTTCTGACTGCTTGCGACCTTGCGTGGCTTTTTGGCCGGCTTGGAGTCCTTTGAAGCCTGTGCGCCGCCAATACTCTTGCGTAGCGCGTCCATCAGGTCGACGACGTTCTCCCCTCGGGGACGCTCTTTCGCAGTGATGGGTTTGCCGGCGCGCTTCTGGTTGATGAGGTCAATGAGAGCCGTTTCATACTGGTCTTCGAACTTGTCTGGCTCGAAGTGACCCGCCTTCTGATTGACGATGTGCTTGGCGAGATCAAGCATGTCCTTGGTAACTTTGACGTCCTCAATATCGTCGAAATACTCTTTCTCCGACCGGACTTCGTAGGGATAGCGCAGCAACGTTCCCATCAAGCCCTTGTCCAGCGGATCGAGGGCGATGATGTGCTCCCGATTGGTTAGCACCACGCGGCCTATCGCGACCTTGTTCATCTCGCGGATGGTTTCACGGATGACGGCGAAGGCGTCGTGACCGACTTTCCCATCCGGTACCAGGTAGTAGGGACGGATCAGATATCGCGGATCGATCTCGCTGCGGTCGACGAACTCGTCGATCTCGATGGTTCGCGTCGATTCCAGCGCGACATTCTCGAGCTCCTCCTTGGTCACCTCGATGTACGTATCGGTATCGACCTTGTAGCCCTTGACGATGTCTTCGTTTTCAACTTCCTCACCCGTGTCCGCGTCCACCTTCGCGTACTTGATCCGGTGGCCCGTCTTTCGGTTGAGCTGGTTGAAGGAGACCTTTTCGGATTCCGACGTGGCGGGATAGAGCGCTACCGGACAGGTGACGAGGGAAAGACGCAGGAAGCCTTTCCAGTTAGCGCGGGGGGCCATGGCTGGGAACTCCAAATACTGTTGCTGGGTTCAAGACGAACGGGCAGCCTTGGTTCCGACAGGGTGGCTTCCCAAGAAGATGATTTTTTCTCAGAGCCCAGCACAAGTGGACTCGACTTTCGTTCTCTTTATGTTCTAGTTCAGGGATGATCGACCGACCTGCGAGCTGGCGCATGCCTACCCCGAAACAGATGGAACAACTGGCCGCAGAGGCGGTCCGGAAAGCAGCGAGCCCCGGTGCGGCTCCTGACCCTGCGACCCCTGCGATCCTCAACGATCCTCGAGCAGGGACAAATGGGCTTCGATTGGCGCAACGACATCTCTCGGAAATCCAGCGCCACGTCCTGCGCGTATCCTGCCGACGGTGCGACCGGACTGTGGAAATCCAGACCGCCGATGCGGTCCGATTGTATGGCGGCAACGCGGTCTGGAAGCATGTCGCGCAGCGGCTGCCTTTCACCCAATTTGGTCTGCACTTGGATCTCCGAATGGCGCCGAAACACCACCCCACGCCGCTTTCGGGAAGTCACCGAAAGGCTTTGAAAGAGGAGCTCGGCAAGGCGCGCGCGAGACGGGTATCCTGGCTGCGCAGTCATTGGAAATGCGTTCCAAGGGCGCTGCACTGATTCAACAGGCCGACAGGTTGCTCTGCGAAAGCTGGAACGAAAGGATGTGGCGCGATGGCGAGCCGATCGATCCGTCACCCACCGTCGACCAGGCTATCAATGGCGGCTTTCCTTGGCGCGAAATCCGTTGCTCACGGTGCAACACGCCGAACGATGTCGACCTGGCAGCTCTTAGACACCCGCCGACCACTTTCGTGCACGATCTCGCAAGTCGGCTGCGCTGCCGCAGGTGCGCCAAGATCGGGCGCCGCCCCTCGGCGACCTTGCTCCAGCTTAGCTGGCAGCCGCGCCATCTCAGAACCGAAGTTTAAACGTACAATCTCTACTCGGGCGCGGTTCCGCGTTGTGAACTGATTCCTGCGATCCGGCGCAATCTTTCGACCTCAAGAAAAATGCGTAGGAACGATCCGCGCTACCGCAGGTTCACTCTGCGCTGCAACATTTCCTAGGATCATCCGGATTTCGTGCACGCGCCGAAACGAGTGTGATCTATGACCGCAATCCAGACTATTAAACGCCTTCGCCGATCTGTTCCAGGTCGGCGCACGACCAACTCAACTTCCATCGTGGCAGCCTCGGTTGCGATCGGAGCTTTGGCCGCTATCGCCTTGCTCAATCAGCACCTTGCGAAGAAAGCCGAGCGTGAAAACCCACCTTCTGGTCGGTTCTTAAGAGTGAACGGCGTCCGACTGCATTACGTGGAACGTGGCACAGGCGATCCTGTCGTTCTTCTACACGGCAACGGAAGCATGATCCAGGATTTTGAATCAAGCGGTCTGATCGATCTTGTTGCCAAGGATTATCGGGTAATCGTTTTCGATCGTCCTGGGTTCGGCCATAGCGATCGGCCGCGCAATGCCGTGTGGACGCCGGATGCCCAAGCGGAATTGATCAAGCTCGCCCTCGCGCAGCTTGGCGTTTCCAATGCAATCGTCCTTGGACACTCTTGGGGCGCCTCCGTTGCGACCGCAATAGCTCTGAAATATCCCGGCCTTGTCCGAGGACTCGTGCTCGCCTCAGGATACTACTATCCGACCCTAAGGCCAGACGTGGTTGCGTTGGCCGCTCCGTCCCTGCCCCTTGTCGGAGACATCCTCAGTCATACCTTGTCGCCCCTGCTGAGCCGAGCCATATGGCCGCTGATGATGGCGAAGATCTTTGGTCCAAGATCCGTACCGAAGAAGTTTGAAGCATTTCCGAAGGAAATGGCACTCCGGCCATCTCAGATAAGGGCATCTGCCGCTGAATCGGCGCTAATGATCCCGGACGCGTTCATGCTGCGCAATCAGTATGCTGACCTGAAAATGCCAGTTGTCATCATCGCTGGTGAGCAAGACAAGCTCATCGATATCGACACTCAGTCGGCCCGACTGCACTCCGACGTTACCCAGAGCAAGTTTCATAGGGTTGCGGCGAACGGCCACATGATCCAGCAGACTGCCACCGATCAAGTGATGTCAGCCATCATGGAAGTAGCGGGCCAGTCGACTGACCTTGTCGCCGCCGAGTAGCCGGCCCTAAAGGCCGGGCTTGCGGCGCCGCAAGAGCGTCAATCTTTGGAAGGCTTTGGTTGCGTTTCGCTGATCGGATCAGACGCCGGAAAGGTATCCTCGAGGCCCTTTTCAAGCTTCGCCTGCTTCTTGTCGGCTTGCACGGCCTGCTTTGGATCATCTGCGTGTTTGTCGTGAGGTGCCGGGTTGAATTCCTTGGACACACTGCCCTCCTCTTTACAAACCCAAATCAATCGAGTGCCAGCGTTCGTTCAACAACCCCGCGAACCCGCTTTCGTTGCGACACTTAGGAACGGAACCTGAATGGGGCAGTTGACCGCCCGGAGTGTTAAAATGTCCGATGCTGTCGACTATCTGCGCGCCTACGCCGTAAGAGCCATCTGCAAGGCGCGCCGGATGCCGTTTGGCAAGTCAAAGCGTCTTCAACGAGCAGTCGGCCGAATTTATCTGCTTTTGACCAAGGAGGCGGCTGTCGCCCCGAACGTCGATCATCTCGACGATTTTCGAACGGCGCGCCAAGTGGAAAAGTCGATCGCCACGCCTCCGCCACCTACCTGATGACTGGACAGACTGGAGTGCGCTTTGTTTGGCAATCGCCGGCGTCTCAAAACGCCAATGCGGTGCAAGCTCGCTCTTGAGAGCTCGCAAATCAGGGCATTTGTTCGCGCCTTCCACGCGGTAAGCTTAGATAGACTCGCCAGTCTTCAGACGCGGTAGCTGGAACCATGTTTCTCGTAGCTGGTTGGCGCGACAGTTGACGCAACGAAAGCATACTAAATGCGCTCTCTTACCAGTCGATCACTCGTTTGTTGGACTCTTCTTTTTCTTGTTGTTTCCAGCGGGTGCATCGCTGCGCCAGAGTGCGACTCCATCGAAACCCGGAAGGCCGTGCTCCAATTCGTCTTGGACGACGGCAACAATCCACTGGTCAGTTATGCGGCCAGGAATTCAACGACCGGTAAGGCATCGGCTGACGCGACCTCGCAAGACTCGAAAAGCGAAAAGCCTCTGTATCAGCTCGGTCAGAGGATGGTTACGACCTCAAAGAGCAAGGACAAGCTGACGGTGAAATGCAGTGGCGGGATTTCGGCCGCCGTCGGCGATATCAAAGCGACGAAAGAAGTAACGTTCACCGTGCAGCAATCCTCGGACGGCACGACTTCAGTCTCCGTCGATCCGTTTCAATTTTGAATCCCGCAGAGTGATGAATGAATGGATGGTTGCGCGGTTGGCGCGTTGAGACATGCCCCCTAGCCTTGGCGATGACCGTTTACAGGAAAGACAGGAAATAGTCGGGAATTGCGATGACCAAGGCGGACAACGTGCGTTTGCAGCTTGCCTCGCAGTCAATCTCCGGCTCTTATTAAAACTGCCGGAGGACACGACATGATTACCGAAATTGCACAGATCGAAATCAAGCCGGGTACTGAAAAGGACTATGAAGCTGCGGTCGCCAAGGCGGCGGACCTGCCCCCGATCAAAGGCTTCCACGGGTTCGAGCTGCATCGTTCTATCGAAAAGCCGCAGCGTTATCGGTTCATTGCTAGGTGGGATACTGTAGAGGCCCACAATGATTTTCGTGCCTCGGAGGCTTTCGCGGACTGGCGCGCGTTGGTTGGACCGTATTACGCGGGACCGCCCGAGGTCGTCGAGCACACCGAGACAGTGGTCTCAACGTTCTAGCCCCTGAGCGCTGACGCATTCGTGGTCTTTCGGGTAAGTATCTAACTTCTGTTGTTGATCCAGAGCCGACCTCCGCTCGAAGCGTTCGATACCGGTTTACGAAGTCCGCTTGATAACGGAGCGACGCTTGCTGAAGTTTCGGTTCGCAGCCGCGGAGCGGAATTGCTCGATGGCTATACCTAGCGCCGTAAGGGCACCTTCCTCAAGGACCCCGTGGTCATATTTGTCGAGCGTTTCGCGTACGATGTGGTCAATTTCATTTTCGATCTGCACCATATCCTCATCCGCGGAATCACGGATCTTAGCTGCGAGATCCAACACTCTATCCCTGAGCGACGATGCGTTCTCCTGCTCGTCCGGATAAAGGAAAGCGCGAAGACCTGCACCGAACGAACCTAACGCCGACAGGACAAGGATACCGCCCCAAAAGTAATCGCCGTAGCGCTCAAGGAACGTCCGTTCTGTTCCGTCAATGTAGGCAGCTACGCCAGGATGTGCAGGGATAGCCGCATCCTTTTCCGTATTAGGTTTTTCGATGGTCGCTGTATCGGGTATCTCGCGCAATATCATTTGACGATGAGCGAATAACTCACGGGAAAAGGCTGCAGCAGCTTGCTCCGAGAGGGCTTTGCCAGCGACGACAAGATTGCTAACCGCGACCACACTTACTGCTTCTGGCGGCAATGCTGGGTTAGAACCGAAAGCAGACTTTGGTATCTCTACAGCCTCAATCGTCGGCTGTCGGAGGACGATCGCTTCGGCTGTTTCCAGGTCAAGAAAATTTGGCGCTTCCCGAAGCCGTGAGAACGATCGGAAGATTTCCGCAAGCGCCTTGCTCTTAATTGCACCCGTGGTCGCAAAGAAATTGAAACTTTTGTCTCCTGCCATGGCATCCATACTGCCAAGTGGCACGATTTCGACCTTGTTGGGGGGAACGCCCTCTGAGGATAGAACAACATTGAGCAACGCGAGGTCTGCAGATGTCCCGTTTAGTACAGCGATTCTGGAGCCGACGAGGTTCTTCCACTCTGTGGCTCGAGAAGGCTTTTGACCAGGTATGTGTGCCGTCCAAAGAAAAAGTGCGCTTTTTCGCAGCACAGCAATAGAAAGGAGATCGGCAGACATTACATCGCTTCGGACGGCGGCTAAGTCTGCGTCGCCTCTCCTCAAGAGCGCTGTCTCCTGACCTTGGTCCACCACGCTTACTGAGAGACGTACTGAGCTTCGTTCACGTGTAAGAACGCGAGCTATAGCTTCGACAATCCTGGCATCCTCGCTGGCGAAGGCCACGGCGATACGAAGTGTCATAGGCCGCAAGGTAGCAAACAGGATGCCACTGGCGATCATTGCAACGAAGAAGCCTGCCGCGGCCAAAGCGTAAAGAACTCTGCGTCGATGTTCATTTCTCCGCCGTCTAGACTTCCGCGACGCTGCCTTTATGGCCATGAAATTGCGCCTTTCGAAGGATTCTAGACATACTTAGAGAGCAGGACGTCGCGTGACGACTTCTGCGATCGCTTTGGCTTCATTGGCAGCTTGATAACGACGATCCCGTCAGACCACAGGCTCCTTGTATTCACAGTTGAGCCTGTTCAGTCCTTGAAAGCATCACCGATTCTGCCATGCAAACCTTAGCCGCTCCCACTTTGCTTCCGTCCAAGTCAGCGCTCTAATGAGAGGTTTTTGCAAGAATGGGACATCCTGCGCAATGAACAGGAGACCGAGGGGCAGCATCCAGATACCCAACACAGGTAAGAAGCTAAAGACCCCGCCAAGAATCAGCAATAATGCGACAGTTAGACGAGCCGCGAATGAGGACGGCTTTCGCAACCAGTGAATGAAGCGAGAGATCCTAGCCGGCACTCGCCGATGGATCATCTCGAAATACCTATTCATCTCTTTATAAGAGGCGGTCATTTCATCTCGCATTAGTTATCGCCCGCGCAACTATGGGAACAACGCTGGAGCTCCAGAGTTCCGCGGCTGCGAGACGTTGCTCGAAAGCGGCGCCGTAGGCTGGCGACAAGACGATCCATTCCCTCGCCCAACCCATCCGAAGTGAATTAGTTAGCCCGCGTGCCGCCGCCTCCTCGACGTTCCCGCCGGCCTCAGCCGGCTTTCGGAAGCGTCGCGGCTTTCGCTATGACCGCGCGTCGGCGATCGCTTTGGTGACCTCCGATCCGAACAGAAATATTTGCGCAGAGTAATAGGTCCAGAGCAGTATTACGATAAGGGCGCCTGCCGCGCCGTTGCCCGAACTCGTCGCTGTCGTTCCAAGATACCAGCCGATTAGACTTTTTCCCGCCGTGAACAAGAGCGCGGTCAGAAACGCGCCCGTGCGCACGTCCCGCCATGCAATAGGGGTGTCGGGCAAGACCTTGTAAATGGCGGCGAACAGCGCCGTGAACAGCGCAACCGACACAAGCGTATTGATGACGGATAAGATCAACGGAGCCAGCACGTTCCTGCTGCCCAGATAGTCGGTAAGTCCCGAGAGGCCGGTGCTGGCGGCAAGCGAAACCATCAACAGAAAGCCGAGGGCGCCGACCAGACCCAAACTCGTGGCCCGGCTCCTGATCAGCGAGAAAAACGGCTGATCGGGCGCCTTCGCCTTCCAGGTGGCGTTCAAAGCGGACTGCATTTCGCCGAAGACGCCTGAAGCCGTGACCAGCAGCATGACGATTCCAAAGATCGTCGCGGGAGTGCCGGTGTTCGGATCGCTCGACTTGGCGAGCATCGATTTGACCAGTTCGCCACTTTCCTGCCCAAGAACGCCGCCCATTTCCCGGATCAGGCTATCCCGCACCAGATCGTTTCCGAAAGCAACGCCGGCAACCGCCACGACGATCAGGAGGACAGGAGTCAGAGACGTGACAGCGTAAAAGGAAATTGCTGCGCCTCGACTCAACGCTTCATTGGCGATGTAACCCCGAACTGCAGCTTTAAGGATCTTCCACACTTCTAACATAACTCTGCTCTCGAGTGCCTCGTCGTCGTGTCCTGGCCGCCGCTCGATAAGAGAATGGCCGACGGTGCAGGGATTAGTTGTAGCCCGGCCTCGGGTATCCGCGCCTTTCTGCCCCCGTGGCAAAATTGGCATTTCGGATAGGTAAATTGAATCATCGGTCGAGACGACCAAGGAGGCTTCACGATTTTCAACGCCATCGGCCACGCTTCGCATTTTAGACATGCGACCAATTCGGCTTCGGGGGCGAGGTCCAGACCTGCGGGGCGTCCCGTCCAATTCGGCATCCGCGCACCGTCAGGGTGGTTATACCCGCCGCTGCCCATGCGATGACAGCACCCAACAACAAACAGAGCCGCGCGGCGACGGAGAAAGCGAGCGGCGAGATTTGGTTATCGCGGCCCGAGCCTTTGCGATCACGCCATCGATTTTCGGCTTCCGGCCCGGCAAGACCGGTATTCGCCGCAACGAGTTGCGCCAAATAGATCGATCCTCACTGCCCATTCCCGAATGGCTCGACGATATCAGGGTATTCGTCCGGGCTCCGCTCGCTCCTTACCGTCCACTTGCAGTTCATGTTGCGCTTTGCGACGCGCTCTTTCCCGCCGCGTCGACCACACGGCTGACCTTGCCTGATAGGGCGTCCATCGCCGCCTTTGCGTCATCGATCGTGAGCCCCTGCCTGCGCGCTTCGTCGGCCGCGGTTTCAACGACGGTGGCTGCAACCGTGGCCGCCTTGTCGATCTGCTGGCCTGCGATTTCGGCAGCCTTGCTTTTCAGGGTCTCGCTGGTTTCGCCAAGGTATGATTTTTCGATGTCGGTGTTCGGTAAGGCCGCGGCGATGCCGGCGCCGATGGCCAATCCAATGGCGCCCAATGCCAGGGGCTGTGCCTTGAACAAATCGGTCAGATTGCCCCGCATCGTGCCAAGAACTTCGGCAGAATCCGGCAGGGCCTTTGCGTATTCCGAGGCCATGCGGGTCGCGGTTTCGATACCGTCGCTACCCGTCTCACGGAGCGTTCCGGCAGCGGATGCAACGCGGTCCTGTGTGGCGCTCATCGCATTCCTTGCCGCGTCCGGCAGGCGATCGAGGCCGGTCTTCTGAAGAATATCGCCAGGTGCACCCGCTTTGCCGGCGAACAGCCAGACCAGTCCCATTCCGATGAGTGCCGCGGAGACCGGATTACGGCGCGCTGCGTTGCCAAGATCCTTGATAAAGTCCGAGCCCTTTTCAGTTATGTCGGTCATCGAACCATCTCCCTCGCTGCCGCTTTGTCTCGTTCGACTTCTTCAATCATCACATTGGGCGCAAGTGCATCGCCCGACAGGCGGTTAAGGCCCACCACAATGAGGGCGATCGATAAGACCGCTGCGCCGCCACCGGCGATGAGATATGCGATGGGCTCGGAAAAGCCGCCCTGTATGAGGGCAGCCGCCGCGGCAAACAACAGTAGGACAAGCGCGGGAATCATGATGACCGCCCCAGCACCCATCATTGCGGCGGCTCTCCCGGCCTGTCCGGCCTTTTCGGACAGTTCGGCGCGAGCCAGCGCAAATTCGTTTCCGATCAGCTTTGCAAGCTGACCAACCGCATCGCTGAACAGTTCCGGGATCGAACGATCAGTTCGAGAAGTCATCGCGGTACCCTCGGTTGTCTGCTGCTGAGGAGCGGCTGTCCGTTCTCATGGCTTGCGAACTCGGGCCGTCGTCAATGGAGGAGCTCTTGAGGAACCGAACGGCACCAAAACCCGCGAGGACCGCCAAGCCAAGGAAGGCCGTCGGTTGACGGCGCGCAAAGGATTGCGCATTCCGGATCACATCGTTCAGGTTGCCGTTGCGGATGTGATCGGAAACGCCCTCGATCTGGGAGGCCGCCTTCCGGATGTAGCTGCCCGCGAGCGGGAGATCCGTATCAAACTCCCGTGCCGCGCGCCGCATTGTTTCTGCCAGGTTGCCGACGTATTCCGCGCCGGACGATTTTTGACTGTTGACCGCGTCCTTGAGCTTGTCAGTAGCCTGAGATGCGACATCCTTGGCCGCATCGACGAAATCGGAGGCCTGGCCCTTAATGGTGTCGGTCGAGCTTTCAGCAATATCCTTCGCCTTGTCGGTGAGGTCTCGGCCCGCCGACATGGCCTGCTCGCTCAAACTTTTGGTCGATGCGACCGCGTCGTCAAATTTGGCTCTTGCGGAATCTTGGCCGGAAGACGCCGTGCCTTGATGTGCAGTTCCAATGAGGTCAGCCATGTCAGTTTCCTCCGCCGGTATGTGAATGGGTTGACTTGTCCGGATCGAACGCCGTCGTGACAGCGCTTTCCGCCACGCGCCTGACGCGTTGCCCGATCTCGCGGGCCGACTCGTTCAGCTTGTCCGGGGTGAGGCCTTCCGCGCCGGCCTGCCGCGCCACGTTTTCAAAAATTTCGCCCGCTACGCCCTTGGCAGCGTCGAAGCCTTTGGAAGCTGCTTCACTCGCCCGCCTTCTGGCGGCCGTGGCTGCATCGCCCACGAGATCCTCCTCCAGCTCACTCTTGGGAAGTGCACTCGCAATCAGACCTCCAACCAGCAGACCGACGCCCGCGACCAGAAGTGGATTCTGCTGGATCGTGTCCAACATGGTCTTTCCGGCGCGACTGGAATAATCCGCTGCCTTGTCGCGAACATCGCGGGCCGCTTCCAACCCCGCATTCGCCGCGGACGAGGCGGCGTTTCGGGTGGCAGAGGCTACGCCGGCGGCCATATCTCGCGACGAATCCATCGCGGAACCAGCAAGGTCAGACGCACTGTCTTTGATATCGAAGACACGCGTGTTGATCGCGTCACCTGCCGCGGCGGCCGAGTCCTTTAGCCGGTCTGCCAGATTGAGCTCCGCCATCGAGGATGTTGCGGTACGGCGAACCTGGTCCGCGCTCGCGGACAGCGCCTCGCCGGCGCGCCCGGTGGCATCCGAAACCGCGCCCGTTGCCGAACTGACTGCCTCTCCAACCTGTGCCGCCATATCCTGGCTGCGCCGGCCGAGTTCGTCCGATAGACCGGAGGCCATGTCGGAGGCTTTCTGGGTGATCGATTGTCCGCTCTTTGTGCCGGCGAAAAAGATCCCCGCGCCGACCATCAGCACGGGCAACGGAATTGCCCTTGCGAACCTGAAGAGCGGATAGGCGAGGCTTGCGCCCACGGCCACCGCCTGCATCGGGTTGCGACGCGCGGCCGCCGTTATGTCCTCCAACATGCTTTCGCCTTTGGAGCGGACGTAGCTCCTGACTTCCGCCTTGATGCTTTCGGGACTGATGCGCTGGCGAATTTCGCTCGCGGTGTCGGTTACGCTCGCCTTGAGCTGATCGACCGTTTGGGTCAGACCTGCGCGCGTCTGCTCGGTCTCGCGCTGTAGCTCTCGGAGCGATCGATCGGCCGTCTGTTGCATGACCTTGATTCCTTGCTGTTCCAAACGTGAACTCGCGGACATTGCCTATTGTTCCCGACGCGTTTTGACGCTGGTACTTTTGGCTACGGCGGCGATGGTAGTCGCGAGCGACTGCGGCCCTACATCATCACTCCGTTGCTCCTTGTCCGCCTCGAACTGATTTCCCAACCGGCAGACGATGATCCTGGCCGAAGCTGCCCGCCGGGAGAACTTGCGAACCGTAAACGACAACCTCGCCTCCGATACCTCCTCCAGAAAACAGACGCAGATCGTTTCCGCGTTGCCGGCGTCAATCTCGGTATCGGCGCCGGAAACACGGGCGTTGAACCCTTCACGTTTCAGCGCATCTGCAACAATCAGCGCGGCGCAATCGTCGAGTCGACCCAGTCCGGGTATGCAGAAAACCGGCTTGCCCAGCTTGCGAGCGTCGATGTTGACAATCTTCCCCTTTTTGGCGGGCGCTTCGGCACTCGCGTTCCCCTCAGCGGTCTCGTGCGAGGCCATATCCTCGATGATTTCGGAAACCGTCTCGTGGATATTCTCAAGCCTGACGTCGTCAAGCCGGCCTTGGGCGGCATCGGCCTCAGCCAATCGCAAGGCGCCCAGCAGGATTTCTTCGTAATAGGCCACAGCGGACCCCTTCTTCAGGTACGACCGCGCCTGTTCGATCGCGTCTATCGGATCGCCCGTCAGCATGCGCTGGTATGCGGTCTGCTGCGGCGTCAACGCCGGCTGGTCTCCCAACATGACGTCGATAAACTGGAGACGGTCGACGTGCCTGGCAAAGACGACCAGACACAGCGTGAGCGGCGTGGAGAGCAAAAGCCCCAAGGGGCCCCAGAGCCAGGTCCAGAACGACGCGGCCACGACCACGGCGACCGGGGACAGGCCGGCACTTCGCCCACAGACCAGCGGTTCGACGGCAAGCCGGCAGCGAGGATCGCGCCGATGTAGGGCACGAACCGAAGGATCATAGCCAGCAATCCCCATAGCGGCGAGCTCGGGACGCCGATGACGGCGAGGCCCAATCCGATCACGACGCCGAAAGTCGCATTCAGAATGAGTTGGGTCAGGAACAGCCTGCCTAACCGTTGCCCTGCGTCATCGAGCGCCGCCGTGGTGCGCTCCAAATCCTCGCTGCCGAGCAACCGGATGAACCGGTCGCGCAGATCCTCGCGCTGAAAAAAGGAAGAAGATGAGGAAGATCACCACGATTCCGGTGGTGGTGAAGGGAGCTGCGAGTGGTCGTAGCATGGCGATCAGTGCCTCCGACGCGCCCGGGTCTGGCTGATGGACTTCGACCGGGATAGGCGTTCTTGCCGGGCCGTCCGACAACGATGGCTTCGCCGTTTCGGCATCGCCCCTTCCGGGCGACTTTAGCTCCTTGTCCAGGTTCTTCAATAGGCTGGAGTCGTTCTTGAGCACGCCAACGCTGCCAATCCTGTCCCGCAAATTGTGGATTTTTCGCCCAGCGTGGACTGATAGCGCGGCAGGTCGCTCGCGAGTTGGTTGACCTCGATCGTCACCATCGCCGCAAGACTGAGGGCGATGGCCAGCGCCAGGCTGACGGCACTGAGCACCGCTATCGACCGCGGCACCTTCATGCGCTGGAATGCCCTCACGAGGGGCGACAAGACAAAACTCAAGAGGACGGCGACTGCGATCGGAACGAGGATTTCGCGCGTGAAATAGAGGGCGGCGACGACAAGTGCGCCGATCAAGAAGTTCGAAAATGCCAAGCCAGCTGGGACCAACACCTCTATTTACCAATGCGCGAGCCAACCCGGCACGGAAGTGCGCCGCGTGACCCTTAATGGAAATCCTGTTGGGAAGGTTCCAATCGCGAACCGCATGAGACGTCTCGATTCGTCTCCACCGACACCGGTTGCACCGCAAGATTGATCGGGAAGACGTGGCAAGTTGCCGATGCCTCGCGCCTCGTTGCTTCTTCGCAGACAGCAATGGAACCAATCGGAGGATTGCAGTTTACGCTCTACAACGACCAGCCATTTGCCACTTGCCGTTACGGGCCCGTCGATCGTTTACCGAACTCGAGCAAGATATTTAGCTGTCCGACTCTGAGGCGTGGACGCAACCCGTTCTGGCGGTCCTGATGCAACTATTTTGCCGCCCTCGTCGCCTGCTCCCGGTCCCATGTCGATGATCCAGTCGCTGGCTGCCGCAACTCCCATATCATGCTCGACAACGACTACGGTGTTTCCAGACTCGACGAGGCCGTCAAGCTGCTTCATCAGTTTCGCTACGTCCGACGGGTGCAAGCCCGTTGTGGGTTCGTCAAGCACGTAGAGTACCTCGCCACGTTGCAAGCGTTGCAGTTCGGTGGCGAGTTTAATGCGCTGTGCCTCGCCACCTGATAGTTCCGTGGCTGATTGGCCGATCCGAATGTATCCCAGCCCGACCTCTTGAAGAACGCCCAAGGATCGACGGAGGGATGCGTCGTCGGCGAAAAACTCAAACGCTGAATTCACAGTCATGGCAAGCACGTCAGCAATCGACTTGTCGCGAATCTTGATCTCCAGCGTCTTGGCGTTGTAGCGGGCTCCCTTGCAGGTCGGGCAAGGTGCGTACACGCTCGGGAGAAATAGCAGTTCAACGCAAACAAACCCCTCCCCCTGGCAGGTCTCGCAGCGTCCCTTCGCGACATTGAATGAGAAACGACCAGCATCATAGCGCCTGGCGCGAGCCTGCTTCGTGGCTGCGAACAGCTTGCGGACATGATCGAAAAGGCCCGTATAGGTCGCAAGATTCGAGCGCGGCGTTCGGCCGATCGGCTTCTGATCCACCACCACCAGTCGCTTTACGCTGTCCAGACCTTCGGTAATGTCGCCACCTAGCGTTTCCACGCCCGCATCAAGCACGTCGTCTTCTTCGCTGGGTCCCTTACGCTGACCCAATTTGTCGCCAACGGCCTCCACCAGAAACTGACTGATCAGGCTCGACTTCCCGGACCCCGAAACTCCGGTGACGCTCGTAAATACTTCCAACGGAATGTCGACATCAAGACGATCGAGGTTGTTGCGGGTAACCCCCCGAAGCTTGAGCCACCTGTGCGGATGCCGAGGCGATCTCGGGGCCGTTTGACTTTCCGCAAACAAATAGCGCCGCGTCTGAGAGTTTCGCACTTCGGCGAGGCCAGGTAATGGACCGCTGTACAGTATCTCGCCGCCCTGCTCTCCGGCACCCGGGCCGACGTCAACAATCCAGTCCGCGTGTCGGACGATGTCGAGTTCGTGCTCGACGACGAAAAGCGAATTTCCGGCAGCCTTCAACCGCTCCAGCGCGCGAAGCAATGCCTCGGTGTCAGCCGGATGAAGTCCAGCCGACGGTTCGTCCAATACGTAGACCACACCAAACAGGTTGGATCGAACCTGTGTCGCCAGACGAAGTCGCTGTAGTTCGCCTGGAGACAGCGTCGGCGTGCTACGCTCAGGAGTCAGATAACCGAGCCCGAGATCGAGTAGCACGTCCAGACGCCCGAGCAAATCTTCCGTAATACGCTGGACGACGAGAGCCTTCTCAGGATGAGTGTCGGAAACACTACTTCCACTATTCAGATAAGGTTGAAGAAGTTCGCGAAGTCGCTTCAGCGGCAGCCGTGAGATTTCGGCGATATCCATTCCGGCAAAGGTAACCGATAGCGCCTCCGGCCGTAACCGCTTGCCGTTGCAGACCGGGCAGTCGGTACTGGACAGAAACTGCGTCACACGACGTTTCATCATCGCACTTTGCGTCGTGGCGAAGGTCTGCAGCACATACTTACGGGCGCCGGTGAAGGTCCCCTGATAACTTGGCTCTTCCTTGCGCTTCAGCGCTCGCTTTGTCTCTGCGGGAGTATATCCGGCGTAGACCGGCACTGTCGGTTGTTCGTCGGTAAAGAGAATCCAATTGCGGTCCTTCTTCGGAAGCTCTCGCCAGGGCCTATCGACGTCGTAGCCGAGGGTGACCAGAATGTCCCGCAGGTTCTGCCCTTGCCAGGCAGTCGGCCACGCGGCGACGGCCCGTTCCCGAATGGTCAGCCTGTCATCAGGCACCAGCGAGCGCTCACTGACCTCGTGGACGCGGCCGATGCCATGGCAATTGGGACAGGCCCCCTCAGGCGTGTTCGGCGAGAACGTCTCCGCGTACAGCAAAGGCTGCTTAGGCGGGTAGTCACCTGCGCGCGAATACAGCATTCGCACCAGGTTCGACAATGTCGTGACGCTTCCCACCGACGACCTAGTGGTGGGCGATCCGCGTTGTTGCTGCAGCGCCACCGCCGGGGGCAGGCCCTCAATCTCATCGACCTCGGGCACCGCCATCTGGTGAAACAGCCGGCGCGCGTAAGGGGAAACGGATTCAAGATAGCGGCGCTGCGCTTCCGCATAGAGCGTTCCAAATGCCAAAGATGACTTGCCGGATCCTGAAACGCCTGTGAACGCCACAAGAGCGTTGCGAGGAACTTCAAGCGAGACATTTTTTAGATTGTGCTCACGGGCGCCGAAGACACGAACAAAGTTGCCCGCAGTACCCCTTTTCAGCTTTTCTTGATTGTTGACGGGGGCGTCCATTTTGTCCCTTCAGCGCAAGCAAGGACAGCGGTCCAACCCGTCCAAGAGACTTGGGAAACCCTTCGAAACGGCGCAGGTTCCACAAAAGGCATTCGATGCGGAGACAACTGCCCCAGTTCGTCCCGTCGGCATCGGAACTGCTCGTCTTGCGTGAGGATCACTAATTCCTCTTGGTCGCATGTCGTGTCCCTACGCCGCCGCCTCGCGATAAGCTCGAATGTTTCGACTTCAGTCCAGCCCTAAAGCCGGCGTCTTGCGATCGCTAGCCGTTCTAATGAGGATTTGGAACGATTACCACTTTTTCCCGTTACCGGGATGCTTCAACCTCTTGCCGTGCAAAATATGAAGGACTTTGCGGATGCGTCATTTTCTCCGGAAGCGATCCAGATGATGGATATTGCGCTCCAGGATGCCATCGACGCTCTTCCGGAGCCGGTCAGTTCACACATCATCCATCGCTTGGCGGAAACAATCCTTCGACTCGTCCGGGATGGCGAATGCGATCCACTCGCTTTGCAGCGGTTAGCGTTGCTTGAGCTCCAGATCGGGCCGGACAGTTGACGTTAGCGGAGGGACCTTGATCAATTTTTGGGATAATGTCAGGCGCCAGATTGCCAGAACACGCCATCCAACAATGATTTTGGCCGCGATAGCGACGTTTTTAGCTTGGGTGGTCACCGATATGCTAAGAGCAACTTTTGGCTAACGGCTACTTTTCGCTCAATACTCTTTGTCCGCGGTAACGTCGGACGTCGTCCTCAGTTTTCATTGGTTCGGTCGAACTCCATTTTGAGCGTGCTCAAAGCAGCCTTGGCTGACGGGGAAAATCGGGCGAACGAAGGTTCGAGAGCTGACGTAAGTCGGTCATTCATGGAATGCCGGTAGAAGCGATCATGCACAAGCAACATTGGGTCAGAAGCGGATAACTCCGAAAAGGAGGAGAAGGACCACGGTAACGACGGCCGAGAGGATGAGCGAGCCGAAGCAGCCCAGTCGGTTTGAAAAGAAGAAGAACATGAGACTTCGCCAAACCTCAATCGTACAGTTCGCCAGCAGGAAATTATCTTCCCGGCCGCAACACGACCTTGATCACACCATCCTTCTTGTCCCGGAACTTCTTATACATTTCCGGCGCCTCTTCGAGGCTCGCGGGATGCGTTACGACGAAGCTCGGATCGATATCTCCGGCTTCAATGAGCTTCAGAAGCGGCTTCGTATAGGCCTGAACGTGGGTTTGGCCGGTCTTGATCGTCAGCCCCTTGTTCATGGCTGCGCCGAGCGGTATTTTGTCGCCCATGCCTACGTAAACGCCGGGTATTGAGACCGTACCCGCCTTGCGGCAGCACATGATCGCCTCGCGGAGAACGTGAGCCCTATCCGTCGCCAAAAATGCTGCAGCCTTCACTTTGTCGAGCACGGCGTCGGTCGCGCCGTGACCGGAGGCCTCGCACCCGACGGCATCGATGCAGCTGTCCGGACCCCGCTTGTTGGTCCGCTTCATGAGTTCATCGTAGACATCGGTTTTCGAGAAATCGATAATCTCGGCACCGCCGGCTTCTGCCATGGCCAGCCGCTCAGAGACTTCGTCGATTGCGATCACGCGTCCGGCTCCAAGCATTAGCGCGGAGCGGATCGCGAACTGGCCTACAGGACCGCAGCCCCAAATTGCCACGGTGTCACCTGGCTCAATCTGCGCGTTCACGGCTGCCATATATCCAGTTGGGAAGATATCAGACAGGAAAAGCGCCTGCTCATCCGTCACGTTGTCCGGTACCTGGATCGGGCCCACATCAGCCATAGGAACCCGAAGATACTCGGCCTGCCCGCCGGCGTATCCGCCCAGCATATGACTGAAGCCGAACAGCCCAGCGGGCGACTGGCCCATGGCCTTGGCGGCCATCTCGGCATTCGGGTTGGTCCGATCACAGCACGAAAACAGGCCCTTCTGACAGAACCAGCACTGGCCGCAGCTGATCGTGAAAGGAACGACGACGCGATCTCCGATCTTCAAATTTTTGACTTCGGAGCCAAGTTCAATCACCTCGCCCATGTTCTCGTGGCCGAGGATATCACCGCTTTCCATGGTCGGCTGATAGCCATCAAGAAGATGGAGGTCGGAGCCGCAGATTGCGCAGGCGGTAATCTTGATCACCGCATCTCGCGGGTGCTGAATCTTGGGATCGGGTACCGTGTCGACGCGTACGTCGCCTTTGCCGTGCCAACACAATGCGCGCATGGTCATTCTCCATTACGGAAACGACATGCACAATTCTGGTCCATGTCGTCTGAGCGCAACCGGCTCAAGCTTCATACGTTCCAAATGCAGCAAGAAGATTCACAGTCGCCAAGCTCGACAGCGCGCCTCGTCAAAGCAAGCCAAGACTGATCGCCGGGGGTTACACGCCTGAGCGGCCCTTGCGGGTTCGGTCTTATGCGACCGCGCGTCGCGAGCTTTAGTCACCTCCTATCCAAAAACCCTAAACCCTTGCGCTAATAGTGTGGAGCAAACTACGCTCAAAGCGCGCCTCCGCGCCGTTGCCCGGGCTGGTCGCTGTAGTGCCCAGGCCACCAGGCTTTGACCGCGGTAACTCCGTCGGAAGCGCGCAGTGTGCACATCCCGGGCAGGACCATTGCAAATGGTGGCGAACAGCGCGGTAAGAAGTGCGAATTACGTCGCCGGAGTTAAGCCGCCGTTGATGCAGACAATTGGTCGCACGTCTTCAGGCTATCGACGCTCAAGCCGGTGGCCTCAATTGCCAGTTTGATCGTCTCGCCGAGGTTCCTCGCGATCAGATCAGCCTTTGCTGCCTCGCGGAGCCGCTCTAACTCTGCTTGATCAGTGTCCTTAAGCCAGCAACACAGTATTATGGCTGCTTTCGGCAATTTTCGACGAAGACGTCGAACGGCATAGCGCATATGAGCGGGTCCAGTCCCATCCAAGTAGACTAGGCATACTATCGAAACACCGTCTGTCTGGAGCCGAAAGATATTGGAGGTTGTCAGCGCTTCGGGTCCCTCGGCGCGAGGTGTCAGCCCGTGTGCCGTAGAGAGCTGTGCCAGCATGATGTCGGCGGCTTCATCAATTAGACTGCGCCACCTATGCATAAGATCGGCCATTCGCTCTGCCATTCGCCTGGCAGATCCTTCTTGCTGACGATTGGCAGATCTCCAAGAAATGCTAAGCGTTCCACATGCCGCCCGAGCACTACCAGGCAGACAGTTAAGGGAGTCGCCAACACCAGCCCGATTGGACCCCAAAGCGCGGTCCAAAACGTGGCAGACGCGACAACGGCCACTGGGGAAAGCCCGGTGCTGTGACCATAGACCATTGGCTCGATCACGTGCCCAACAATCGGCTCCACTATTAGAAAGAGACCAAGAGTCCAAAGCAGCATCGACCATGTCGGATCCACGGCAACGGCAAGAGCCAATGGAAAGGCCGCGGCGATAGCTGCGCCGATGTAGGGCACGAATCGCAAAACAGCCGCTAAGATTCCCCAGAGGATGGCACTTGGAACGCCTATGAACCATAGGCCAGCGCCAATGACTACGCCGAACGCTCCGTTCAACAGGAGTTGGATTAAGAAAAGTCGACTGAGGCGCCTGGCCGCGTCGTCGAGTGCTGCCGTCGTGCGTTGCAGGTCATGCGACCCTGCGAGCCGAATGAGCCGATTACGGAGGTCTTCCCGTTGAAGCAAGATGAAAATCACAAAGATGATAATGATACCCGTCGTAGCGAGTGGGTGCAGGAGTGGCGAGATTAACGCCTGCAAACTCTCCAGAGCGCCAGGATCCGGTTGGTGCACTTCTACGGGCACTGGAGTAAGTGGCGTTTTGGGGTTGACTATCGTATTCGCGCCGAGTGTGGACCCGGCGTCTTTCGGCTTATCGAGTTCTTTGCTCAAGTCCTTCAGCATCCCTGAGGCGCGTTCGAGCGTGCCCCGGCCAGCCGTGGTGTCTCGAAACAGCTGAATCTTCTCACTTATCGTCGTTTGATAGCGCGGTAACTCACTTGCGAGTTGCGTTAATTGCGATGCAAGTAGGCTGCCTAATGCAAAGAGCAACGCAAAGGCGAGGACGACAATGCTTACGACCGCAATTGCGCGGGGAACGCGCGTTCGTTGAAGCAATCCAACAAGGGGGGCCAGGACAAAACTAAGCAGAATTGCCAGCGCAATCGGGATGACAATGTCGCGTCCGAAATAGAGCGTCATCACGATGATTACAGCCAGAACCGACGTTGCTACCGCACTTTGCAGTGCAATCAATTATTCTGAGGTACGCGCCTTGAATGGCTGATTGGCCATTGTGACCTCTGTTTAACGCGAGAAGACCGGACCGGGCTTCGGCGCGTCTCCTATGCTGCTGAATTTTTCCGATGATGCCGCTAGAGGAATGTCTTCGAACGCGGAAGTCTCTGCGTTTGATGAACCATGCCTGTTGCAAGGACTCGTATGAATACTGTGAGCAACGCGGGCCAATTCCCGGCCTTGATTCAAGAAAGTCGGGAAAGTGCTCTCTCTGCGGTGGACTATGGTCATCGGTGCGCTCGACGGTGCATGCACGTTATCCTGAAAAGCCAGGGAGATGCTGCAGCGCAGGTTGAACGAGCAATACTGTCGTTCGTTCCTATGCCTGAAAGGCATTTGGCTCGCTAAAGCGGGATGGAGTTAGGTTGAATCGATTTGGGATTCCCAAATCAGTAGGTTTCTGATTCACCATGCTGGCTGGA
>NZ_JAFCMC010000043.1:0-62246 GCF_018130085.1 Bradyrhizobium sp. AUGA SZCCT0169 | reverse complement strand
CCATGAAGCACGGCCTCGAATACTTCCACGCCGCCGCCGCAGGATGGAGCCTCAGACATGTGTGCATGCCCTAGGGCGTTCGCCGGGACGACGGATGAAAGACTATCCCCCCGCCCACACATCCAGCACGTAGCGGTTCCTGGCGCCGAGATCGTCGATCCAGCGCAGGCCTGCTGCTTCGTCCGCGCCGGTGCGTTCGCGATAGATCGACACCAGCGCTGCCTTGACGTCCGGTTCCATCTTGCCGCCGTCGCCGCAGACATAGACGATCGCGCCCTTCTCGATCAGGTTCCAGACCTGATCCTTCTGCGCCGCGACCAGGTGCTGCACATAGGTCTTCGGCCCGTCGGCGCGCGAGAACGCGGTGTGCAGATCGGTGATGCCGTTGGCGGCGAACGCCTTCAGTTCTTCGGCGTAGAGAAAGTCCTGCTCGGGATGGCGGCAGCCGAAGAACAGCATCGCTTGCCCTAGGCTCGCGCCCTTGGCCTTGCGGTCGGCGCGCTCCTGCAGGAAGCCGCGGAACGGCGCCAGCCCCGTGCCGGGGCCGATCATGATGATCGGCACCGACGCATCGTCCGGCAGGCGGAAGCCCGCCTTGGTCTCGCGTACCGTGGCATGGATGGTGTCGCCGGCGCGGCGGCCGGCGAGGTAGTTCGAGCAGACGCCCTTGTAGACGCCGCGGCCCGAACTTGCGGGCGCTTCGACCACGCCGACGGTGACGCTGCAACGCGAGGCATCGCCCGCCGGCGACGACGAGATCGAGTAATAGCGCGGCGCCAGCAGCGACAGCATTTCGAGATAAGCATGGAACGGCAGC
Organism: Bradyrhizobium sp. AUGA SZCCT0169; assembly: GCF_018130085.1. NCBI lineage: Bacteria > Pseudomonadati > Pseudomonadota > Alphaproteobacteria > Hyphomicrobiales > Nitrobacteraceae > Bradyrhizobium > Bradyrhizobium sp. AUGA SZCCT0169. The sequence goes on along the minus strand of NZ_JAFCMC010000043.1, from coordinate 61,429 downwards.
TCGCAGGCCGGATATTCCTCCAGCAGGTCGAACACCGATTTGCGTTTCGCCAGAACGTCGCTCCGATAAAGCTCGGTCGACGCGGCGTCATCGCCGACATAGGCCAGCAGCTTCGGTTTGGTCATCGGACAACGCGTGTTTTCCGACATGATCTGGATCTGCTTGCGGGTCGCGATCTGCTGCAACTCGACAAACTCGGTCAGCAAACGTCCGACCGACACGGCGTCGCCAGTCGGCAGTTGCGCGCGGCGGCCTTCGGCGACCGCGAGCCTGATCTGGTCGGCGGGCAGGAAGCCGAACCGGCGCGCGACGGAATCGACCAGCGCCGGATCGTTGCGCGGTACCACGCTGAGATGATCGCCGACGCGGTAGGAAGTCCCCTGCGGCAGCTGCACTTCGATATGCCGCGTCGAGCGGTCGGACGGATTGGCGCCGGCCTTGTTCTGCAGCTCGGAATTGAGCTGCACCTTCATCGGCGAAACCCCGCCCTGCGCCACGATCACGTTGACGGCGGTCGGCGCCACCGGCTCGATCGTGTACAGCGGCGCATCGTCGGCGCTGCGGGTGAAGGTCGACGCGAGGCCGAACTCCTTGGTGGCCGCGGCGGCGGCGGCGGCAAACCATTTTTCGAACTGGCCGTCGAGATCGCTGCGGGCATCGCCCTCGCCCCGCCCATGGACGCTGCGCGCGCCATGCGCGGTCATTTGTTCGTCGATCATGCGTGGCACCGACTGATAGGTCGCCGCCCAGTCGCTGTTGCCGCAGCCGAACACCGCGTAACGGACTTTGGCCAGCGCGTCTTTGGGCAAGCCGCTGTCCAGCCATTTGACGAATTGCGTGGCGTTGTCGGGGGCTGCGCCATTATAGGAGGCGCAGAAGATCAGGACGCCGCCCTGCTCCGGCAGCTTGCCGACGTAGTCATCGAGCGCGCCGAGTTTGGTCGCAAATCCGTTGACCTCGGCAAGGTCGGCGACGCGGGTGGCGAGTTCTTCGGCGGTGCCGAGGTTGGAGCCGTAGAGCACCAGCAGCGGCGTGTTGTGGCCGGGGCGGGTCCGGGCCGGCGCTGCGGCCGTGTTCGAGGCCGCCACCGCGGCAGCCGCGCGACCGGCGAACGCGCCGCGCTCCTTGTCGGCGCGCGGGCGCACCTTGATCTTGAATCCGTCCGGCTTGATCGTCAGCGTCTCTTTCAAATGCATCTGGTAGCGGTTGACGTCGATCAGCTTGAAGCGCTGCAGGATCATGCCGATCGCCAGCGCCGCCTCGTGCATCGCAAATCCACGCCCGATACAGGCGCGCTGACCATTGCCGAACGGTTTCCAGGCGTTGACCGGGCGCTTGGCTTCGGCCTCGCGGCTGAAATTCTCCGGATCGAACGCGTCCGGGTTCGGTCCCCACACGCTGGGATCGCGGTGCAGCGCCATCACGAGCACGGTGACGAAGGTGTTTTTCTTCAGCTTGTATTTGCCGCCGATGGTCTCGTCCTGGAGCGGGGCGATGCCGTAGGCCGGCGCCGGCGGCCACAGCCGCAGCGCCTCCTTCAGTATCTGCGTGATGTAGGTCAGCTGCGTGACCTGCTGATAGGTCGGCCGCGCGTCGATATCGGGGCCGAGCACGCGGTCGACTTCCTCATAGGCCTTCTTCAGCACGTCGGGATGCTTGAGCAGCGCATAGAGCGTGCAGGACAAGAGGCCGCTGGTGGTCTCATGGCCCGCGATCAGGAAGGTGTTGATCTGGTAGCGGATGTTGACGTCGTCGAGCTGCTCGCCGGTGGTGCGGTCGACGCCGGTCATCATGGCGCCGAGCATATCCTTCTTGCCCTCGGCGGCTTCCGCGTTACCGCGGCGCTCGGCGATGATCTCGTCGACCATCTTGTTCATGAAGGCGACGTCCAGCGCCAGATCCTTGCGGCGCTTCTGCAGCCACAGGCCTTCGAGCGGGATGCCGCGGGTCATCATGATGGTCTCGAGCGAGCGCACCAGCGATTCCACGAATGGATGATAGTCGCGGCGGTAGAACGAATTGAAGCGGTAGTCGAAGCCGCAAAGGCCGATGGTGTCGAGCGTCAATGCGGTCATGTCATGGACGACGTCGATTTCCTCGTCGCCGTTCAGCCGCTCCCACTTCTTGACCAGCTGCTCGGCGATGTCGACCATGCTCGGATGATAGGACGTCATCGCGCGGTTGCCGAACGGCTGCAGCAGGATGTTGTGCGCCTTGCTCCAGTTCGGCTCCGACGTGTCGGCGGTGAAAAGCCCGTCGCCGCCGACCGCGCGCACCCGGCGCAGCGAGCCGCGCACCGCCTTGTCGAAACGCTTCTCGTCGGAGAGTTCGTCGATCAGATCGTGGCCCGACACGATCACCAGCGGCGCGCCCATCATGTCGAGCCAGAAGATCGGCCCGAGCTCCTTGGTCAGCCGCACCAGATGCTGAACGGGCGCGTTCGGATCCAGCGACAGCATGTTGCCGACAACGGGCTTTTTCGGCGGATGCGGGATCGGACTGAGTTTGTTCGGTGACGCCATTGTCGATATTACCCCTGCCTCAAATTGCCTTGAACAACCGCGCTCTCACCGCGTCTTGCGAGCGAAGCGAAGCGAAGCAATCCATCTCACGACGAAAAGAAAGAATGGATTGCTTCGTCGCTTCGCTCCCTTGCACAAACGCTTCGCGTTTGTTGCATGCAATGACGACCGGAGAGAGCCCAGCATCACTCGCTCTAGCCAAACCGCTTTCTGCGCCATTCGATCAGTTTGGCGCTGACCTCGTCCGGCTTTTCCTGTTGCGTCCAATGGCCGCTGTCGCGCACCAGATATTTTTCGAGATCGGGAACGATCTTTTCCATGCCATCAGCCGACGACGGCGGCAGCACGTGGTCGTTCTCGGCCATGATCATCAGCGCCGGTACTTTCACGGTGTGATCGATCTGCGCCGAACGCTGCCAGTTGCGCGACATGTTGCGGTACCAGTTGATGCCGCCGGTAAAACCTGACTTCGTAAACGTATCGACGAACACCTTTTTCTCTTCCGGTGACAGGATCGGTGTGCGCGGATCATGCTTGGCGTCGTAACCCGCGATCATCTGCGGAAACGCCAGATTGAGTCGCGGGGAAGCACCGACGCCGGCAACCACTTGGTCGGCAGGTGTGTCGGCGGGCCGCGGCACAGGCTTGCGCATGAAGGCGTCAAACGTCTGCTCGACCCGGCTGCCGAAGATCCTGTCGGGCTCGCGGGCCGGATCCTGGAACTGCACGATGTACATGCTGTCGCCGAACCGCTTGCGGAACAGCTCGATCGGATCGGCCGGCGGGCGATCGTGATGCGGCGTGTTGATGCCGACCACGCCGGCGACACGATCGATATGGCGGAGCGGCATCTGCCAGATGATGAAGCCGCCCCAGTCGTGGCCGACGAAGATCGCCTTGTCGATCTTCAGATGGTCCATCAGGCCGACGAGATCGCCGGTGAGGTGCTCGATGTCATAGGCCTCGACCGGCTCAGGCCGGTCGGTCGAACCATAGCCGCGCTGATCCGGCGCGATCACCCGGATCCCGGCCTCGCTCAGCGCCTTGATCTGGTGACGCCAGGAGAACGCGATCTCCGGCCAGCCGTGGCACAGTATCACCGGCGGCTTGTCGGTCTTCGGCCCGGCCTCGTAGTAACCCATGCGAATGCCGTTCGTCTCGGCGAACTGCAGCGGCGGCATTTCAATCATCGCAACACCCTATTCAGCCGCGCTGGTCATCTTCGGCGGCGGCGCATAGGCCGCCTCCAGCGCTTCAAACTCCAGCGGAAGCATATCGCACAAGACCTGGACATGCGGAATGATGTTGGCGCCGGCGATGAAGCCGAAATCGAGCTGATCGCGATAGCTCTGCACGGTGATGTTGAGCGCGAGCCCGTGGGTCGAGATCGACACCGGGAAGATATGCAGCAACTCCGCGCCGGCGGCGTACAAAGTCTGTCGCGGTCCCGGCACGTTGGACACCGTGATGTTGGCCGCCGGCGGCAGCACGTTCGAGAGGTCGGAACGGCTGTAGAGCAGCGCCAGGATCTGAACCAGGATCGGCGCGCCCAGCATCGAGATGTTGGAGACCTGCGGCATCAAGGCTCGCAGCGGATGCGACATCTCCTTGGACTTGGTGGATTGCGCGATGATCGCTTCCAGCCGCCCCTTGGGATCCTCGAGGTTGGTGGCAATCGAGCAGATCATGCCGAACACCTGGTTGTTGGCCTCGGTGTTACCTTCCTCGCGCAGCGAAATCGGCACCGCCGCCGTCAGCGACTTGGTCGGCAGCGCGCCCTGCTGCAGCAGATAGCGCCGCACCACGCCGGAGGACAGCGCCAGCACGACATCGTTGAGCTTGCCGCCGGAGGCTTTCGCCACCGCCTTGGCCCGCGACAGCGAGATCGAGGTGCCGGCAAAGCTGCGCTCCGACGAGATCGCCTTGTTCAGGATGGTCGGCGGCGAAACCATGCTGGCGATGCTGTCGCGTGACTTCGGATCGGAAATCTTGCCGACCACTTCGGAAACGCTCTTGAGCATCGTCGGCACGCTGGCGGCGAATTTCACCGCGCTCTCGATCTGGAACATGGCGTTGTCGAACAGGATCGATCCGAGATCGCTCTTGCCCGAGCGCGGCAATTCCAGGCTCTTCGGCGCCGACGAGGAATCCAACGGCTGGCGCCAAAGCTGCTGATAGGAATCGATCAAATTGGCGGCGATGTCGCGCGGCTCCTGCGCGACCTTGCGCGCCGTCGGCGGTTCGACCTGGCGCGGCACCGGAGTCAGATCGTAGATCATGTTGGTGAGCGCCGCACCGGCGCCGCCGTCGATGCAGGCGTGGTGCATCTTGGAATAAAGCCCGATCTCGTTGTCCTTCATGCCCTCGAAGACATAGAACTCCCAGAGCGGACGGGCGCGGTTGAGCAGCTTGGCATGCATCCAGCCGACGATGCGCTCCAGCGTGGCGCGGTCGTAGGGGGCCGGCAGGCTGCCGCGGAAAATGTGGCGGTCGATGTCGAACTGGTCGTCCTCGACCCAGGACGGATGATCGATGTCGAGCGGCGCCTTTTCCAGGCGCGCTTTCAGGATCGGCGCAAGGTGCAGCCGCGAGCCGATCATCGCCTTGAAATCCTCGAAGAAGTTGCCGTTGTAGTTCTCGGGCAGGCGGAAGATCGCCATGCTTCCGACATGCATCGGCATCTCAGGCGTTTCCAGGTACAGAAACGACGCGTCCATCGAAGACAGCTTCTTGGCGTCAGTCATGTTTTCCTCCCGCAGAGATCACGCGACGCCTTGATGGCGCTTCTGGCGTTCAGATGGTCCTGAAGACGGGGGTTGGGTGTCCCCGGTCTTCAACGACATTGGTCAGGATAGTGCATTTTCCGGGGTCCCATATGCAATGGCAAACGGGCCCGAACGATCAAAATGCTTAAATTCGCCTTCCCTTTGCGCCAGCCGGTCGGCCACCGCCCACAAGGCGGCCGGGTTGACGCCTAGGCCGATATGGCTTGCGAGATGCACCTCGATATTTTCGGCCGTGCTGGAGGGGCGCAGCAGGCTGGTACGCCAGTTCACGATGCCATCGGTGCGAGAATAGATCGAGGTCGCGGGCACCGGCAGGTCGCCGGCGATCGCCTCCCTGATCTCCGGGTTGTCGTGGATGCTTTCCCCCGACAGCGCTTCGTACAATCGCGTCGCATTGGTCGCTGTGATGTCGTTGGCGAACGGGCTGCCGAGCGTGATCACCGATCGCACCATGTCCGGCAGTTGCAGCGCGAGATCGCGTGCGTAGACGCCGCCGAGACTCCAGCCAATGATGCTGACCTTTCGTCCCGTGGTCTCGTGGATTCGCTTGACGAGGTCGCGTAACGCACCGCGCTTGCTGGCGACGCCGCCGAAATTGCGGCCCATGTTCCAGGCATAGCTGTCGTAGCCAAGCTCCTTCAGGTAGCGCCGCATCGGCGCCATCGACAAATCGCTGGCGAGAAATCCCGGCAGCGTCAGCACCGGATGACCGTCGCCCTTCGGGGCGCGCATCAACAGCGGCGACAGCAGCAGGCTCGAATTCAGTTCGAACACGCTTCTGGCTTCGGCGAGCATCAGGAACAGGCTCGGCGGACGAAGCTTGCGTTCTGCCGCCGGCGCGCCCTCCGCGACGGCCACTATTTCTTGTCCTTCTTGGCCATGCCGCCGAGACCGGCCATGGTCACGAACATGTCCTGAAAGCGTTCAGCGATCTTGGGGTCGAAGGTGAACCAGGACTGCATCAGCGATTCCGGCGAGACCTTGTCGATGTTGGCCATCATCTGCTGCTGCAACTTGTCCATGACCGCGGTCTGCATCGGCTGAACGTCCGGAAGTCCGAAGAACTGCCGGGCCTCGAGCGGCGTGCAATCAATTTCGACGTTTACCTTCATGGCCGCTCCTTCATTAATGGCTTGCCGCAGTATCACCGTGACCGGCTGAGTCACGCAAGGACAAGACCGCCTTCCGGGCCCCCGTTCGCCCCCTATGGTCAACCAAAACGTTCGACAGCAAAAGGGGTAGTATCGGCAAACGGGGTCTCGCCGGTCATCATTTCCGCCAGCAGCCGGCCGGTTGCAGGTCCGAGCGTCAGGCCGTGGTGCTGGTGGCCGAAATCGAACCACAAACCGGGATGGCGGGGCGCCTTCCCGATCACCGGCAGCATGTCCGGCAAACAGGGCCGCGCCCCCTTCCACGGCCGGGCAGGTGCAGCGCAGCGCCAACGCCGACCATGCCCGCCCCCAACACCAGAACGTCGGCCCTCAGTTCCGCCACCGGCGCTCCAAAAGTTTAATGTAACGAATTCGCGCCCACAGCCTAAGGTAAAGCTAGCCATTGCCGCATCGCGGTGCAAACCGATCCACAGAGAGGGATCGCGCCTGCGCGGCGGCTGGACTTTGGCAACAGGGATCGGCAATATCCGCCGATATTGCGGAATTAGGCTGATCAAAGCGGGGAAATCGAACAAATGTCTTTACGTCGGAGTTTGCTTGCAGCGGCTACGGTTACAATGCTCGGCTTTGCGGTTGCGCCGGCATCGGCCCAGACCCTGCGCTACGCCAATCAAGGCGATCTCAAATCGCTGGATCCATATACGCTTAACGAAAGCACGACCCACGCCCACCTCGGACAGGTCTATGAAGGCCTGATCGCGCGCGACAAGGACCTGAAGATCATTCCAGGACTGGCGGAGCGCTGGGAGACCCCCGAGCCGACCCGCTGGCGCTTTCATTTGCGCAAGAACGTCAAGTTCCAGAACGGCGACCCCTTCACCGCCGACGACGTGGTGTTCTCGGCCGACCGCGTTCGCGCCGCCGGCTCCAACCTGCAGACCCGCATTCCCAAGGATGCGAAGGTCGTCAAGATCGACGACTACACCGTGGATTTCATCCTGACTTCGCCAAATCCCATCCTGAACTCGCAATGGGATACCTGGTACATCATGGACAAGAAGTGGGCCGAGGCGAACAATGTCGTCGCACCGACGCCCGCCGCGGCAACCACGCCGAGCTATGCCTCGCTCAACGCCAACGGCACCGGCGCCTTCAGCATCGAAAGCCACCAGCCCGGCGTCAAGACCGTGTTCAAGGCCAACCCGAACTGGTGGCAGAAGCCCGAACATAATCTGAAGGAAATCATCTTTACCCCGATCGGCTCCGACGCCACCCGCGTTGCCGCGCTGCTGTCGGGTGAAGTCGACGTCATCGAACCGGTTCCGCTGCAGGACATCTCGCGCGTGGATTCAACGCCGACCGCGCAGGTGCTCAAGGGGCCGGAAATCCGCACCATCTTCCTCGGCATGGACCAGGTCCGCGACGAACTGCTGTATTCGAACATCAAGGGCAAGAACCCCTTCAAGGATGTCCGCGTCCGCGAGGCGTTCTTCAAGACGATCGATGTCGAACTGATCAAGACCCGCGTCATGCGCGGCCTTTCGACGCCTTCCGCGCTGATGATCGCGCCGCAGCTCTACAAGCTCGCCGGCGATTTCACCCGTCCGAAAGTCGATCCCGAAGGCGCCAAGAAGCTGCTGGCGGAAGCCGGTTATCCCGACGGCTTCGAAGTTTCGATGGACTGCCCGAACGACCGCTACGTCAACGACGCCGCGATCTGCCAGGCGGTGGTCGGCATGCTGGCTCGCATCGGCGTCAAGGTGAACCTGCTGGCCCAACCCAAGGCGCAGTATTTCGCCAAGGTTCTGAAGCCCGGCGGTTACCAGACGTCGTTCTATTTGCTCGGCTGGACGCCCGGCACCTCCGACGCGCACAATGTTCTGTACGACATCATGGGCTGCCGCGACGACCCGAAGGTCGCGCGCGGTGAGGCCAATCTCGGCGGCTACTGCAACAAGAAGATGGACGAAATCACCGACAAGGTGCTGGTCGAAACGGATACAACCAAGCGCGATCTGCTGATCAAGGAAGCGTTCCAGATCGCGGCCAAGGATTTCGCCTACATCCCGCTGCATCAGCAGGCGCTGGCGTGGGGCGTATCGAAAAAGGTGAAGCTCTCGCAGCGTGCCGACAATCAGGTGCTGCTGTACTGGGCGACCAAACAGGACTAAGCACTTCGTCTATCAAGGTCCCGGCAGCCTGATGCTTCCGGGACCTTTCCTTTCCGGCTGACAGCGACGTCGGCCAAGAAGACGTCGCACCGGAAGAAAGTGAAAGGAATACATGCTCGCTTTCACTCTTCGCCGGGCGATTCAGGCTATCGGCGTCATGATTGCGGTCGGGGTCATCTCGTTCTCGATGTTCCGCTTCGCAGGTGACCCGGTCAACCAGATCGTCTCGCTGGACACGCCCGCCGCCGAACGCGAGGCGGTTCGCAAATCGCTCGGTCTGGACGATCCCGTCGCGGTGCAGTTCGCGCGTTATTTCGGCAATGCCGCCCAGTTCAAATTCGGCGTGTCCTATCAGTTCCGCCAGCCGGTCTCGAGCCTGCTCGCAGAGCGGATGCCCGCAACACTCGAGCTCGCGATCTGCGCCACCATCTTCGCAATGGTGTTCGGCATCCTGATGGGGGTCTATTCGGCGCTCAAACGCGACACCGTGCTTGCCAAGATATTCCAGGCCGTATCGCTGATCGGAATCTCGCTGCCGACCTTCCTGATCGGTATTCTGCTGATCTACCTGTTTTCGGTGACCCTGGGCTGGCTGCCCTCGTTCGGCCGCGGCGAGGTCGTGCGGGTCGGCTGGTGGACCACCGGCCTGCTGACCCTCTCCGGCCTCAAGGCGCTGATCCTGCCGTCGATCACGCTCGGCCTGTTCCAGCTGACATTGATCATGCGGCTGGTGCGCGCCGAAATGCTGGAAGTCCTGCGCACCGACTACATCCGCTTCGCGCGGGCGCGTGGCCTGACCACGCGCGCGATCCATTTCGGTCACGCGCTCAAGAACACGCTGGTTCCCGTCATCACCGTGGCCGGGCTGCAATTTGGCTCGGTTATTGCTTTCGCCATCATCACCGAAACCGTCTTCCAGTGGCCGGGCATGGGGTTGCTGTTCGTGCAGGCAGTGCAAAACGTCGATATCCCGATCATGGCGGCCTACCTGTTGATGGTGTCGCTGATCTTCGTCACCATCAACCTGGTGGTCGATATCCTCTATACCGTCGTCGATCCGCGCCTGCGCTCGACCATCCGCCGTCCGGCTTGAAAGAAGGATCAGAGATGTCCGACGCCGTCGTTCCCCACCGAGCCGAGCCGAGCGCAGCAGTGGCGCGCGCCGGCACGAGCTGGTTCAGGCGCGCGCTCGACAGCGACATCTTCTATTCGTTCCGCCGTTCCAAGCTGACGATGGTGGCGGCAGCCGTCACCATCCTGTTTTTCCTGCTGGCGATCTTTGCTTCGGTGCTTTCGGTGCAGAACCCGTTCGATCCGGCGCAGCTGCAGCTGATGAATTCGCGCATTTCGCCGCTATGGACCGCCGACGGCCAGAGCCCGTTCCTGCTCGGCACCGACGAGCAGGGCCGCGACGTGTTCTCCGCTATCCTCTACGGGCTTCGGATCTCGCTCGTCGTCGGCGTGCTCGGCGTCGTCTTCGCCGGCGCGCTCGGAATTACGCTCGGGCTGATTGCGGGCTATGTCGGCGGCGCGGTCGATGGCCTGATCATGCGTATCGCCGACGTGCAACTCACCTTCCCCGCCATCCTGATCGCGCTCCTCGTCAACGGCGTCGCCAAGTCGGTGTTCGGCAACCGGCTGGACGCCATGAGTACGCTGGTGGTGCTGGTGGTCGCGATCGGACTGAGTTTCTGGGTGCAGTATGCCCGAACCGTGCGCGGCTCCGTCATGGTCGAGAAGAACAAGGATTATGTCGCGGCCGCCCAGTTGATCGGGCTCCCCGCCCCCATCATCATGCTGCGTCACGTGCTGCCGAACACGATGGGTCCGATCCTGGTGATCGCCACCATCAACCTGGCGCTCGCCGTCATTACGGAAGCCACGCTGTCGTTCCTCGGCGCCGGGATGCCCGACACCATGCCCTCGCTGGGCACGCTGATCCGGATCGGCAACAATTATCTGTTCGCTGGCGAATGGTGGATCGTGGCCTTCCCGGGCTTTGCGCTGGCCGGGCTGATCCTTTCCATCAATCTGCTCGGCGACTGGCTGCGCGACGCGCTCAACCCGAAGCTCCGATGACCAGTCCTGTCCTTTCCGTGCGTAACCTCGAGGTGGAGTTCCACACCCGCCGCAGCGTGTTGCACGCCATCAACGGCATCTCGTTCGACATCGCCAAGGGCGAGGTGCTCGGCGTGGTCGGCGAATCCGGCGCGGGAAAATCCGTGACGGGCCTTGCCGTGATCGGCCTGATCGATCCGCCGGGGCGGATCGCAGGCGGCGAGATCCATCTGTCGGGGATGCGGATCGATCATCTGCCGCCGGAAGAAATCCGCCGCATCCGCGGCAAACGCATCGGGATGATCTTCCAGGATCCTCTCACCAGCCTCAATCCGCTCTACAAGATCGGCGACCAGATCGTCGAAACCATCCGGACCCATCTCAATCTCTCGGAGACCGCGGCGCGCAAGCGCGCCATCGACCTGTTGGCGGAAGTCGGCATTCCCGCGCCGGAAAAACGTATCGACGCCTATCCGCATGAATTCTCCGGCGGCATGCGCCAGCGCGTCGTGATCGCGCTTGCGATCTGCGCCGAACCGGATCTGATCATCGCCGACGAGCCGACCACGGCGCTCGACGTCTCCGTGCAGGCGCAGATCATCTCGCTGATCAAACGCCTCGGCCGCGACCATGGCACCGCCGTGATGCTGGTGACCCACGACATGGGCGTGATCGCCGAAACCTCCGACCGCGTCGCGGTGATGTATTCGGGACGGATCGCCGAGATCGGCCCGGTTCAGGACGTCGTACAGAACCCGCTGCATCCCTACGCCAAGGGTCTGATGGGCGCGATCCCGACACTGGCGGGCGAAGACAAGCGGCTGGTGCAGATACCCGGTTCGATGCCGCGGCTGTCGGCGATCCCGAAGGGCTGCTCGTTCAACCCGCGCTGCGGCTTCGTCTTCGACCGTTGCCGCGTCGAGCGTCCGGAGCCGATCGCGCACGGTACGCAGGCCGTGGCCTGTCATCTCTATGATGCCGCGCCCAAGGCCACGATCAAGGAGACCGCGGCATGAGCGCGGCACCCTTCATCGACGTCAGGAATTTACGCCGCGAGTTCGACGTTTCCAAACCGTGGCTCAACCGCGTGCTCGAAGGCGGCCACCTCGAATTCCTGAAAGCGGTCGACGGCGTCACCTTCGGCATCAAGAAGGGCGAGACGTTCGCCCTCGTCGGCGAATCCGGTTCGGGCAAGACCACCGTGGCACGGATGGTGGTCGGATTGCTGCCGCCGAGCTCGGGCGAAGTCGTCATCGACGGCGTCTCGATGACCGATGCGAGGCAGGCGCAGGTGCGGCAAAAACTGCGCCGCCGCATCCAGATGATCTTCCAGGACCCCTATGCGAGCCTCAATCCGCGCTTCCGGGTCGATGCCATCGTCTCCGAGCCGATCCGCGCCTTCGACCTGATCGCGGGCGAGCGCGACATCGCTGCGCGGGTCGGTGAATTGCTGAGCCTCGTCGGCCTGCATGCCGACGACGGCCTGAAATTTCCACATGAGTTTTCCGGCGGCCAGCGCCAGCGCATCGCGATCGCCCGCGCGCTGGCCTCGGAAGCCGAATTCATCGTCTGCGACGAGCCGACCTCGGCGCTCGACGTTTCCGTGCAGGCGCAGATCCTCAATCTGATGCGCGATTTGCAGGACAAGTTTGGCCTGACCTATCTTTTCATCAGCCACAACCTTGCCGTGGTGCGGCATATGGCGAGCCGCATCGGCGTGATGTATCTCGGCCGCATCGTCGAAATCGCGGAAGGGCGCGAACTCTTCAACAATCCACGCATGCCCTACACCAAGATGCTGCTGGGTGCGGTTCCTGATTTGGCGATGTCCGGCCGCCAGCGGATTCCGGTCAAGGGCGAGATTCCCAATCCGATCAACCCACCGCCCGGCTGCGCCTTCAACCCACGCTGCCCGCTGGCCTATGATCTGTGCCGTCAAAAGGCACCCGCGCTGATCAACGGCGTCGCCTGCCACGCCGTCAATTCGCCGGCCGAGGCCGTGCCAGCCTGATCACAGGGATGGGTCAACCAAACGGTTGGCAGCAGGCCTCGCCTGTGGTCAAGTGGCGCACCAAATACCAGCGCAGCACCGGATTTCCATGAGCAACATCAATCCCGATCCGTTCACGACCAGGCCGGAAATCGAAGGCACGTTCGGGGTCGTGACCTCGACGCACTGGGTCGCCACCGCGGTCGGGATGGGAATCCTGGAAAAGGGCGGTAACGCGTTCGATGCGGGTGTTGCCACCGCCTTCACGCTGCAGGTGGTCGAGCCGCATCTCAACGGCCCCGGCGGCGACGTACCGATCATCGTGCATGACACCAAGCGCGGCCGCACCGAGGTGATCTGCGGCCAGGGCCCGGCACCGGCGGGCGCCACCATCGCGCATTATCGCAGCGAGGGGCTGGAGATGGTGCCCGGCACCGGGCTGCTCGCGGCCTGCGTGCCCGGCACGTTCGAATCCTGGATGTTGCTGCTCCGCGATTACGGCACGATGCGGCTGCGCGATGTGCTGGAACCCGCGATCGCCTATGCCCGCGACGGCTATCCCCTGGTGGAGCGCGCCGCGGCGACGATCCAGATCGTCGAAAAGCTGTTCCGCAATCACTGGAAGACCTCGGCCGCGGTCTATCTGCCGAACAATGAAGTTCCGAAACCCGGCACGCTCTTCACCAACAAGCAGCTTTCGGAAACCTACGCCCGCATCCTGAAAGAAGCCGAGAGCGCCGGCGGTGACCGCACAGCCCAGATCGAGGCCGCGCGCAAGGCCTGGTCGCACGGCTTCGTTGCGGAGGCGATCGACAAGTTCTGCCGCACCCAGGACATCATGGACGTCAGCGGTTCGCCGCATCGCGGCGTGCTGCGCGCCGACGACATGGCGCGCTGGCAGCCGACCGTCGAGGCGCCGCTGACCTATGATTACGGCCGCTACACCGTGTGCAAACCCGGTGTCTGGAGCCAGGGCCCTGTCATGCTGCAGCAGCTGGCGTTGCTTAAGGGTTTTGAACTCGACGGGCTCGATCCAACTGGGCCGGAATTCATCCACCTGCAGATCGAATGCGCCAAGCTTGCCTTTGCCGACCGCGAGAAATTCTACGGCGATCCAAAGTTTACCGACATCCCGATCGCGACCTTGCTGTCGGACGCTTACAATGACGAACGCCGCAAGCTGATCTCGAGGGACAAAGCCTCGCTCGATTTTCTCCCCGGCTCGGTGGAAGGTTTTGGTTCGGTCGTCAAGATGCGCCGCGCCGAAGGTCATCGCGAGGCGGTTGGCGCCATGGGCGCGGGCGAGCCGACCGTCGGCCGCTTCGGCGAGGTGCGCGGCGACACCGTGCATTTCGACATCATCGACCAGGCCGGCAACATGATCTCGGCGACGCCGTCCGGCGGCTGGCTGCAATCCTCGCCGGTGATTCCCGAACTCGGCTTCTGCCTCGGCAGCCGCGCCCAGATGTTCTGGCTCGAGGAAGATCATCCCGCGGCATTGGCGCCGGGCAAGCGCCCGCGCACCACGCTGTCGCCGACCCTATGCTACCGCGACGGCGAGCCGTACATGGCCTGGGGCTCGCCCGGCGGCGACCAGCAGGATCAATGGACCACGCAATTCTTCCTGCGCCACGTCCACGCCAATCTGAACCTGCAGGAAGCGATCGACGCACCCGCATGGCACTCCGAACATTTCCCGATCTCGTTCTGGCCGCGCACGGCCCGGCCCGGCGTGCTCGTGGTTGAAAACCGCGTACCGAAGGCAACCATCGACACCTTGAAGAGCCGCGGCCATGTCGTCGAGATCGGCCCCGACTGGTCGGAAGGCCGCCTCACTGCCGCCTCCAAGGTCGGGCGCCGCCGTCGTGCAGCGGCCAATCCGCGGGGCATGCAAGGCTACGCGGCCGGACGGTAGGAGCGCACCAAGATGACTTGTAAGGCTTGAGATGACCTGGTCGATCATCGCCCGCGATCCCGCGACCGGCCAGTTCGGCATCGCGGTCGCGACCAAATTCTTCGCGGTCGGCGCGCGCGTGCCACATATCGTGGCCGGCATCGGCGGCATCGCGACCCAGGCACTGGTCAATCCCTATTACGGCATCGACGGCATCAAGCTGTTGAGAGAGGGTCGTGAACCGGACGACATCCTCAAGACCCTGATCGCCACCGACGACGGCCGAGAAAGCCGGCAATTGCACATCATGGATGCGAGGGGCCGCATTGCCGCGCATACCGGCCGCGATTGCGTCGACTGGTGCGGACACATCCAGGGCGACGGCTTTTCGATCGCGGGCAACATGCTGGCGGGCGCCGCCGTGCTCGACGACACCGCAAAAGCCTATGTCGCCAATGCCGGCCTGCCCTTTCCCCGCCGGCTGATCGCGGCAATGCATGCGGGCGAAGCCGCGGGCGGCGACAAGCGCGGCAAGCAATCCGCGGCACTGCTGATCCACGGCGACGAGGAATGGTCCGAGCTCAATCTGCGCGTCGACGACCATACCGATCCGCTGCGCGAGCTCGAGCGGCTTGAAGAAGTGAGCCGCGAGCGCTGGGTGCATTTCCGCGCATTCATGCCGACGCGCAAGAATCCTGCAGGGATTACCGATCGCGCGACCATCGACGCCGGCATCGAGGCCAGCATCAAAGCGGCGGCTGCAGGCAAGGTATGACTTCAATCCCGCTGATCGAAATCGAGGGACTCCGCGTCGTCTTCCATGGCGACGATGGCCGCGCGACCCATGCGGTCGATGCCGTCGATCTCAGCGTGGCCAATGGCGCGACACTTGGACTGGTCGGCGAATCCGGCTGCGGCAAGAGCGTGACCTCGCTGGCCATCATGGGACTGCTGTCAAAGCATTCGGCGGTAGTCTCCGGCTCGATCCGCTTCGATGGTTTTGATCTGCTCGACGTCCCCGACGAGACCCTGCGCGACCTGCGCGGCAACCGGCTGGCAATGATTTTTCAGGAGCCGATGACCTCGCTCAACCCGAGCTTCACGATCGGCGACCAGATCATCGAGACCATCCTGCGCCATCGCGGCGGATCGAAGCGCCAGGCGCGCGAGCGCGCCATCGAACTGCTGCGCCGCGTCCACATCCCCTCACCCGACAAGCGAATCGACGAATATCCGCACAAGCTTTCAGGCGGCATGCGCCAGCGCGTGATGATCGCGATGGCGCTGGCCTGCGATCCCCGCCTCTTGATCGCGGACGAACCGACTACCGCGCTCGATGTCACCCTGCAGGCGCAGATCCTCGATCTGATGCGCGAGCTGAAAGCTGCGAGCGGCGCCGCTATCATTCTGATCACGCACGATCTCGGCGTGGTTGCCGAAGTCTGCGACGAAGTCGCTGTCATGTATGCCGGCGAAATCGTCGAGCGCGCGCCGGTCGATGAGCTGTTCGCCAATCCGCAGCATCCCTACACCGTCGGCCTGCTCGGTTCGATCCCGCGGCTCGGTCGCCGCGCATCGCACCTCGCGACCATCGAGGGCATGGTGCCGAACATGGCCAATCCGCCGCCCGGCTGCCGCTTCTCGGCGCGCTGTCCTTTTGTCGCCGACATCTGCGTCGCGGCGCCGCCGCCGCTGGCGATCCTCAGCCCCGGCCACGCCTCGCGCTGTATCCGGGCGCCGCTGGAGCGGCTGGTGTCATGACCGCGCTGCTCGAAGTCGAAGGACTCGTAAAACATTTCGTCGCGGGACGTTCGGTGTTCGGCCGCGCCACTGCCTTCGTCAAGGCCGTCGACGGTGTCAGCTTCCGTGTCGAGGCCGGCAAGACGCTGGCGCTGGTCGGCGAATCCGGCTGCGGCAAATCCACCGTGAGCCGGCTGGTGCTGCGGCTGATCGAGCCGGACGCCGGCAGCGTTCGCTTCGAGGGCCGCGATCTCCTCGCGCTGGGCGCCAATGAGCTGCGCAACTTCCGACGCGACGCGCAGATCATCTTTCAGGATCCCTACGCCTCGCTCAACCCGCGCATGACCGTCAGCCAGATCCTGACCGAGCCGCTGGCGCTGCACGATCTGGTGCCGGCGCCACGTCGCCGCGAGCGGGTCGAGGAATTGCTGCGGCTGGTCGGGCTGGAGCCGCGCTTTGCGCGGCGTTATCCGCATGAATTTTCCGGCGGCCAGCGCCAGCGCATCGCCATCGCACGGGCGCTGGCGGTGGAACCGAAATTGATCATCTGCGACGAGCCGGTGTCGGCGCTCGACGTCTCGATCCGCTCCCAGATCCTGAACCTGCTGCGCGATTTGCAGAACCGGCTCGGCCTTGCCTACATCTTCGTCTCACACGATCTTGCCGTCGTAAAACACATCGCCGACCGCGTCGCGGTGATGAATCTCGGCGTCATCGTCGAAACCGCGGAGGCGCAGGCATTGTTCGCCGCCCCGCGGCATCCCTATAGCCGCGCTCTGTTGTCAGCTATTCCCGTACCCAAGCCGCAAGCCAAACGCAGCCGCATCGTGCTGCAGGGCGAAATGCCGAGCGCGCTCGATCCGCCGTCCGGCTGCCGCTTCCATACCCGCTGCCCCTATGTGGTCGAGCGCTGCCGCACCGAAGTGCCGCAGCTCCTGGCCGACAACACGGGGCACGCCACCGCCTGCCACCGGATGGCGGAACTGCCGGCGCCTGACAGCATCGTTCCCTCGGACGGTGGCTTCTCGCCGGTGCTGGAAAAACTGGTCGCCGCCTTTGGACGGGCGGAAGGCGCGGGCCGCAACGGGGTTGATAGATCAGCAACACGACCAACAGCAGTGTAATCAGAGGATGGGTGCGATGAAAATCTTGCGTTTGGCGGTGACCGCGGCGGCTCTGTTGCTGTCGTTCGAGGCGAGTGTGCAGGCCCAGACCACGCTGCGCATTGGCCTGGCCGAGGATCCGGACATTCTCGATCCCACCCTGGCGCGCACCTATGTCGGGCGCATCGTGTTCGCCAGCTTCTGCGACAAGCTGTTCGACATCGATGAGAAGATCAACATCGTGCCGCAGCTCGCGCTGTCGCACCAGACCTCGGCCGACGGCAAGGAGGTCATCATCAAGCTGCGGCCGGGAGTGAAATTCCACGACGGCGAGCCGCTGGACGCCGAGGCCGCAAAATTCTCGCTCGACCGCCACATGACGATGGCGACCTCGTTCCGCAAGCCGGAGCTGGCGCAGCTCGACCGCGTCGAGGTGGTCGATCCCCTCACCATCAAGCTGGTGCTGAAGACGCCGTTCTCGCCGCTGATCGCCCAGCTCACCGACCGCGCCGGCATGATGGTGTCGCCGAAGGCGGCGAAAGCCGAAGGCGATAAATTCGGCCTGAAGCCGGTTTGCGCGGGCCCCTACAAATTCGTCGAGCGCGTGCAGCAGGACCGCATCGTGTTCGAGAAATTCGCCGACTACTGGAACAAGGACGCGATCAAGATCGACCGCATCGTCTATCTGCCGCTGGTCGACGCCACCGTGCGCCTTGCCAATCTCAAATCCGGCGGCCTCGATCTGATCGAACGCCTGCTCGCCACCGACATCAAGGCGGTGGTGAGCGACCCGAAGCTCAAATTGTCCAGCGCCATCGAGCTCGGCTATCAGGGCGTGACGCTGAACGTCGGCAAGGACAAGGCCAAGGGGCCGCTCAGCCAGTCCGCCAAGGTCCGGCAGGCGCTCGATCTGTCGCTCGACCGCGAGGCCATCAACCAGGTGGTGTTCAACGGCGAATTCAAGCCCGGCAACCAATGGGTCAATCCCGATCACCCCTATTACCAGAAGGCCTTTCCGGTCCGTGGGCGGGATATCGCCAAGGCCAAGGCGCTGTTGAAGGAAGCCGGCGTCACGGCGCCCGTCAGCGTCGATTTCATGGTGCCGAAGGGCGCGGAAACCGAAGCAGTCGCACAGGTGATCCAGTCGATGGCTTCCGAAGCCGGCTTCGACATGAAGATCAGGGTCACCGAATTCGCAACCTCGCTGAAGCTGGCTGAATCAGGCGAATACCAGGCCTTCATGCTGGCCTGGAGCGGACGGATCGATCCCGACGGCAATTCCTACGTGTTCCAGAAATCCAACGCGCCGCAGAACTACAGCGCGTGGTCCAATGCCGATGCCGACAAGGCGCTCGACGACGGGCGTCTTGTGACGGATCAGGCGCAGCGCAAGGCCATCTATGAGAAGCTGGCCAAGCTCGTGCTGGAAGAAAAGCCGCTGCTCTACATCTATCACCGCAAGATCCTGATCGCGCACAGTACAAAACTCGAGGGCTACAAGCAGATGCCGGACGGGCTGGTGCGGGTGACCGGGTTGACGCTGAAGTGAGGGTGTTTAGCCGAGCGCACCGCTCTGCTCCCTCCCCCCTTGCGGGGGAGGGTTGGGGAGAGGGGTGCCACAGCGGTGGTGCCGGTGAGTTGCGAGCACCGTTGGCCGATCATGACCCGCTCGCCCGGAGCCACCCCTCTCCCTGTCCCTCCCCCGCAAGGGGGGAGGGAACCGTGCGGCTGGCACCGTCAGCACAATCCAAACTGCCCTTACTCCAGACAACACGGCTGCCATGCTGAACTTCCTCGGCCAGCGTATCCTGCAGCTGATCCCGACGCTGTTCTTCGTGTCGGTCCTGATCTTTTCGCTGCAGCACCTGTTGCCCGGCGATCCCGCGCTGGTCATGGCCGGCGAGGAGCGCGATCCCGAGGTGATCGCGCAGATCCGCGCGCAATACCGGCTCGATCAGCCGATCCCGATCCAGTACGTCTACTGGGTCAAGGGTGTGCTGTCGGGCGATTTCGGCGAGTCGCTGCGCATCAAGGTGCCGGTGCTGAGCCTGATCGCGCAAAAACTGCCGGTGACGATCCAGCTCGGCTCGATGGCGATCGTGATCGCCTTCCTGATCGGCATTCCCGCCGGCATCGTATCGGCTGTAAAGAAAGGCACGGCGTGGGACTACGGCGCCAACCTGTTCGCGCTGTGGGGCATCTCGACGCCGAATTTCTGGCTCGGCATCATGCTGATCTTCCTGTTCTCGATCGAGCTCGGCTGGCTTCCGGCCTCCGGCTATGTGCCGCTGTCGGAAAACTGGCGCGCCAGCCTCGCCTCGACCATCATGCCCGCTTTCGTGCTCGGCAACGCCATCGCCGCGATCCTGATGCGGCATACTCGCAGCGCCATGCTGCAGGTGCTGGAGAGCGATTACGTGCGGACGGCGCGCGCGAAGGGCCTTTCCGAACGCTCGGTGATCCTCAAGCACGCGATGCGCAACGCGCTGACGCCGGTGATCACGCTCGGCGCGCTCGAACTCGGCACGCTGCTGTCGGGTGCGGTGCTGACCGAGCAGATTTTTTCGATTCCGGGTTTTGGAAAATTGATCGTCGACGCGGTGTTCAATCGTGACTATGCGGTCGTGCAAGGCGTCGTGCTGACGACGGCGACGATCTACATCACGCTGAATCTTGTCGCCGATATCGCCTACGTCCTCGTCAATCCGCGGCTGAGGGCGTAACCCATGACCGACGTCGCCCTCGGCCCCCTTCCAAAAGTCGCCTCCGATGAACTGGAGAGTCCGGCGCGGCGTGCGCTGCGGCGGCTGTTCAAGCGCAAGGGCGCCGTGGTCGGCCTCGTCGTCATCGCGCTGTTCGTGGTGCTCTCGCTGTTCGCGCAGCTGATCGTGCCCTATGACCCGATTGCAACCAGCTGGTCGCTGGTGCGCAAGCCGCCGACGTGGCAGCACTGGTTCGGTACCGACGATCTCGGGCGCGATATCCTGGCCCGCGTGGTCTATGGCGCGCGGGCCTCGCTGATGGCCGGCGCGATCTCGGTCGGGATTGCGCTCGGCATCGGCGTGCCGCTCGGCTTGCTGTCGGGCTATCGTGGCGGTTTCATCGACAGCCTGATCAGCCGCATCACCGATGCGATGCTGGCCTGCCCGTTCCTGATCCTCGCCATTGCGCTGGCGGCATTTCTCGGCCCGAGCCTCGGCAATGCCATGATCGCGATCGGCATCTCGGCGACGCCGATCTTCGTGCGGCTGACCCGCGGCCAGGTGATGAGCGTCAAGGTCGAGGATTATGTCGAGGCGGCGCGCGCGATGGGCAATCCGCGCTGGCGCATCGCGCTGTTCCATATCCTGCCGAACATCATGCCGGCGCTTTTGGTGCAGGCAACGCTGTCGATCGCGGCCGCCATCATTGCCGAAGCGGCACTGTCGTTCCTCGGCCTCGGCCAGCAGCCGCCCTCGCCGTCCTGGGGCAGCATGCTCAACGCCGCGCAACGTTTCCTGACCAACGCGCCCTGGATGGCGATCTGGCCGGGCCTGGCGATCTTCCTCGTGGTGCTGTCGTTCAACCTGGTCGGCGACGGCCTGCGCGACGCGCTTGATCCAAGGGAGCGGTAGGTACACCGCTCTAACCCCGTCATTGCGAGCGTAGCGAAGCAATCCATCTCGCGGCGTAACGGATGGATGGATTGCTTCGTCGCAAGAGCTCCTCGCAATGACGGCAGAACTCGACCCCTAAATCACCAGCTCCCGCAACACCCTCCGGCAATCCATCTCATACTCGAGATCAATCACGGGCGGCCTTGCAAAATGCCAGGTCAGGCCCGAACGCGCGGCGCCGCGGCGGACCAGCTCTTCGGCAAACACCGGATGGAAGTCGTGGATCGTGTAGGTCTGCGCCGCCGTCGCGTCCTTCCAGCCGAAGCCGAATTCGGCCATGCGCTTTTCCATGGCGCCGACCACGTAGCTCACTTTCTCCTTCAACCCGTCGGGGCTGAGGTCGCGGTAACGCACGGTGCGCTCGGCATAGGTCGCACCGCCTTCGAGTGACTCACCGCTGCCCGCGATCACGAAGCTCGGCGTCGTGTTCCCGCTCGGGCGCGTGAACGAGAAGGCATGGAACGACGGCTCGGCGGGCGGGTCGATCTCGGGACAGACATTGCTGCGCGCCACGGGATTGGTGGTGCCGTCATAGATGTCCCATTCGGCGAGCGTCTTGACGTAGTGCAGGTTGAAGTTCCGGAATCCTTCATCGGTGAAGGCGGCCGGCGAACGCAGCTCGCAGGCGCAGAACGACGTCAACGGCCTGCCCTCGGCCTGAATGTATTTGGCAATCTGCGAAAAGCCTTCGGCCAGCGCCACCGGTTTGTCGAACCGCACCCGCTCGATCTCGAAACCGGGGTTGGCCGCAGCCCCGGCCGAATACTGAAACACCGCCGGGATGAACCGGTAGTTGCCCGCCACAAAATCGGTCGTCATGTCCGCTCTCCGTTTCCGGTTATTCCAATTGCATGCGGACGCCCTTGGCGCCGTTGAGCAGCCGCTTCAAATGAAAGCCGGCGAGCGCATCGTCGGCATGCGCGCCGACCAGCGCCGCAAAGGCCGGCATTGCCGCCGGGTCACCGGCCTCGAGCTTGGCGAAGGCTTCGGAATATTGCGACGTCGCTGGGCTCTCAAACGCCGCTGCCGTCAACGGCTCATAGGCGCGCAGCGGCTCGCTGCGACCGCGCAGCACGAGGTCGCCGACCGGCCGGCCGCGGAAATCTCCGGCGCCATCAGCGACGACCGCGCTGACGCAAATCCGCGTGCCCAGGTGCTTGTTGGCGGCCTCCAGCCGCGCCGCGGTGTTGATGGTGTCACCATAGGCGGTGTAATCGAAAAACCTGCTGCCACCGAAATTGCCGACCAGCGCGGAACCGGCGTGGACACCGACGCGCGTGGCCCCGAAACTCACACCCTTTTTCTTCCAGCGCAGACGGAATTCCTGCGCCCAGCTATCGAGATCGTGGGCGCAGGCGATCGCGCGCCTGGCGTAATCAGGCTGATCCCCCGGCGCGTTGAACAGAACCTGGATCGCATCGCCGATGATCTTGGCAACCGTCCCCTCATGCGCGAACACCACATCGGTCATGCCGCCCACATAGTCGCCGAGCAGCGTCCCCAGCACGTCGGGTGCGGCGGTTTCGACCAGCGAGGTGAAACCGGTGATGTCGGTGAAGATCGCCGCGACCTCGCGCCAATGCACCTCCATGCCGTCGCTGTCGCCGATGGCGGCAAGACGGCTCGCAATCTGCGGCGAGAAATAGCGCGACAGCGAAGCGTGCGCGCGCTCGGCCTCGGCCTGGCGGCGGCGCGCCTCGCGCATCATCTCGACATGGCGGATGGTCTTGTCGATCGTCATTTCCAGATCGCCGAAATCGATCGGCTTGGTCAGGAAATCGAACGCGCCGCGGTTCATCGCGGTACGGATGTTGCTCATGTCGCCATAGGCGGACACGATGATGGTGGATTTCTTGTCTTCGGCCTCCTGCAGCTTGGCGAGCAGCGACAGGCCGTCCATGCGCGGCATGTTGATGTCGGATACCACCATGTCGACATGCGGGTTCTGCTCGATCGAGGCCAGCGCTTCGATTCCGTCATGGGCGAACACAAAGGTCACGCTGCCGTCGCGGATCTGGCGACGGAATTTCTGCAGCACCAGAGCCTCGAGATCGGGCTCGTCGTCGACGACGAGGATCGTTGCGGTCATGCGGCTTGCCCGAGCCGGGTATCGATCTCGTGGCGCAGCAGCGCAAAATCGATCGGCTTGGTCAAGAGGCCGATCGCGCCGCGCTCGATCGCCTTGCGGCGGGTTTCGGCATCGCCATAGGCGGTGATCATGATGACGGGCACATCAGGCCGCGCCGCGCGCACCTTCGGCAGCATTTCAAGCCCGCTCATGCCGGGCATGTTGATGTCGGACAGGATCAGGATCAGCGACGGGTCACGAACTTCCGCAGCACGCTCCAGTGCCGCAGGCGCCGACGGCGCAAATTCCATGGTAAAGCGACCGGACTTGAGATCGCGCCGGAACTGCTGCCGAAACAGCGCTTCGACATCGGGCTCGTCATCCACAACGAGGATGTAAACGCTCAATTTTTGCCTCCAGTATCGTTGGGCATGATCTTATCCGAAAATCGGTCTCCAGTTTTCGGGATCATGCCAGCGCTACGCCTTTTCGCGGCAGCGTAATAATGAATTCGGTGAATACATCAGGCTCCGTCCGTACGTCGATCTTGCCGCCATGCTGTTTCACCACGATGTCGTGACTCATCGACAATCCGAGCCCGGTTCCCTCGCCAGCGGGTTTCGTCGTGAAGAAGGGATTGAACATTTTTTCCTTCACTTCCAAGGGGATACCGGTGCCGTTGTCGCGAATCCGGATTTCCACCTTGTTGCCGAGGTTTTTCGTCGTCGCCGTCAGAACAGGCTCGAAGCCCTCCTCGCCCTTCTCCTTGCGCTTGGTCGCGGCGTAAAAGCCGTTCGAGATCAGGTTGAGGAATACCCGCGTGATTTCCTGCGGATAGAGATCGATCATGCCGGCCTCGGGATCCAGATCGCGCTTGAGCGTGATGTTGAATCCGGATTTTTCCGCCCGCGCGCCGTGATAGGCGAGGTTGAGGCTTTCCTCGATGATCGCATTGATGTCGGCGGACCGGACTTCGCCTGATCCCTCGCGCGAATGCAGCAGCATGTTCTTGACGATCGAGTCGGCGCGCTTGCCGTGCTGCACGACCTTTTCGAGATTGCCCTTCAGCATATGGGTGAGTTCGTCGATCTCCTCGCGGGTCTTGCCGTCGAGCGCGGCGGGCTTCAGCACATCGTTCAGCTCGTCGATCAGTTCCGCCGACAGCGCCGAGAAGTTGTTGACGAAATTGAGCGGGTTCTTGATCTCGTGGGCGATCCCGGCGGTGAGCTGGCCGAGCGAGGCCAGTTTCTCGGTCTGTATCAGGCGGTCCTGCGCGGTGCGGAGATCGTCGAGAGACTCGCTCAGATCCTTGGTACGTTCGCGCAATTCTCGGAGCAGCCGCGTATTCTCGATGGCGATCACGGCCTGGTTGGCGAAACTGCTGACAAGCGCGATCTGCTTGTCGGTAAACGGCCGGACCTCCTGGCGATAGATCGCAATCGTTCCGATCAACTCGTTTTCCTTGAGCAGCGGAACGATGACAATGGTTCGGGCCCCCGCAAGATCGGACATCGCAACAACGGCTGGATGGCCTTCGAGATAGGGCTGTTGTGTCCGAAGATCCTCTATTTGGACCGCCTGATGCGTTCTTACTATCATGCCAAGACCGCTCTTCGGGTGCGGATAGATCGGCTCATCCGCCTGCGCGACATATGCTTGCGGTACGTTGAAGAGTGCAACGTTGCGGAAGCAGTTGCCGTCGTACTGATTCATCGTGCCAAAATGCGCGCCGCAGATATGGGTGGCGTTTTCGAGCATCTTCTGGAACACCGGATCCAGTTCGCCCGGAGATGAGCTGATGACTTCCAATACTTCCGATGTCGCGGTTTGCTGTTCGAGCGTCTCTCTCAGTTCCGCAGTCCGTGTCTCGACCTTCTTCTCCAGGTCGGCATAGGATTCCTGCAGCCGCGCGCCCATGTCGTTGAACTGGTTGGCGAGGCCTTCGAGTTCGTCGCCGGTCTTGATGGTGATGCGCTGGGCGAAATCGCCGCCGCCGATGCGTTCGGCGCCGGCCCGCAATGCCTGGATCGGGCCGACCATGCGGCGTGCCAGGAAGATTCCGGCGAGCACCGCAAGGATCGATGCCGCCGCGAGCAGCAAGGCAAGCCGCTGCAGCGCCTGGTACAGCGAGGCGTAGGCTTCCTTGACCGGCAGTTCGACGAACATCGTCCATCCCAGCGGGGCGATCGGCGCGGATGCCGTCAGCACCTCCTGCCCCTGGATGTTCAGCGCGCCCTGCAATTCAACGGCTTCGCTGGTTCTGCCGGTGCGGGCGGCCTGCACTTGGCTGAGCTTCGACATGTCGGTGTTGCGCAGCACCAGGCTGATATCGGGATGGGCAATCAGGCGTCCCGTCGGGCCGACGACATAGGCGTGGCCGCGTTCGCCGACCTTGATCTGCGAGACCACGTCCCAGATCAGCTTCAGATTGACCTCGGCGATGCTGACACCGGCATCCTTGCGGGTGCCGGCCAGCGATAGCGTCATGTAGGGCTCGGACTCCCGGCGAAAATACACCGGCCCGTAAAACACCTTGTTGGCGACGGCTTCCGTGAATTTCGGGTCTTTGGAAAGGTCGAGGCCGGAGTCGACGACATCCATTGCCAGCCGCGACACCCGCAGGCGTTCCTTGCCGGCGGAATCGATCTGCGACAGTTCGGTGATCGCCGGCACCTGCCGCAGCAGGCGGAGCGCGTCGAACCGGCGATCCTGCAGCGATCCGGCCGACCAGGGCAACTGGGTGGTCCAACCCAGCTGGCTTTCGATTTCCTTGATGAACTGGCCGATCTTGGCCGCGGCGGCTTCGGCCTGCTCGTGCTGGATCCGGATCAGGGAAGTTTTGTGCTCCCGATAGTAGAAGAAAACCTCGAAAATCCCGTTGGAAAGCAGCGCGACGCCCACCACGGCAACGAACAGCGCGACGTATTTGGTGAACAGCCGGTTGCGGGTTCTGGTCCCGGGCGCCCCCTGCGCGGGCACAGCATTCTCCGCGGGCGAAGCAGCCGCCAGCGTGCGCCCCTCTGGGGTGCCGGGATGCAGGGAAATGCTCATGCCGGCCAAGCTATCAAGAAGCCTTGAGCTTGTCTCTTGCCGCACTGCGGCAAGCCGGCCGGAGCTCATAACGAAAACGGCGGCGATCAGGACCGCCGCCGACTTCGTCCTATTCGCCCGCCATGCTCAGGTCGGTTTGAGCCCAGGCGTTCCCAGATCGAAATCCGCGATTTCCTTCGTCCGCTGCGAGCCGGCCTTGGCCTGGTGGTCGGTCGCCATCCAGACATAGACCGCCGGCAGCACGAACAGCGTGAACAGCGTACCGATCGACATGCCGGAGACCACGACGAGACCAATCGAGAAGCGGCTCGCCGCACCTGCGCCCGTTGCGGTCAGCAGCGGGATCAGGCCGGTGACCATCGCCGCCGTCGTCATCAGGATCGGACGCAGCCGGATCCGGGCCGCCATCTCGATCGCCGAACGCTTGTCGAGGCCTTCCTTGAGCTGCAGTTCGTTGGCGAACTCCACCATCAGGATGCCGTGCTTGGTGATCAGGCCGACCAAGGTCAGCAATCCGACCTGGGTATAGATGTTGATCGTCGCTACGCCGAAGAACAGCGGGATCAGCGCGCCGACGATCGCCATGGGAACGCTGATCATGATCACCAGCGGATCGCGCAGGCTTTCGAACTGCGCCGCCAGCACCAGGAAGATGATGATCAGCGCGAAACCGAAGGTGATCGCGAGCTGGTTGCCTTCCTGCACATATTGGCGGGAATCGGCCAGATAGTCGTGACCGAAGCCGGCGGGCAGCTTCTTGGCTTCACCTTCGAGGAAGTCCACCGCCTGCCCAACCGTCACACCCGGCATCGGCACCGCCTGGAAGGTCGCGGAGTTCAGCTGGTTGTAATGCGTCAGCGAATTTGGATCGGTCGCGGTCTCGATCGACACGATGGTCGACAGCGGCACCAATTGCCCGGTGTTGGTCGGGACGTAGTAACCGCCGAGCGATTCCGGCGACAGCCGCATGCCGCGGGGCACCTGCGGGATCACCTGATACGAGCGCCCCTCGAGGTTGAAGCGATTGACGTAATTGCCGCCCAACAGAGTCTGCAACGTGGCGCCAACCTGCGCCATGTTGATGCCGAGATCGCTTGCCTTGGAACGGTCGATGTTGACCCGCACCACCGGCTGATTGAAGTCGAGGTCGCTGTCGGAGACGATGAACAGGCCGCTCTTGCGCGCCGCGTCCTTTAGCTTGTTCATCTCCTCATAGACGGCCTGGAAGCCGGCGGTCGAATTGATCACCATCTGTATCGGCAAGCCGCCGGGCCCGCCCGGGAGCGGCGGCAGGTTGAACGCGAACGCCTGGACACCTTCGATCTTGCTGATCTCCGCCTGTACCAGCGGCTTCAGCTTGATCGAGGAACGTTCACGCTCGTCCCACGGCTTGAGCAGCATGCCGGCGATGCCGCCCTGCGGCCCATTGATGCCATTCAGGACGAAGCGCAGGTCGGTTTCGGGAAATTTGGCAAACGCCTTGTCGAGCTTGTCGCCGTAGAAGTCGACATAGTCGATGTTGGCGTATTTCGGCGCCTTGGTCACCGAGAACACGATGCCCTGGTCCTCTTCGGGCGCAAGTTCCTTGGCCGTGTTCATATACAGGAACCCGACCAGACCGAGGATCGTCAGCGCGAACACGCCGGTGATCGGACGATAGTCGAGCGAGCGATCGAGTTGCCTTCCGTACCAGCGCGTCATCGCGCCGAACACCCGGTTGACGATCCTGGCGAAACGCCCCTCTTCGGCGCTCTTGAGCAGCACCGAGCACATCATCGGCGACAGCGTCAGCGCAATCACGCCGGACACGATCACCGAGCCCGCGAGCGTGAAGGCGAATTCGCGGAACAGCGAGCCGGTCAAGCCGCCGAGGAATCCGATCGGGGCATACACGGCCGCCAGCGTGATCGTCATCGAGATCACGGGACCGACGATCTCACGCGCACCCTGCAGTGACGCCTGTACCGGTGTTTTTCCCTCTTCCAGATGGCGATGGATATTCTCGACCACCACGATGGCGTCGTCGACCACGAGCCCGATGGCGAGCACCATCGCCAGCAGCGTCAGCAGGTTGAAGCTGAAGCCCAGCGCCAGCATCAGGCTGCAGACGCCGATCAGCGACAGCGGAATTGTGACGACGGGAATGATGACCGAACGGAACGATGCCAGGAACAGGAAGATCACGACCACGACGATCAGCATCGCCTCGATCAGCGTGTTCTGCACCTCGTCGATCGATGACTGAATGAACTTGGTGGAATCGTAGGCCACCTTCATCTTCATCGAAGGCGGCAAGTTGCGTTCCAGTTCCGGAAACAGCGCACGCACGCCCTTGACCAGCGTCAACGGATTGCCTTGCGGGGTCGCCTGCACGCCGATGAAGATCGCGCGCTCGCCGCTGAACGCGACACTCGCGTCGGTGCTTTGCGCCGCCAGCTCGACGGTCGCGATATCCTCGACCCGAACAAAGCCGCCGTCCTTGGACTTGACGATCATCCGCTTGAACTGATCAAGGCTCCGCAGGTCGGTATTGGTCGTAATGTTGGAGACGATGAAGTAGCCCTTGGCCTGGCCGGCGGCAGCCTGGAAGTTGTTGGCCTGGATCGCCGCCTGGACATCGCTCGGCGATACGCCGCGCCCGGCCATCTTGACCGGATCAAGCCACAGCCGCATCGCAAATGTCTGGCCGCCCAGAATGTCGGCCGACGCCACGCCGTCGACGGTCGACAGCACCGGCTGGACCACGCGCGTCAGATAGTCCGAGATCGCCGAACCGGACAACTCCTCGCTGGAGAAGCCGAGATACATCACGGCCGTTGTCTGACCGGTTGTCTTGGTCACGATCGGATCGTTGGATTCTTTCGGGATCAGATATTTGACCGAGTTCGTCTTGGCGAGAACTTCGGTCAGCGCCTGGTTCGGATCGAAATTCAGCTTGATGTAGACCTGGATCGTGCTCGTGCCCTGCACCGACGACGACGTGATGTAGTCGACACCTTCGGCGGAGGCGATCGCCTGCTCGATCGGCGTCGTGATGAAGCCCTGAATCAAATTCGCCGACGCGCCCGGATAGACGGTGGTGACGTTGATCACCGTGTTCGACAGCTTCGGATACTGCCGGATCGGCAAGACGCTGGCGGCCCGCAGACCGAGCAAGAGGATCAGCAAACTAACGACGACCGACAAAACCGGGCGCTTGATGAAGATATCAGTTAAGGCCATCGCTGGTTATCCAGTTCAAACGTATGGGCACGGTCCCTCCACGAGACCGACGCCTGAATCCTGATGTTGCAACGCGGCCCTGCGGCCGCGTCACGTTCAATAGCGCGGCGGCTTCGCCGGAATCACAGGCGCCGGATCGGCCGAAACCGTCACCGCCGCACCCGATTGCAGCTTGAGCTGTCCGACCGCAACGACACGATCGCCGGGCTTCAGCCCCTTCAGGATCTCGGCACGCCCGTCGATGCGGTTGCCGGTCTGCACGAAGGTGCGCACCGCCGTCAGGCTGGTCTTGCCGTCATCCTCTTTCTTCTCGGTCAGGAGATAGACGGAGTCGCCATACAGCGTGTAATCGACCGCGGTCTCGGGAATGGTGATGACCGGCGGCTTGTCCGGCAGCACCACCGTGGTGGTCGCGAACATGCCCGGCTTGAGGATGCGTTCGGGGTTGTCGATCGTCGCCTGCACGCGAATGTTGCGCGTGTCGGTAGCGATCTGCGGCTCGATGGTCGTGATCTTGCCCTCGAACTTGCGGCCCGGATAGGCGTCGACCCCGATACGAACGATCTGTCCGACCTTGAGCGCGCCTGAGTCCTTCTCCGTCACGGTGAAGTTGGCAAACAGCCGCGACAGATCGGTCAACGAAACGATCTGCGTTCCCGCCGTCAGGTACTGACCGACCTCGACCCTGCGAACGCCGAGTTCGCCGTCGAACGGAGCCCGCACCTGCTTTTGCGAGATGATGGCCTGGGTCTTGGCGATGCCGGCATTGGCCTGGTCGAACGCCGATTGCGCCTGGTCGACGGTTGCCTGCGGCCCGAACTGGCGGCTTGCCAGTTGCTTGGCGCGCTCGAGCGAGAGCTGCGCCATCGTCGCCTGCGCCTTGAAGCTGGCGAGGTCGGCCTGCTCGGGACCATCGAACAACTGCACCAGCGGGGTGCCTTCCTTCACGGTGCTGCCCGCGGTGAACATGATCTCGGTGATACGGCCGTTCAAATCCGAGGTGACATTGACCTGATGCACGGCGGCCAGATCGCCGACCGCGGTCAACAGGTTGGGTATGACTTCGGACTTCGCGTCGGCAACGCTGACGCTGGTCGGCGGCGGTTTGTTGTTGGCAAAGAACTGCGCGATCATCTTGCCGCGGAAATAGTTGAACCAGACCAGGCCGCCGACCAGCAGGCTCAGCAACAGCCCGACGACGATGAACCAGCGCACCATCCGGACCGGACGCTTGCGCGCCTTGTCGCCGATCGGCTGACCCTTGAGGTGGCTTTCGGTTACGATATTCATTTCATGCACTTTCTGCAGTTACCGATTGTCCCGAATTCGGCGACGGCTCGTGGTCCAAATGCCTGGTGATTGCAGCCTCGTTTAGTCCGATGCCGCGAAGGATGAATTGGCAAAGCTGCCGTTCGACATCGGCGGCGTTGCCGTAGGTGA
The DNA here is from genome assembly GCF_018130085.1 of Bradyrhizobium sp. AUGA SZCCT0169. Taxonomy (NCBI): domain Bacteria; kingdom Pseudomonadati; phylum Pseudomonadota; class Alphaproteobacteria; order Hyphomicrobiales; family Nitrobacteraceae; genus Bradyrhizobium; species Bradyrhizobium sp. AUGA SZCCT0169. The sequence goes on along the minus strand of NZ_JAFCMC010000043.1, from coordinate 30,616 downwards.
GACAGGGCACCGCAGGAAGCCGCGACAGCGCGGCCATCAGCACGGTGTGATGCGCAAACCAGAACAGGTTGAGCGGCTCGCTGCCGATCTTCGACGCGTCCCCCGCGGCAATCGCGCTTTCGAGCGAGGCGGTGAACACCGAGCCGATCAGCTCGCTGACCTTGGCGTAAAGCAGCCGGGCGAATTCGCCGTCGTCGAGATGGCTCGTCGTCATCAGCCGCAGCCGCTGCGCCTCTTCCTCGTCGGGGCCGTCAGAGACCTGCATGAAGTGCCCGACCATGCCCTTGATCAGTTCGACCAAGGTCGCGGTCGACGGCGCCTGGCCCAGCAGATGCACCAGATCCGGGTCGGCCTCGCACTCTTCCGCCAGGATTTCCGCATAGAGCGCCGCCTTGGAGGGGAAATGCTTGAACAGCAGCCCTTCCGAAATGGCAGCCGCCGCCGCCACGCTCTTGGTCGTGGTGCCGGCAAAGCCATTGCGGGCGAAGCACCGCTTGGCGGCGCTCAATATCAATTGACGCCGTAAATCACTCGTCATGCGAAGGCTGGACATGGGCGTGTGAGTAATCACTCACCTTGACCAAGTCAAGGTTTTATTGCAGCGCAAACCGGACATTTCGGCCCAGATCGGCTGCAATCCCAACGCGCCGCGAAGGCGATAATGAAATCGGCATCCCGGCTGAAGCTACCGCTCCAGATTGGCGCCGTCGCTCAGCGCGGCGTTCGCATTCACTCGGGGCGCGGGAGCGCTTTGGGCTGGACGGTACACGGCACGCCGCCTGCCAAAGGCGCGAAAACCGTGCAACGGCTTCAATTGGAGTTGACCCCGGCCCGGGGACGGAGTTTAAATTAGTTGCAACTGCGACTAATTTAAACTGACGCGACCGCGCCAGTCTTGTCCACCTTCGCAAAGAGCATGACGCGCCATGAATTGGGATGCACGGGAGCTGTCGGCGAATTTCGATCTGGAGAGACTGACGCCGGACTTCTATGCCAACCCTTATCCGACCTATCGGGCCCTGCGCGAGAACGAGCCGGTCAAGCGGCTGCGCAACGGCTCCTACTTCCTGACCCGCTATGACGATCTGGTCGCGGCCTACAAGGCGACCAAGGTGTTTTCGTCCGACAAGAAGAAGGAGTTTCTTCCGAAATATGGCGACAGCCTGCTCTACGAGCACCACACCACCAGCCTCGTCTTCAACGATCCGCCCGCCCACACCAGGGTGCGGCGGCTGATCATGGGCGCGCTGTCACCGCGGGCGATCGCCGCGATGGAGAGCGACCTGATCGGGCTGGTCGACGGGCTGCTCGACGGTCTCGCCGCCAAGGAAAGGGTCGACCTGATCGACGACTTTGCCGCCGCCATCCCGATTGAAGTGATCGGCAACCTGCTCGACGTCCCGCATGAGGAACGCGAGCCGCTGCGCGACTGGTCGCTCGCCATTCTCGGCGCGCTGGAGCCCGTGATCAGCAGGGAAGTGTTTGCGCGCGGCAACAAGGCGGTGAAGGATTTTCTGAGCTATCTCGAAATCCTGGTCGAGCGCCGGCGCGCGAACCCCGGCAACCCCGAACGCGACGTGCTGACGCGGCTGATTTTTGGCGAGGACAATGGCGAGCGGCTGACCTCGAAGGAACTGCTGCACAATTGCATCTTCCTGCTCAATGCCGGCCATGAGACCACCACCAATCTGATCGGCAACGGGCTGGTGGCGCTGTCGCATTACCCGCACCAGAAGACGCGGCTGATCGAAAATCCCGCCATGATCAAGACCGCGGTCGAGGAGATGCTGCGGTTCGAAAGCTCGAACCAGCTCGGCAACCGCATGACGGTCGAGCCGGTCGAACTCGGCGGCATCGCAATGCCGTCAGGCACGCCGGTGACGCTGTGCATCGGCGCCGCCAACCGCGATCCTGCCCAGTTTGCCGATCCCGAAAACCTCGATATCGGCCGCACGCCGAACCGGCATCTCGCCTTCGGCACCGGGGCGCATCAATGCGCCGGGATGGCGCTGGCGCGGCTGGAGGGCGCGATCGCGATCTCGCGCTTCCTGGCGCGGTTTCCGGACTATGCGCTGAACGGCGAGCCGGTGCGCGGCGGCCGGGTCCGCTTCCGCGGATTTCTGAGCGTGCCGTGTCAGGTCGGCGAAACCACGCGGGCGTCGTAGGGGGCAGCCTGCTTATGCCGTCGCCGGTTCGCCTGCGATCGCGCGGTCGATCGCATCAATCAACACCTGCATCTCCAGGAATTTGGCGCGCGCCCGCTCGGCCTTGTCGCGGTCGAACGGCGCCGCGAGCACCTTGGCGTGCGCATCGCGGTCTTCAAGCATGCGATCCCTCGCCTTCTTCAAATTGTCCAGTCGGTCGCTCATGCGGGCTCGCTTTGCTGTTGGGGTATCAGGCTTTGCCGGGAATCGCTGCGTGACCTTACGGCATGGCGAGCCCGCTTCCGTGAAATAAATCGGGTTTGGCCGAAGCGGCCCTGTATCTATCTTTCGGCAAATCGCTACCGTCAGAGCCGCTTAACATCATCAAATCGACGGGAGACCGGCATGGCCAAGGGTGAGCAACGCAGCAATCGCGAAACCAAGAAGCCGAAGAAGGAGAAGATCAAGACCATCGCCGCGGCGCCAAGCCAGAAGGGCGTCGGCAACCTGCAGTCGGGCTTTGCCTCGGGCAAAAAGAAATAGCTTTCGGATCCGTGTGACGGGCTTCTGACCAAGGAGGTCCTGAACGGAAAGGGGGCGGCTCTGTCCGCCGCTCGGGTTCCCGCCTGTCGCCTGCATCGGGCCGGTAATTAACCCCCGGTTTACCATGTTTGCGTACCTTTTTCGCGACCAGCGTTTCGAAAAAGGGCCTCCCGTATGGCGTACCGCGCAAATCAGCAGCTTCGTGAGGACATCTGGGATTACCGCTACCCTTCCGCGCCCGCCCCGCTGCCCGACGAAGAAGAGAAAGTCGTCAGTTTTGCCCGGCAACCCGCGAAAGGACCCGGCACCACCGCGCTCAGCCTGATGCAGCAGGCCACCGAGATGTTCGAGGGCATCGAAAATCAGGCCCGCGAGACCGAAGCCCGCGCCCAGTCGCTGTGCAAGAGCGCCACCGAGCGACTGCGGCTGGCCGAGAAGCAACGCGACGCTTCCGAGCGCTCGCGCCGCGACCTGATCAATGACTTCAACGCCCGGCTCGAGGAAATGGCAAAAGCCATGCAGCGGGCCGAAAAACGTATCGTCAGCGCCGAGGATCATGCGATCGCCGCCGAGTTCCGCGCGCAGGCCGCCGAGGCCCAGCTTCACAAAGCCAACCGCGAACTCGCCGCCATCGAGGACATGATCCGCAAGCGGCTGGTTTGAGGGTTTGGATTACCCTCTCTCACCGTCGTCCCGGCGAAGGCCGGGACCCATAACCACAGGCTTTCGTGGTTAGACCAAGCTGGCGCTCCAGCCTTTCTCAACAATCAACATTCGTGGCTATAGGTCCCGGCCCCCGTGCGCGATTGCGCACTAGGCCGGGACGACATAAACCTAAACCACCGACCGGTGCCGCTCGATGCAGGTCTGCAGCACCTCATCCATCGGCTTGCTCCACCACTCCTCCGAAAAAATCTCGATCTCGGAATAGCCCGCAAAGCCCTGCGCCTCGACGGCTGATCGCACCGACTTGATGTCGATCACACCGTCACCCATCATGCCGCGGTCGTTGAGGATGTCCTTGGTCGGCACCAGCCAGTCGCAGACGTGGAACGCCAATAGCCGATCTTTGCCGGCGCGCGCGATCTGTGGCAGCAATTCCGGATCCCACCAGATGTGATAGACGTCGAGCGCGACGCCGAGCGCGCCTGATCGCTTCGGATCGAGCGCGTCGCAGATATCGAGCGCCTGTTTGGTGGTGTTGACGCAGGCGCGGTCGCCGGCATAGGCGGGATGCAGCGGCTCGATCGCCAGCGGCATGTTGGCGCTATCAGCATATTCCATCATCTCGGCGATGCCGTCGTGAACCTGGCTGCGGGCCGCCAAAATATCCTTTGAGGCCGCGCTGCCCGGCCGCGAATATTGCGGCAGTCCGCCGACGACCAGCACGATGCAGGGCGCGCCCAGCGCCTTGGCTTCATCGACGGCGCGGCGGTTATCGTCGCGCGCCTCGATGCGATGCGCGGCATCCGACGTGAACATGCCGCCGCGGCAATAGCCTGTCAGTTCCAGCCCCGCGTCGCGCACCGCACGCGCGGCACGCTCGAGGCCGACGGCGGCGACCTGATCGCGCCACGGGTCGATGGCGCGGATGCCATGCCGCGCGCAGGCCTCGATGATCGCAACGAGGTCGCCCTGCTTGCGGACCGTTGCGGTGTTCAGCGACAGCCAGCGGTGATCCTTCGAAAAATCCCGCATCAGGGCTCGACACCCCGTGTCGCCAGCACCGTCTTCATGCGCCGGGTCGCCAGTTCCGGATTGGCGAGCAGCCCTGCCTGGTCGGCCAGCCGGAACAATTCAGCCAGGTGCAGCGTCGAGCGCGTACTCTCCTGCCCGCCCACCATGGTGAAATGATCCTGGTGGCCGTTGAGATAGGCCATGAACACGATTCCCGTTTTGTAGAACCGCGTCGGCGCCTTGAAGATATGCCGCGACAGCGGCACCGTCGGCCCCAGCACGTCGTGGAAGCCGGCCTCATCCCCGGCCGCCAGCCGCGACAGCGCGTAGGACGCCGCCGGCGCAATCGCATCGAAGATGCCGAGCAGCGCGTGCGAAAACCCCTTGTCGTCGCCGGCGATCAGTTCGGCATAGTTGAAGTCGTCGCCGGTATACATCTTCACGTTTTTATCGAGCCGGCGGCGCATGTCGATCTCGCGCTGCTTGTCGAGCAGTGAGACTTTTACGCCGTCAACCTTGGCCGCGTTGGCGTTGATGATGCCGACCGCAATGTCCATGGCTTCATCGAGGCTGGATGTGCCCCAGTAATTCGCCAGCGCCGGATCGAACATGTCGCCGAGCCAGTGGATGATCACGGGCTCGCGGACCTGCGACAGCACGCGGTTGTAAACCTTGGCGTAATCGTCGGCATTGCGGCCGATCTTTGCGAGTGCGCGCGAGGCCATCAGGATGATGCGCCCGCCGGCCTTTTCAACAGCGGCGATCTGCTCTTCGTAAGCGCGGATCACGTCGTCGATGCTCTTGGCATCCTCGACCGCGAGGTGGTCGGTGCCGGCGCCGGAAAACACCAGCGCATTGCCCCTCGCCTTGGCCGCCTTCACCGAACGCTGGATCAATTCCAGCGAGGTCGGCCAGTCCAGCCCCATGCCACGCTGTGCGGTGTCCATCGACTCGGCAACGCCGAGACCGAGGTCCCAGATATGTTCGCGGAACGCGATGGTCTTGTCCCAGTCGATCGCCGCCGTCAGCCACGGATCATTGTCGGCAAAGGGATCGGCCACCACATGCGCCGCCGAGAACGCCACGCGGTTCAGCGTGCCTTCGAGCCGCGCCGGGAAGACCCGCGACGCTGCCAAGCGATAAGTTTCGATGTTGCCGTTCGGGGTCGGCAGTTTCAGCGACAGCGACGAGACAGGCATTACCGGCTTGTTCATGGCCTTAACCTCACACCTTGATCGGAGCGACGTCGATCCAGCGCCGTTCGCGCCAGCTTTGAAGTGCGCATTCGGCAAGCTGCACGCCCTTGGCGCCTTCCAGCAGCGTATACTTGTAGGGCGCGTCCTCGCAAACGTGGCGAATGAACATTTCCCACTGCTCCTTGAAACCGTTGTCGTAGACGACGTTCTCGGGGAGCGTCTGCCAGTCGGCGTAGAAATCATGCGTGCGCTTCTCGTCCGGATTCCACACCGGTCGTGGCGTCGCCTGCCGCGCCTGGATGACGCAATCGGTCAGCCCCGCCACCGCCGAGCCATGGGTGCCGTCGACCTGGAAGGTGACGAGGTCATCGCGATAGACCCGCGTCACCCAGCTCATATTGATATGCGCAATCACCCCGCCCTTGAGGCGGAAGGTGGCGTAAGCGGAGTCGTCGGCGGTCGCCTTGTACTGCTTGCCCTTCTCGTCGAAACGTTCGAGGATATCAGTGGTGCCGGTGCAGCTCACGCTCTCGACCTCGCCGAAGAGATTGTCGAGCACGTAACGCCAGTGGCAGACCATGTCGAGGATGATGCCGCCGCCATCCTCGCTGCGGTAATTCCAGGACGGCCGCTGCGCCTCCTGCCAGCCGCCTTCGAACACCCAATAGCCGAACTCGCCGCGCACCGAGAGCATCCGGCCGAAGAAGCCGGAGTCGCGCAGGAAGGCGAGCTTCTTGAGGCCCGGCAGGAACAGCTTGTCCTGCACCGTGCCGTGCTTGACGCCTTTTGCAGCAGCGAGGCGCAGCACCGCAACGGCCTCATCGAGATTGGTCGCGATCGGCTTTTCGCAATAGACGTGCTTGCCGGCATTGATCGCCTTGGTCAGCAGCGTGGGCCGCGCCTGCGTGGTCGCGGCGTCGAAGAAGATGGTGTCGTTCTTGTCGGCCAGCGCCTTGTCGAGGTCGGTCGACCAGCGCTCGACGTTGAAGCGCCTGGCGAGACGTTCCACTTTATCTGCATCACGGCCGATCAGGATCGGGTCCGGCATCATGCGGTCGCCATTGCCAAGCACCACGCCGCCCTGGTCGCGGATCGCGACGATCGAGCGGATCAGATGCTGGTTGAGCCCCATGCGGCCGGTCACACCGTTCATGATCAGGCCGAGGCGTTTGGTCGTCATATCGCTTGCTCCTGCAAGGTTCTTGCTTTTGGTTGTTGGAGCGGCGGCAACTCCGACCACTCCGGATGTACTGATGTCGCGAAGCCCGGCGCTGCCAGCGATCCCGTCAGCAGATCGCCGTCGTGAATCGACAGGCGGATGATATTGCCGTCGCGGATGTAGAGATCGGGATGCGCGACCAGAAACGCGTCGGCCTCGGCAGCGGGCGTCTCGGCAAATCCATCGACATAATGGTGGCCGTTGCGCTCGGCATGGGTGACGCCGATCAGCGCTCCCAGCGCCAGATCCTGCTGGACACCGAGCCCGGCCTGACAGGTCAGGTCCTCGCCCGAGATGAAATACCGTCCGCCGTCGGCGCTCCATTTGGCCGCGCGAGCGGCGTTGATGACCGACTTGTAGATGCCCTTGCAGGACTTCGAGGAGATACCGCGATAGCCCAGCGCGCGGGCGGCCGGGAAGGCGTCGTAGGAATCGTCGGCTTCGTCGATGATGAAATCGCGGCCGGTGAGCGCACCGAGCGGCGACTGCCGCGTGATGTCGCGCGGCATCGGCTGCTCGATATACAGAAGTTTTTCCGCGATCGGCTTCAACGCGCTGTCACGGTCGAGGCGCTCGACCAGCGCGCCCAGCGCGTCGAGATCGGCATATTGCTCGTTGGCGTCCAGCGTCACCTTGTACGCATACGGCAGCTTCGCAAGTTCATTGCCGATCCGGATCAGGCGCGCCGCATCCGCCGCGGGATCGCCGTTCAGCTTGAGCTTAAAATAACGCGCGCCGGCGTTTTCGTGTGCGTCGGCGACGCCGCCCTCGCCTTCGACCGTGTCGTCCATGCCGACCGTGTGCCGGATCGCGACGCGCTCCAGCCGCCGGCGTCCTGCCAGGAATTGCGCGATGGCGTCATCCCCCAGATCGGGCGCCAGCCGCGCATCGATCCCGGCCACATTTGCGGCCATGCCGTCAAAGAAATTGGCGCCCAGCCCGCGCAGCAGCGCATCCAGGATCGCCTTGTCGATCTCGGCCGGCCCAAAGCCGGCAGCGAGCGGCGGGATATCCTCATTCGCACAGGCCTCCACCTGGGCCGCGATGATGGCGGCGTGGTGTCCGAACGCGGTGTCAAGGCCGGATCGCGCCAGATAAAGCTCGCGTGCGATCGCAAGCGCGCGGCGCAATCCGTCGATGGTTTGTTGCGGCGAAAGATGCGCGCGCTTGTCGAACCATTTCGAGGCCATCATTTCGGCGCCGGCGCCGATCGAAGCGCCCTTGCCTTCGATCTCGATTTCGGCGCGCACGAAAACCTGCACCGACGACGTGATCACCACGCTGCCGAACCGGAACGGCTTCGCGAACGGGATCGGCCGCTCGAAGAACGAAATATCCCGCACGGCAATGCGAGGAGGCATGGCGGTACCCCCTTAGTCCAGCGCGCTTTGGGTGAAGAAGTGCTTGCGGATCCGCTGCACCAGTTCGGTGAAGGCGGGATCGGCCATCGAATCCAGGGAACGCGGGCGCGGCAGCGGCACGTCGTAGATCGCCGCGATCGCGCCGGGGCGTTCGGTCATGACCAGCACGCGGTCGGCCAGGAACACCGCTTCCGGTATCGAATGCGTGATCAGCAGCACGGTCTTGCCGGTCTCGCGCTGGATCCGCATCAGTTCGACATTCATCTTCTCGCGCGTCATGGCGTCGAGCGCGCCGAACGGCTCGTCCATCAGCATGATTTTTGGATCGTGCACCAGCGCCCGGCAGATCGAGGCGCGCTGCTGCATGCCGCCCGAAAGCTGCCAGGGCAGCTTCTTCTCAAAACCTTCGAGCCCGACCATCTTGAGCAGCGCCTTGGCGCGCACGAGATATTCCTCGCGCGGCAGCTGCTTCATGTCGATCGGCAGCATCACGTTGCCGAGGATATTGCGCCACGGCAGCAGCAGCGCGTTCTGGAACACGATGCCGACATTGCCGTGCGGTTTTGTCACCTGCTCGCCTTCGACCAGGATTTCCCCGGTCGACGGCGCCAGCAGGCCCGAGATCATCTTCAGCAGCGTGGACTTGCCGCAGCCGGACGGACCGACCACGACAAAGAACTCGCCCTCGTTGATATGAAAATCCAGCGGCTTCAGCGACGGCACATCGCCGTCGCGCGAGCGATAGGTCTTCGACACACCCGACAGCGTGATCCCCGGCGTGCCAGCGCCTGCCCGATCGGACACCAGCCGCAGATGCGCGGCGGGCTGATCGGCGTTGGTTGCTTTGGTGGCTGCGCTCATTCAGTTAATTCCGTTCGAATGCAGTGGGAGCCGTTCGTCATTGCGAGGAGCAAAGCGGCGAAGCAATCCATACTTGCTTTGCGGCACCATGGATTGCTTCGCTTCGCTCGCAATGACGAGATCAGGACCCACCCTTCGGCAGATAATCATTGGTATAAAACGCCTTCGGATTGTCCTTGGCCTTGGCTTCGAGGCCGCCATACTCGACCATCAGATTGACCGTGTCGGTCATGTTCTGGTCGGTCACCTCGAACGGCCGCTTGCCCTTGGTTTCCGCCGTGCGATAGAGCGGGATCGTCAGTTCAAAGCCCTGCGTCAGCGTTTCGATCTTGCCGCCCTTGGGGTTGGCGTCGAGGATCGATTGTGCTGCACCCTTGGCATCCTTCTCGGCGGCTTCGACGGCCTTGGTGGTCGCCGACATGAAACGCTTGACGAGGTCGGGATTGGACTTGACGAACTCGGTGTTGGCGACGACGCCCGAGCAGACCATGTTGATGCCGTAGTCGGCGAACTTGATCGCGTTGACGTCCTTGCCGGTGGCGTCCTTGATCTTCATCGACTGGTCCATGACGTAGCCGAGCAGCAAATCAGCCTGGCCGTTGATGACGGCGTTGAGCTTGGTCTGGCCGTCGCCGGCGACCGTCTGGAAATCGCTTTCCTTCAGGCCGGTCTTCTTCAGGAACAGCGGCCAGATCTGGGTCATGGAATCGGCGGGCGTGATCGCCACCGTCTTGCCCTTGATGTCCTCGGGCTTCTTGATGTTCTTCTCGACGAAACCCATCGCCGACATCGGGCTGGTCTGCAGCAGCACGCCGGTAGCGACGATCGGCGCGCCCTTGACCGCCGCGCGCATCATTGTCGGCACGTCGACATAGCCGAAATTGGCGGTCTTGGCCGCAACGGCCTGCGTGGTCGCCGCCGAACCGCGGCCTTCCTGGATTTCGAGATCGATGCCCTCGGCGGCATAGATGCCCTTGGCCTTGCCGTAATAGAACGGCGCGTGCTCGCCATAGACGTACCAGTTCAGCATCAGCACCACCTTGTCGGCGGCGGATGCAGGAAGCACTGAAAGCGCGGTCCAGATCAACGCGGCCGAAACCGCAGTCATAGCTCGTATCATTGTCGTCCTCCCGTTGGTGTTGGCTTGCGGCCCTTGGATGGGTCGCTTCTTTTTGGGTTACAGTTTACGAAGCAAAGATGATGTCCTCGCGCTGGCTGACATGCCAGGGAATGACGAGGCTTTCGATCCGGTCGACGATCCAGAACAAGATCACGCCCATCAGCGCGAGAATCACCAGCGCAGCGAACATCGTCGGCAGATCGAAGGTGCCGATCGAGCGCTGCAGCACATAGCCGATCCCGGAATTGGAGCCGACGAACTCACCGACCACGGCGCCGACCACGGCCAGCGTAATCGACACTTTCAGGCCGGAGAAAATCGCCGGCATCGCATGCGGCAGGTTAACGGCGCAGAATACCCTGAAGCGGCTGCCCTGCATCGCGCGCGCCAGATCGACCATATCAGGGTCGACCGATTTGAAGCCCTGCACCGCCGACACCACCACCGGAAAGAATCCCAACAGAAACGCCGAGATCACTTTCGGGATGATGCCGAACCCGAACCAGACCACGAACAGCGGCGCGATCGCGATCTTCGGCACGGACTGGGAGAACACCAGCAGCGGATAGACATAGCTTTCCACCGTCTTCGATCCCGCGATCAGCATGGCGACGGGAATACCGAACACGGCCGACAGCAGGAACCCGCAAATGGTGGCGTAGGTGGTGGGCCAGGCCTGCCGCAGCAGTTCCGGCCAGTCGGTCCACAGCACGGCGACGACATCGCCGGGCGCCGGGATCTGGTAGGCCGGAATCCGGAACACGCGGATGGTCAGGTCCCAGATCACGACGATGAAAATCAGGAACAAAAACGGCCGCACCCACGCCGCGTTAAGCGCTTTGGTCACGCCGCTGGGGCCCTTCGGTTCGGCCACGTCTCGCTCCCTGATCAGGTTCTTGTCGGAGAGAAATTAACCCGTTGGATAAATACTGTCCAGTGGCTTCCCTGTGACATTTTGAGGCTCGTCCCGCGGTCATTCCCCGATGCGGAATTGCGCATCTGAGGGCGCGCCACTTGGCGCGAGCCACGGAATGACAGCCAAATTTGACGCTGCCCTCTCCTCGTCATTGCGAGCGAAGCGAGGCAATCCATGGCGCGCCCAGCCGAGGAATGGATTGCTTCGCTCCGCTCGCAATGACGGCTGAGTGCGACATTCTGACCCGACGGGCAAATCACTTCCGATTTACGGAAATCGCGTCAAGCCCCAAAGTAAAAAATATTTCTGTTTACCAGAATGAAAATCAGGTGCATATCTTTCGCCATCCCGTCCCACTCAGAGGGCGTCGGCCGTCGTCACGGACGTTGGGCGGGTTGCGGTGGACGCTGACGTTGCGAAGACGTAACGCGACAGAGGCGTACGGCAAAACCGTGTGGTCCTGGCACCCGTTGCCGGTGTCAAGCTGTCGGAGAAGCGCAAGCGGAAACGGCAGTGACGGAGTCAACCAAGAACTCGTCTCCGGGGAGAGCACGGCATAAGCCGTAAAGCCATTGCGCAGGGAAGGCCGGGTGTTCTCCGCTGCCCTGTATGCTCGTGTGCAGCCTACTTAGTGCAAACCGCACACGGGACCGCGGGTGCAGCGCGCACCCGGTCTTCCCTGCGCCCTCTCTATGAAAGGGCGGGAAGTTTCTGGCAAAGCTCGGGCGCAAGGCGTCGCGAGAACGCGAAAGTGCGTTTTGGATGATAGTGCCAACAACAAACACAGCCGTCGTCCCGGGCTTGACCTCAGATGCGCAATTGCGCATCGGGGGACCCATACGCCGCGGCCCATCGGTGAGAGCGCTGACGTTAGATACCTTCCGTTACAATAACCGCCGCGGAGTATGGGTCCCGGCGTTCGCCGGGACGACAAAAAGCTCACACCGGCTGATGAGCCGCCGTCCGCACCCCCGCCGCCTTGACCTTGCCGAAATCGGCAGTCGATTTCCCCGTCAGCGCCGCCAGCACCAATGCCACCATGTGTGCGAGGCGCTCGTCCCGCGCTTCCTTCTTCAGGAGGTCGCGGCCGAAGATCACACTGAGCGTCGCGCTGTTCGACAGGTAGAAGAAGCACAGACCCGCGATCGAGATATAGAGCTGGACCGGATCGACCGCGACGCGGAAGTCGCCGCTCTCGACGCCGCGGTTGACCACCGTGCGGATCATCTCGACGAACGGCGAGTGCATCGATTTGACCTTGGTCGAGCGTTTGAGGTGGCGCGCTTTGGCCACGTTCTCGGTGTTGAGCAGTGCCAGGAATTCCGGATTGCGCAGAAAATAGTTCCAGGTGAAATCGATCAGCCGCTCGATGGCATCAGGCGGATCGAGATGTTCGAGATCAAGCCCGCGCTCCTCGGCGCGGATCTGCTCATAGGCGCCTTCGAGCACTTCGAGGTAGAGGTCTTCCTTGTTGCCGACGTGATAATACAGCATGCGCTTGTTGGCGCCGGCATTGGCCGCGATCCGGTCGACGCGCGCCCCGGCGAGGCCGTGGGCGGCGAATTCCTGCTTGGCGGCCTCGAGAATACGGATCCGCATCCCCTCGGGGTCGCGCTGCCATTTCAGAACACGTTTTGCCTTGGCCAAATCAATCGCTCGATGATCGCATGGATCAGATTTAGCATGCTATCCCCGTCATTGCGAGGAGCGTCAGCGACGAAGCAATCCATGCATCCCCAGCGGCGGCATGGATTGCTTCGCTTCGCTTGCAATGACGTCGAATCAATCGGGCGCGCCCGGCTTCACCGACGGCTGTACCAGCAGCGTCGGCACGCCGCAGGTGCCGTTGCGCACGGTCATCACCCGGGTCCCCGGCTTGCGGCCGGTGCGGACCTCGGAGACGTCGACACCGGCCGCGACCAGCCGCGCATGGGTGGCGTCGATGTCGGCGACGCGCCAGCACAACCCGCGCAGACGGTCGTGTTGCTCCTGCGTGCCAGCTGCCGGCTTGCCCGGCCGGTGCGTGACCTCGACGATGAGATCGCCGCAGCGGAAGAACATCAGCCGGCCCCAGTCCGGATGCGAGCGGTCGAGCGCCATGTCGAGCCCGAGCCGCGCCCCATACAGCGCGGCGGCCCGCTCGGGATCCGGCGTCGAGACCACGACATGATCCATCGCGGTGATCGAGGCCGGCCCGGTTCGCACCGACAGCGGGCGCTCCCTTGCCAGTTCGAGGAAAAACATCCGGATGCCACGCGTCGCATCGGACGCGGCGCGGGTGCGCTTCCACGACAAGGTTGCCTCCGTGACCGCGTCGCGGCTTTCGACCTCGGCGACCGGCTCCGGCTTCAGGGTCAGCCGGTCGAGCCTGCGGTGCAATTTCGTGATGTCGTTGGTGCGAAAACAAAGGCTCGCCAGCCCCTCACCCTGCGCCGCCAGCACGGTGCGAATTCGCGACGCAGCCTCACCGTTGCCATCAGGCGCCATCAATTCCAGCGTCACGTTATCGAGCGTGAACAACACGCGCTCGGCGCCGTCGCCGCTGTTGCGCCAGGCCGGGCTCCGTCCAAACAGCGACTGATAGGCCGCTTCGCCCGCCGATATATCGCCGGTGAGGACGACCACATGATCAAGGCCTGTAATCACGGGAAAAGCCCTCCCCTTTTGTCGCACCGTCCGGAACCCCGGGCAGCCGTCAGCCGTTATGGCCGGCATACTGATGATCCCTCAAGGACGGTCCTAGTCCCCTGACATCCCCTTCTCAAGCCGCAAAGACGGCACGGTTGCGAATAATTTCAGCGAATGCGTCCGACAAGCGGTGTTAATGTAGCGCGCCGGACCGGACCACCCTTCAGCCCAACACTCTGAAGTACAATGACGGAAAACGAATGCAGGCCCTCTTCATCGGACAGACCTATATCGACGTTACCTTCATCACCGACCACATGCCGACCGGCGACGAGAAACACGTGGCTTCGGCCTACGCCGTGTCGTTTGGCGGCAACGCGGTCACGGCGGCGTTCTGCTGCGCCAAGCTCGGAATCGTCCCCGATCTGATTGCGACCGTCGCCAACGACTGGCTCGGCCGCATGTTTCAGGACATGAGCGCGAAGTACGGGATCTCGATCCATCCGCGCAAGGTCAACGCCTCCTCGCTGTCCTTCATCATGCCCAAGGACGGCAAGCGCGCCATCGTGCGTTGCCGTGACGACGAGCATATCCATCCGTTTCCGATCCTCAATCTGAAAGGCTGCCGCGCGCTGCACATCGACGGCCATCAGCCCGACGCTGCCATCCACTACGCCAAATTGTGCCGCGAGGCCGGCATCCTGACCTCGCTCGACGGCGGCGGCCTGCGCACCAATACCCATGAGCTGCTGGAGTTCATCGACGTCGCCATCGTCGCCGAGCGTCTCTGCGAGCAAATGGACAAGACCCCGGAAGCGATGCTGGATTATCTCAAGAGCCGCGGCTGCCGGGTCGGCGGCGTCACGCTCGGCGAAAAAGGCTTGCTGTGGTACGACGAGACGGGATCGGTCCGCAGCCTGCCCGCGCTGCCGATTCCGCGTGAGCGTGTGATCGACACCAACGGCGCCGGCGACGTCTTCCACGGCGCCTACGTCTATTCCTATCTGAGCAACCCCGCCAAAGGCTGGCATGATCATTTCGAATTTGCGCGCGCGGCCTCGACCTTCAAGATCCAGCGACTCGGCAACGAGGCCGGATTGCCGACACTCCCCGATATTGACGCCGTCAAGCAGGAGTTCGCGGTCGGGGCCTGACCGCGTGGTGTGGGGATGAAAATGGGACGCGTCTTCGTCGGCGGCAGCATCAACATGGATGTGGTGGCGACCGCCGACCGGCATCCGCTTGTCGGCGAGACCGTCGCCGGCAAAGCAGTATTGTATTTCCCCGGCGGCAAGGGCGCCAACCAGGCTGTGGCGGCCGCCAAGCTCGGGGTATCAACCACGCTGATCGGCCGGCTGGGAACAGATGCCTTCGGGCAGCAATTGCGGACATTTCTCGCCGCACAAGGCGTCGATCTCGCCTTCGTCAAGGACACCGCCGGGGCCCATACCGGAACGGCGCTCATCACGATTGCCAATGCCGACAACACCATCGTCGTCGTGCCCGGCGCCAATGCGCTAGTGAGTGCCGAGGATGTCGGCACGCCGATCCTCGCCAAAGGCGACATTGCGGTCAGCCAGTTCGAAATCCCGCTGCCCACGATCATGGCGTTCTTCAATCGCGCCCGCGCTGCCGGTGCGACCACGATACTCAACCCCGCGCCCGCGACCCGCTTCGGACGCGAACTGCTCGATCTCGTCGACATCCTCGTTCTCAACGAGACTGAGCTCGGTCTGCTCGCCGGCACCGAGCTTCGCGATACCGACGATGACAACAGCTTCATCGAAGCGGTCCGGTTGCTGCCGTCAAACCGTGATCAGATCGTCTGCGTGACACTGGGCAGCCGCGGCGTGCTTGCGATGATCGATGGTCAGCCGTCGGTCATCCCCGGCCGCAAGGTGAAGGCGGTGGACACCACCGGCGCTGGCGATTGCCTTGTCGGCGCGCTCGCGGCGCAGTTGGCGGATGGAAAAGCCATCCGCGACGCCCTCGCTTATGCCAATGCCGCGGCATCGATCTGTGTGCAACGGATGGGCGCAGCGCCCTCGATGCCGACGGCCGCGGAAGTGGCGGCGATCATCTGAGCCATCTCCGTTACGTTCGCGTCGGGGCTATCGAAACGCCGCCCTTACTTCAGCGATTGCAATTCGTCGTATTGCGCCCGCGTCCATCCGGCGCCGGCCGCGGCATCATTGTGCAGCGGCACCGCTGCGTTCCGGAATGCCGCGCGATCCGGCTCGACCACGGTCATGCCGAGCTTCTTGAGCTGTGTCGCCAAAACCCGCTCGGAAGCCTCGATCGCCTCCGTCGCTTTCGCGGCGGCTTCCTGCATCGTATCGGCAAACAGCTTGCGGTCGTCCGGCGTCAGCTTGTTCCAGACGTGACTGCCGATAACTGTCACCATCGATTCCGTGATGTGGCCCGTCAGCACGATGTGGCTCTGCACCTCGTAGAATTTCTTGGCCATGATCGTGGGCAGCGGATTCTCCTGACCGTCGACCAGCCCTTGCCGGAGCGCATTGTAAACGTCGGAGAATGCGATCGGCGTTGCGTTGGCGCCGACGGATCTGGTGAACATCAGGACCAGCGGCGCCGGCGGCACGCGCAGCTTCATGCCCTTCATGTCCTCGGGCTTGCTGATCGGCTTGTTGGCGGTGACATGACGCTGCCCGTAATAGGTCAGCGCGACGATCTTGTGCCGGGTCTTGTCTTCATAGTCCTTCGCAAGGTCGGCAAACAGCTTGCTGGCGCGATAGGCCTTCCAGTGGTCGAAATCACGCAGCATGAACGGCGCGCCGGTGATGCCGAGCGGTTTGTAGGTTGCCGCGACGAAGTTGGTGCCGACATAGACGATATCGACGGTGCCGAGCCCAAGCCCCTCATTGAGCTGGTTCTCGTTGCCGAGCCGGGAAGCCGGAAACACCTCAATATCGAATTTGCCGTTGCTGCGTTTCCTGATCTCGCCCGCCGCCCACAGCGCTTCGGTGTGGTAGGGCTCGGTGATCTCGTAGACATGCGCCCATCGCAGCTTGGTCTGGGCCGAGGTCGGGCTGGCCATGACCGTGGCTAGGATGATGGCACTGCATAGCATCAGACAGCGTGTCCAGGCGGACATGCTACCCTCCCCGATTGACTCACCGAAGCCTCTGGCGGGCCTGCAGCAGCGTTGCCGAAATGGTCCGCCGATGCAAGTGGACCGGTGGCAAAGTCACTCCGACTTAAGTCAGCGCGCTCTTCAGATCGAAGCTGCTATCAGCTGCCTGCTCCGGCCCGATCGAGCCGTTGGCCGCCAGCAGGCGCCGTCCGAACATGTGATCCCCGGCGCGGTTGACGGATTCGATCCCGACGAGTTGCCCGGACTTGTAGCAGAAGACGGAGAACGCCCCCTGCCCGCGATCGCCGCGCACCACCACCTGGTCATAGCCCGTCGTCAAACCTGCGATCTGAAGCTTGTGGGGACCCTGGTCGCTCCAGAACCACGGCAGCCCGTCATAGACTTTGGCATCCCCGGTGAGCCGCGCCGCGACACAGCGCGCGTGATCGGTCGCGTTCTGCACGGATTCCAGCCGCAGCGATCCGCCAAAGCGCGGGCTGGCATAGAGCGCGCAATCACCGACCGCCGAGATATCCGGATCGGCCGTCAGCAAATGTTCATCGACGATGATGCCCGCCGCCACCGGCAGGCCGGCTTCGGCCGCCAGTTCGACATTCGGCAGCACACCGACCCCGACCACCACGAGATCGGCAGGCATATGCCGGCCGTCACTGAGGCTGACGCCGGTGACGTTGCTGCCGTGGCTCTCGATGCTCGTGACCTGCACGCCGAGATGTATGCGAATGCCGGCCGCGGTGTGGCTCGACTGGAAGAATTCGGAGATTTCCGCGGTCACCGCGCGCGCCATCACGCGGGTGCCGAGTTCGACCACGTCGACTTCCAGGCCCTTGCCCCGGGCGGTCGCGGCGAATTCCAGTCCGATGAAGCCGGCGCCGATCACGACGACGCGCTGGCCGGATCCGATCCGGTGCCGCAACGCCTCGCTTTCGTCGAGGGTGCGCAAATAGCGCACGCCCTCCAGATTGGCGTTGGGGATGTCGAGCAGGCGATTGCGCGCGCCGGTCGCCAGCACCAGATGGCCGTAGTCGAGGAAGGAACCGGAGCCGAGCAACAGTTTATGCGCCCTGCGGTCGATCGACACCGCACGGTCGGAAATCAGGTCGATCTTCTGGTCGGAGAAGAATTTTCCCGGCCGGAACATCAGGCTGTCAGGCCCGCCGGTTCCCTTCAGATAGGCCTTGGACAAAGGCGGCCGCTGGTATGGCAGATGGCCCTCATCGTTCAGAAGCGCGATACGCTCGGCAAAGCCGTGCTGGCGAAGCGAGGCCGCAACCTGAAAGCCGGCATGTCCGGCGCCGACGATGATGACAGGCCCTTGCACGACAGGCCCTTGCAAAACCGGTCCTTGCGTCATCGGGACAACCCAATTGCAGGCGCACAGGAATTACCCATGTCGTCTCCTCTCACTGCTGATGTTGGCTTTCGCCTCGTGAGAGCGGCGCTCGTGTCCGCGTCCCGAACGATGGGCACCCCTATTAAGCCCAAAGCTTTCGGATCGCGCAAGGGCGTCCCTCAGCTGGAACAGCCTCAGGTCTACGCCCACCAATCCGGCCCGGGATTGTCACCCCCCGCCTTCTGCTATTTAAATGCCCCGCAACCGTCCGATCGGAGGTAATTTCGATGTCGACGCAAGATCATACCGCTCCCTCTTCCGACGAGCCGGCACGGCTCACGATCGAAGGTCCGATCGCGACCATCACCCTCAACCGCCCCGCGGCGTTCAACTCCATCAACCTGTCGATCGCCCAAAAATTGGAGCAGCTCGGCGCCGAGGTCGAGGCCAATAACGCCATCAGGGTGTTGGTGATCCAGGGCGAAGGCCGCGCCTTCAGTGCCGGCGGCGATCTGCAGACCATCGGTGCTGCCGCGGCCGCCGATACCATTGCGCCTGTGGTCGGGGAGCTGCTGAAGCACTATCACGCCTTCATCGAGACCATCCGGCGGATGCCGAAGATCGTGCTGTCGAGCGTCCATGGTTCGGCCGCCGGCGCCGGCATGGGGCTCGCCTTCGTGACCGATCTTTGCATCGCCGCTGAAGACGCCCGCTTCACGCCGGCTTACGCCAAGATCGGCGTGTCGCCGGACGGCGGCAGCACCGTCGGCATGGTCGGCACCGTCGGTACCCGCCGCGCGCTGCAGCTGTTTCTCGCTGAAGACAGTTTTTCGGCGCAGCAGGCTTACGATTGGGGCTTGGTCGCCCGGGTGGTTCCCGCGGCCGAGCTGAAGGCGGCGACGCAAAAATTCGCCGAGCGATTGGCGCAGAACCCGCCGGCGGCGATCAGCGGCACCAAATCACTGGTCTACCAGGCCGCGGTGACGCCGGTCAGGCAGCAGCTCGATGCCGAGGAAGAGAAGATCATCGACGCGATGCACACCGACGATTTCCGTGTTGCGGTGAAGAAGTTCACCAGCAAGGGGAAGTAGAGGCGCCGAACGAATCCTAGCCCTTGCCCTCGCCGCGCATGAAATCGAAATCGCAGCCTTCGTCGGCCTGCAGGATGGTCTCGTTGAACAGATGCGCGTAACCGCGCCTGGCCCAATCGGGTGTCGTCGGCGGCGCCAGCGCGGCGCGGCGTTTTTCGAGTTCGGCATCGTCGACCAAGAGATCGATGCTGCGTTTGGCGACGTCGAGCCGGATCATGTCGCCGTTCCTCACCAGCGCCAGCGGACCGCCGACGGCGGATTCCGGCGTGATGTGCAGCACGATGGTACCGAACGCCGTCCCGCTCATGCGCGCGTCGGAAATCCGGACCATGTCCTTGACGCCCGCACGGCCGAGCTTCTTTGGAATCGGCAGATAGCCCGCTTCCGGCATGCCCGGTGCGCCTTTCGGCCCGGCATTGCGCAGCACCAGCACGTCGTCGGCGTTGACGTCGAGCGCGAGATCGTCGACCCGCAGCGTCATGTCTTCAACGGACTCGAACACGACCGCGCGGCCGGTATGTTGCAAGAGCTTGGGGCTCGCCGCCGAATGCTTGATTACGGCACCGCGCGGCGCGAGGTTGCCGTGAAGTACCGCCATCGCACCTTCCGGCTTGATCGGATTGCTGCGGGGACGGATCGCGTCCTGCCCCGGCACTTCCTCGGCGTTGGCCACGACATCGCGCAGCGTCGCGCCGGTAATGGTTTTGGCATCGAGATCGATGAGGTCGCCGAGCTGCGCCATCAGCTTCGGCAGGCCGCCGGCATGATGGAAGTGCTCCATGTAATGCTCACCCGACGGCTTCAGGTCGATCAGGACAGGCACTTCGCGGCCGAGCTTGTCGAAGCCTTCGAGATCGATCCGATGCTTGGTGCGGTTGGCGATCGCGGTCAGATGGATGAGGCCATTGGTCGAGCCACCGATCGCCTGCAGCACCACTTGCGCATTCCGGAACGACGACGCGGTCAGAAACTCGCTCGGACGCGGCCCCTTCGCCTTGGCCAACGCGGCGGCGACCTTGCCGCTCGCTTCCGCGGAACGGAAGCGTTCGGCGTGTGGCGCCGGAATCGTCGCGCTCATCGGCAGCGACAGGCCCAGCGCTTCGGTGATGCACGCCATTGTGGACGCCGTGCCCATCACCATGCAGGTGCCAACCGATGGCGCGAGGCGGCCGTTGACGGCTTCGATCTCGACATCGTCGATTTCACCGGCGCGGTATTTTCCCCACAGCCGCCGGCAATCCGTGCAGGCGCCCAGCACTTCGCCCTTGTGATGCCCGACCACCATGGGTCCCACGGGAATGACGACGGTCGGCAGATCCGCACTGACCGCGGCCATGATTTGCGCCGGCAGGGTCTTGTCGCAACCGCCGATCACGACAATGGCGTCCATCGGCTGGGCGCGGATCATCTCCTCGGTATCCATCGCCATCAGGTTGCGGAGATACATCGAGGTCGGATGCGAAAAACTTTCGGCGATCGAGATGGTCGGGAACACCATCGGCATCGCGCCGGTCAGCATCACGCCGCGCTTCACCGACTCGATGATCTGCGGCACGCTGCCGTGGCAGGGATTGTAGTCGCTGTAGGTGTTGGTGATGCCGACGATCGGGCGGTTGAGCGCATCGTCGGAATACCCCATCGCCTTGATGAAGGCCTTGCGCAGGAACAGCGAGAAGCCAGCATCGCCATAACTTGCCAGTCCCTTGCGAAGTCCATCATCAGCCATCTTGTTCTTCCCTATCGCTGCAGGCTCGCACTAAAGGAGTCCGCGTTATTATTGTCAATATTTGATATTCGGCGCCGAAAGCTGCGCTATTCGCCACCAATCATGCGCTATTATTGACAATAATATCCATGCGTGCTGACTTCCAGCGATGATCGGAAGCGAGCATCCATGAACAAGCCGTTCCGCATTGGCCTTATCGGCGCCGGCATGGTGAGCCGCCACCATCTGATCGCTTGGGCCGGTATAGCAGATCAGGCGCGCGTTGTGGCGGTCGCCGACCCCTCGGCCGACAACGCCGCACGCCGTGCAACCGAATTCGAGATACCCAAGATCTACGCCAGCGCCGAAGCGATGCTGGCGGAGACCGATGTTGACGCCATCGACATCGCGGCGCCACGCGAGATGCACGCGCCGCTGGTCCGGCTCGCGGCAGCCAAGCACCTGCCGGTGCTGTGCCAGAAGCCGCTGGCGCCGAACCTGCAGCAAGCGACCGACCTCGCTGCCGAGGTCCGCGACCTGACGCGGCTGATGGTGCACGAGAACTGGCGCTTTCGCGGATATTATCGCGACGCCGCGGCCTGGCTGCGCGAGGGCCGCATCGGCAACGTCAAGCAGGCGCAGCTCACGCTGCTGACGTCGGGCGTACTGCCGGGACCGGACGGGCTGTGCCCGGCGCTTGAGCGGCAACCCTTCATGCGCCGCGAAAAGCGCATGCTGGTCGCGGAAGTCCTGATCCATCACCTCGACACGTTGCGGATGCTGCTCGGGCCGCTGCGCGTGACGGCGGCTGCGCTTTCGCGCTCGAGCGAGCAACTCGTCGGCGAAGACGGCGCGGTGATCCAGTTCCAGGCTGGCAACGGCGCCGGCGTCACGGTGTTTGCGAGCTTTGCCGCGCACGGGCATCCGGCCACCCAGATCGACCGGCTGGAAATTCTCGGCGACAAGGGCGCCATCAAGCTCGACGGGCCGCAGCTCATCTGCTCGGGTGCTTCGCCCCAAGAAAGGGTCTACGATCTCGCCACCGAATATCAGGGGTCTTACAACCGGACGATTGCGCACTTCGTACAATCATTACGTGACAACACGCCGTTCGAGACCGCGCCGCAGGATAATCTCGAGACGTTGCGGCTGGTCGAGGATTGCTATCGCCTGTCAGGCTGGGAGGCTTTGCAATGAAGCCACAGGAAGCATTGACCGAAATTTCCGCGCTGACGCGAGAGGAAGAGCAGGCGGAAGTGATCCGTCGGCTGGAAGAGGACATCATCTTCGGCCGCTTCGCGCCGGGTTCGCGGCTGGTCGAAGACACGCTGATGACGCGCTACCGCGCCAGCCGGCATTTCGTGCGCCAGGGCCTGTTTCAGCTCGAGCGCCAGGGCATCGTGCTGCGCGAGAAGAATATCGGCGCGACCGTGCGGTTCTATTCGGCCGAGGAAGTGCGGCAGATCTACGAGGTCCGGGAAATGCTGACGCGGCAGGCAGCATTGATGATCACGCTGCCCGCACCCGCAAGCCTGATCGAGCAGTTGAGCGAGTTGCAGCGGCAATATTGCGCCAGGGCCGACGCCCAGGACCTGCGCGGCATTCACGAAGCCAACGACGCCTTTCACGTCGCGCTGTTTTCCGCCTGCGGCAATCCCTATCTGGTGCGCTCGCTGCAGGACTACATGAACCTGACGCTGCCGATGCGTGCCAAGAATCTGGCCGACAGAGAGGGGCTGGCGCTGTCACGGCGCCAGCACGAATTCATGATCGAACTGCTGAAAGGCCGCGACAACTGGGCGCTGGCGCAGCTCTGCGTCGATCACATGCAGTTCAGCAAGTCGGATTATCTCGACCGCATCGCGGGGGATGAGGGCGAAAACTAACGGCCGTCATTCCGGGGCGCGCGAAGCGCGACCCCGGAATCTCGAGATTCCGGGTCTGGTCCTTCGGACCATCCCGGAATGACCATCGAGGCTATTTCCAATCCACGATCCTGCTCTTGTCGCCGTCGAACTCCATGCCGCAAAACGTGCCGCCCTGGTAGAAATCGCTGACCAGATCGGGCTTAAGCTTGGCCTGCTCGGTCATCGCATGCTCGCGATGGTCTTCGCCGCGGCCGGTCGGGCGATAGCCGAGTTCGTAGGCGCGATGATTATCCCACCACGCGCGCTCGTTGTAGGACGCGCCGTAGAAGATCTCGAAATGAATGTCGGGGTGATCGAGCCCGATCCGGCAAAGCTGCACCAGATCCTCCGGCTTCAGCCAGATCGCGAGCCGGCGGTGATCCAGCGGCTTTTCGCCGAAATTGCCGATGCGCAGGCAGGTCACCCCAAGCCCATGCTTGTCGGCATAGAGCGAGCCAACCGCTTCTCCAAAAACCTTGCTGACGCCGTAACGGCTGTCGGGACGCGCGGTGACGTCGGTGCCGATCCGGTGGTGGCGGGGGTAGAAGCCGACCGCGTGATTGGATGAAGCGAACACCACCCGCTTGACACCCTTCTTGCGCGCCGCCTCGAACAGATTGTAGCAGCCGATGATGTTGGATTGCAGGATCTGTTCCCACGGGCCTTCGACCGAATAGCCGCCGAAATGCAGGATGCCGTCGACGCCCTCGCAGATCGCCTCGACCTGTGTGGGATCGGCAAGATCGGCCGCCTTGAATTTCTCATTGGCACCGAGATCCGCGGGCGTTGTCAGGTCGCTCAGCAGCAGATCCGGATAGATCGGCGGCAACAGTTTGCGCAGGCTGGTGCCGATTCCACCGGCAGCGCCGGTCATCAATATGCGTGGCATTTCTTTCCTCTTACTTACGAGCGATTTGCGGTCGCTGGCCGACAATGATAGCAAAACATTCTGCGAGGAAACGCAACAGCAACGAGAACAGCAAATGTCCGAGGCAACACCCCGCGCCGCCTGGCAGCCGGCGAGCTATTATCCCGATCCGGCGATCCACGCGCTCGATCCGAGGTTTGAGAAATACTGGCTCAAGCTGTCGGCGGTGGAACGGCTGGCCACCGGCATGCGCTGGGCCGAGGGACCGGTGTGGTTTGGCGACGGGCGCTATCTGCTCTGCAGCGACATTCCCAACAACCGCATCATCAAATGGGAAGAGGAGACCGGCGCGGTCAGCCACTACCGCAAGCCGTCGAATTTCGCCAACGGCCACACCCGCGACCGCCAGGGCCGCCTGATCAGCTGCGAGCATGGCGGCCGCCGTGTCGTCAGAACCGAATATGACGGATCGATCACGGTGCTGATCGATTCCTTTGGCGGCAAGCGGCTGAATTCGCCGAACGACGTCGTGGTGAAATCGGACGGCTCGATCTGGTTCACCGATCCGATCTTCGGCCTGCTCGGCAATTACGAGGGCTACAAGGCCGAGCCTGAACTCGACATGAATGTCTACCGGATCGATGGCGGAAGCGGAAAGGCCACCATCGTCGCCGAAGGCATTCTGGGACCGAACGGACTTTGCTTTTCGCCGGATGAGAAGATTCTCTACGTTATCGAATCCCGGGGCGTGCCGACCCGCAAGATCCTCGCCTACGACGTCTCGCCCGGCGGCGACACGCTTTCCGACAAGCGCGTGTTCGTCGATGCCGGCCCCGGCACGCCCGACGGCATGCGTTCCGACACCGACGGCAATCTGTGGTGCGGCTGGGGCATGGGCGATCCCGAACTCGACGGCGTTGTCGTGTTCGCGCCCGACGGCGTGATGATCGGTCGTATCGCCCTGCCCGAACGCTGCGCCAATCTCTGTTTCGGCGGCTTGAAGCGCAACCGGCTGTTCATGGCCGCGAGCCAGTCGATCTACGCGCTGTATGTGAACACGCAAGGCGCGCTCGGGGGATAGTCTACGCCATCCCCTCGCCGCGCCGGATTCAACCCTTCTTTTCCTGCGCAGCGGCGGTCTGCTTGGCCAGTCCCTCCTCGAACGCCTTTTCCAGCGTCGCGGCATAGGCGTTGAATTCACCGGGATTGACGAACGGATTGGGCGCGCCATCGGCGAGCTTGGCGCGCTTCTCCTGCATCTTGTACATTTCCGGATGCGGCGCGAGCAGCACATCCACCTTCATGTCCTTGGCCCGCGCGAACGTCTTGCGGTAATCGGCGACGATCCCGGGATACGTCGGGTTGGTCACGAGGCGGTTCAGCGCCACGGTGCCGCTGCAGAAGATCAGCACCGAGCGCGTCGCGTCGCCGTCCTTCACCGAAAATTCCCAGCTGGTGCAGCCCGGCGAGTGGCCGGGCGTTTCGCGCGCCGTGATCTTCACGTCACCAAGCGTGACCGTATCGCCCTCGCGCACCGTGCGGTCCACCTTGACCGGCGGGAAATTCAGCACGGTTTCCTCCCGCGCGCCCGGATAGTAACCGCCTTCGAGCAGCGGCTTGTCGGCCTCACCGGCGACAAGCTGGGCGCCGCTCGCCGCCTTCATTTCGGCAAGACCCCCTGTGTGATCGATATGGGCGTGGGTGTTCAGCAAATATTTGATGTCAGTGATCTTGAAGCCGAGTTTCTCGATATTGCCTTTGATCTGCGAGGTCGCCTCCGGCATGACCGTATCGACCAGGATGTGACCTTGCGGCGAGGTGATCAGATAGGATGACAGGCCGTTGGTGCCGACATAATAGACGTTGCCGATCATCTTGAACGGCTCTGTCGGTTCGTTCCATTTCACGAGCAGCGTCGCGAGCAGATCCTTGAGGCTCTGCGCCTGCGCTGCGCCAGTCAACGGAATCAGCGCGACAAGCGCAATGGCCAGTTTCCTCATATCCGATCTCCCCTTTTTTGTTTTTTTCTTCGCGTCATTGCGGCCGCGCGTTGATGCAAGCCTCGACCATGCACTCTAACGACAATGCCGGCTGCTTTGGGGCAGCCGGCATTGTTTTGAATAGACCGCGTTAGCAGCGCCGCATCAGCTTACGCGGCGTTGTAGCCGGCGACCGCCTTCGCTTCGAGATATTCTTCCAGGCCGTACTTGCCCCACTCGCGGCCGTTGCCGGACTGCTTGTAGCCGCCGAACGGTGCGGTCCGCTCGTTCGGAACGCCCTGCAGGTTGACGTTGCCGGCGCGGATCTGTCGACCGACCCGGCGCGCGCTTTCGACGGTGTCACCGGTGACGTAACCGGCCAGACCGTAGGGCGTGTCGTTGGCGATCTTGACCGCTTCGGCTTCGTCCTTGGCGCCGAGAATCGTGAGCACCGGCCCGAAGATTTCCTCGCGCGCGATGGTCATGTCGTTGGTGACGTCGGCGAAGATGGTCGGGCGCACGTAGAAGCCCTTGTTGACGCCTTCGGGGAGACCTGGACCACCGGCGACGAGCGTTGCGCCCTCGTCGATGCCCTTTTTGATCAGCGCCTGGATCTTGTCCCACTGAATGCGGGACACCACGGGGCCAATGGTGGTGCCGTCGGCGCGGGGATCACCGGCCTTGGTCTTGTCGGCGACCGCCTTCGCGATAGCGGCGACTTCCTTCATTTTCGACAGCGGCACGATCATCCGCGACGGCGCGTTGCACGATTGTCCGGAGTTGTTGAACATGTGCATGACGCCGCCGGTGACGGCCTTGGTGAGGTCGGCGCCTTCGAGGATCACGTTCGGCGACTTGCCACCGAGCTCCTGGCTGACACGCTTCACGGTCGGCGCGGCGCGCTTGGCGACATCGACGCCGGCGCGGGTCGAGCCGGTGAACGAGATCATGTCGATATCCGGATGCTCGCTCATTGCGGCGCCGACCTCCGGGCCAAGGCCGTTGACGAGGTTGAACACGCCCTTCGGCACGCCGGCTTCATGGAGGATCTCGGCGAAGATCAGCGCCGAGGTCGGCGTGAATTCCGACGGCTTCAGGATCATGGTGCAGCCGGCGGCAAGCGCGGGCGCGACCTTGCAGGCGATCTGGTTCAGCGGCCAGTTCCACGGCGTGATCATGCCGATGACGCCGACCGGCTCACGCAGCACCGTGGCGGTGCCGATGTTTTCCTCGAAATGATAGTTCTTCAGCACTTCCAGGGTGGAAGCGATATGGCCGAGGCCGGCGCCGGCCTGCAGCCGCTCTGCCATCGGCAGCGGCGCGCCCATTTCGTCGGATACGGCAGCGCCGATGTCCTTCATGCGGGTCTTGTAGATCTCGATGATCTTCTCCAGCAGCGCGACACGCTCCTCGCGGCTGGTCTGCGAATAGGTCACGAAGGCGCGCTTGGCGGCCGCGACGGCCTTGTCGAGGTCGGCCTTCGAGCCGAGCGCAACCTCATACATCGCCTCTTCGGTCGCCGGATTGACGACGGGCGTGGACTTCTTGACGGCGGGATCGACCCAGGCGCCGTCGATGTAGAATTGCATACGGTTGACCATCGGAAACCTCGTTATTTCACAGGGCGGAAGGATTAAGGGAACGGGGGCGTTCGGCAGGCATCCTTGCACGAAAATCCCGGCAATTGAACCCGCCATATGCGGGATGCCGCGTTGCGGCGGGCACCGGATATAAGGTCAGTGGTGTGGCGGTGGCAAGACGGTAACCGTCGCCCCGGCGAAGGCCGGGGCCCATACGCCGTGAACTCTCATTACTCTGGCCGACACCTTTTAACACAACGACTGCCGCGGAGTATGGGCCCCGGCCTTCGCCGGGGCGACGACTACACCGCCATCTTCCTGTGCCGCACCGGGGCCCCGACGGTGAGGCTTTCCGCCGCATCGATGATGGAATTGGCGTCCATGCCGTGGTGGCGGTAGAGGTCGGCAATGGTGCCGGTCTGGCCGAACTGCTCGACGCCCAGCGCCTCCACCCGGTGGCCACGCACGCTGCCGAGCCAGCCCAGTGCGGCCGGATGGCCGTCGATCACGGAGACAATGCCGCAGTCGCGCGGCAGCGGCGCCAGCAATTGTTCGATATGGCTGAGATGCTGAACGCCGCGACGGTCGCGGCGCAGCTTTCGCGCCGCGGTCCAGCCTGCATGCAGCCGGTCCGCCGAGGTCACCGCCAATAGTCCGACATCCCGGTGGCTCTCCCCGATGAAGCCGACCGCCTCGATCGCCTCCGGCGCGACCGCGCCGGTATAGGCGATCACGACGTCGCAATTCGCACCCGGCTTGCGCAGCCAATAGGCGCCGTCGGTGATCTCGCGCTGCAGGTCCGGCGTCATGATCCGCTGCGGCTGGTCGATCATCCGCGTCGAAAGCCGCAAATAGACCGACCCGCCCTCACCCGCTTCATGCTGCATGTGCTGAAAACCCCAGCCCATGATCACGGAGAGTTCATCGACAAAGGCCGGCTCGAACGAGGCGAGGCCATCCTGTGCGATGCCGATCAGCGGCGTTGCGATCGACTGATGCGCGCCGCCTTCCGGCGCCAGCGTGATGCCCGACGGCGTCGCCGCCACCATGAAGCGCGCGTCCTGGTAGCAGGCATAGTTCATCGCATCGAGGCCGCGCTGGATGAAGGGATCGTACAGCGTGCCGATCGGCAGCAGCCGTTCGCCATTGATCTGATGCGACAGACCGAGCGCCGAAAGCATGATGAACAGGTTCATCTCGGCGATGCCGAGCTCGAGGTGCTGTCCCTTCGGCGAAAAATCCCAGTTGAAGGTCGAGGGGATTTTCTCCTGCCGGAACAGATCGTGGTTTTCCGCCTTCGCAAACAGCCCGCGCCGGTTGACCCAGGCGCCGAGATTGGTCGACACCGTCACGTCAGGCGACGTGGTGACGATGCGCGAAGCCAGTTCGGTGTCGCCGCGCGCCAGTTCGTTGAGCACCAGGCCAAAACCCTGCTGGGTCGACATCTGCGCCGCCGGCTTGAAGGCGAGCCGCTCGGGCATCTCGATCACGGGTGCGGTCAGGCGACGGCGGCCCTCGGCGTTGAACGGCGCTTGGGTGAGGAACGCTTCGAGATCAGCCGGGTCCTGGGACAACCCTTCGAACTTTTCCCATTCATGACCGGGACGGATGTTCTGCGCCGCACGCCATTTTTCCATCTGCGCGACCGTCATCAGGCCCGCATGGTTGTCCTTGTGGCCCTGCATCGGCAGCCCGACGCCCTTGATGGTGTAGGCGATGAAGCAGACCGGCCGATCATGGTCGATCGCTTCGAACGCATCGATCATGCTGGTCATGTCGTGGCCGCCGAGATTTGACATCAGCGCCAGGAGTTCCTCGTCGCTGCGCCGGTCGATCAGTTGCGTCACCTGTCCCTGATCGCCGATGTCATCCTGCAGATGTTTTCGGAACGCGGCACCGCCCTGGAAGCACAGCGCTGCATACATCTGGTTCGGGCAATTATCGATCCAGCGCCGCAGCGCCTCGCCGCCGGGTTCGGCGAACGCCGCCTGCATCAGCGTGCCGTATTTCACGATTCTG
Source organism: Bradyrhizobium sp. AUGA SZCCT0169 (assembly GCF_018130085.1). Taxonomy (NCBI): domain Bacteria; kingdom Pseudomonadati; phylum Pseudomonadota; class Alphaproteobacteria; order Hyphomicrobiales; family Nitrobacteraceae; genus Bradyrhizobium; species Bradyrhizobium sp. AUGA SZCCT0169. Next base: position 1,354 of record NZ_JAFCMC010000043.1, on the reverse strand, counting down.
ACGTCCCAGCCGAAATTGCGGAACATCGATTCGAATTTTTCCCAGAGCCCTTCCCGCACCACGGCGTCCAGGCTCTGGCGGTTGTAGTCGACGACCCACCAGGTGTTGCGCAGCCCGTGCTTCCAGCCCTCGAGGAGCGCCTCGAAGATATTGCCTTCATCCATTTCGGCGTCGCCGACCAGCGCGATCATGCGCCCCTCGGGACGATCTTTCATCCAGCCATGGGACTTGACGTAATCCTGCACCAGCGAGGAGAACAGGGTTTGCGCCACGCCGAGCCCAACTGACCCCGTCGAGAAATCGACGTCGTCGGCATCCTTGGTGCGCGACGGATAGGATTGCGCGCCCTTGAAGCCGCGGAAATTTTCCAGCTTCTCGCGGGTCTGATGCCCGAACAGATACTGGATGGCGTGGAACACCGGGCTCGCATGCGGCTTCACCGCGACGCGGTCCTGCGGCCGCAGCACCGAGAAATACAGCGCCGACATGATGTTGGCGAGCGAGGCCGAGGAGGCCTGATGGCCGCCGACCTTCAGGCCGTCGGCATTGGGCCTGATGTGATTGGCGTGGTGGATGGTCCACGACGACAGCCAGAGCACTTTTCGCGACAGCGCGGACAACAGTTCCAGGCGTGCGGGCTCGATGGGCATGGCGTTGCTCCGTAAGGATTCTAGCCAAATTTTACCGGGACTGGCCTCCCCAGAAATTTCAATTTCCCGCGACATACCGTCCCAAATTGGGATAAAACACCAATCCGAACCCCATTATCCAGAGTTCATTCCAATGCACGCCCTCGACGCCATCGACCGCAAGATCCTCAGCCTGCTGCAATCCGACAGCCGCATGACCATGCAGGAGCTCTCCGAGAAGGTCGGGCTCTCGGTATCGCCCTGCCACCGCCGCGTGAAATTGCTCGAAGAGCGCGGCGTCATCACCCGCTATATCGCCACCGTCGACCAGAAATCGCTCGGCCTGCATGTCAGCGTCTTCATCTCGATCAAGCTCGCGCGACAGAAAGAGGAGGACCTCAACCGGTTTGCCAAGGCGATCTCGAAATGGGACGAGGTGCTGGAATGCTATCTGATGACGGGCAATCGCGATTACCTGCTGCGCGTCGTCGCCGCCGATCTGTCGTCCTATGAGGCGTTTTTGAAAAACAAGCTGACGCGGCTGGATGGGATTGCGTCGATCGAGTCGAGTTTTGCGCTGAGCCAGGTGAAGTACTCGATCGCGCTACCGGTGTGAGGAAAGATCTATCTTTCGTCGTCCCGGCGAAGGCCCTAGGGCATGCACACATCTGATGTCGGGGATTCCCGAATCGGCATTTTGTGTGATTCATATTGTGACACTTCGG
>NZ_JAFCMC010000042.1:0-64833 GCF_018130085.1 Bradyrhizobium sp. AUGA SZCCT0169 | reverse complement strand
GTCCGCAAAGCTGCCGCGCGAACTGTCGACGCGGTCTGCGCCGCAATCGGCTGCGCACTCGATGCCTTCACCTCAGAGGAATGTGCTAACTACCTCAAAAACTCAGGCTATCGAACCTAATGCCATCACGCTTTAGTCGCCGAGGGCCTTGCGGATCATGATGGCCATATCCGATTTGCGATAGGGCTTGGCCAGCAGCAGCACGCCCTCGTCGAGTCGGCCGTGGTGGATGATCGCGTTTTCGGTATAGCCTGACGTGAACAGCACTTTCAGCTCGGGTTTGATCTTCAGCATCTCGTTGGCGAGCTGGCGACCGTTGAGGCCGGGCATGATCACGTCGGTGAACAGCAGGTCGAACGGGTGGCCGGCGTTGACGATCGCGAGCGCCTCCGTCGCGTTTCCCGCATCCAGCGTGACGTAGCCGAGCGAATGCAGTTGCGTCAGCACGTAATTGCGCACCAGCGCATCGTCTTCGACCACCAGGATCGTCTCATTGCCGCCCTCGACCGTCGGCCCGTGGCTCGGCCCGGCCGCAAGCGACGCGCCTGAGGCCGGCGGCAGGTACATCTTGATCGTCGTGCCGTGGCCTTCCTCGCTGTAGATCATGATGTGGCCGGCGGATTGCTTGACGAAGCCATAGACCATGCTGAGCCCGAGGCCGGTTCCCTTGCCGGGCCCCTTCGAGGTGAAGAACGGATTGAACACCTTGTCGAGGATCGCTGCCGGAATGCCGGTTCCGGTATCGCTGACCGCGATCATCGCGTAACGGCCCGGTCGGACGTCATTGTGCGTCCTGGCATATTGCTCATCGAGGACGACCATGCCGGTTTCGATGATCAGCTTGCCTCCGTCAGGCATCGCATCGCGGGCGTTGAGGGCGAGATTAAGGATGGCGGTGGCCAGTTGATTGGGATCGACGATCGCCGGGCAGGATTCGTCTTCGAATACCGATTCGATCTCGACATGCTCGCCGAGCGTACGTTGCAGCAGTTTCGCGGTGTCGATGATCAGCGTATTGACGTCGGTTTCCTGAGGCTCGAGCGGCTGCTTGCGCGCGAACGCCAATAGATGCTGGGTGAGGTCGGCGCCGCGCGACGCGGCTTCGTCAATCATCCGCGTGATGGCCGCCAGTTGCGGCTCGTCCTTGACGGCGTCGGCCAGGATTTCGATCGTCCCGGTGATGACGGTCAGGATGTTGTTGAAATCATGCGCGATGCCGCCGGTGAGCTGGCCGACGGCTTCCATCTTCTCGGACTGCCGGATGCGGTCCTCAGTGGCGATCTTGTCGGTGAGGTCGCGTATGAAACCGTTGAACACGAAGCCGTTGCGGCGCTTCAGCGCGGTGACGCTCAGTTCGACCTTGATCTCCTTGCCGTCGCGGCGCATCGCGTCGATCTCGAGACGGCGGCCGAGGATCACCCCGTCACCGGTGCGCAGAAATCGTTCCAGGCCGGCCGTGTGCGCGTCGCGATGGGCGTACGGAATGATCAGGTCGCTGAGCTTGGCTCCGACCGCTTCATCCCGTGTCCAGCCGAAGATATTCTCGGCTTGCGAATTCCAGTCCGCGATCGTGCCCTGATCATCCATCTGGACAAAGGCATCGAGCGCCGTGTTGATGATCCCGCGGGCCAGCTGTGCGCTTTCACGCAAGGTTTCCTGCGCCCGGCGGGTCTCGGTCATGTCGCGGCCGACAAAGAAGAACCGTCTCACCGGTTGGGACCAGACCCCGAGCCAGGACAGCCACACTTCGCGTCCGCTCTTGTGGAAGCAACGCGTGTCCGCAATCGTCGGGCGTTGCCCGCGCCGCAGGGCGCGCATTTCCTGGCGCGAGTTCTCGAGATGATCGGGATGGATGAAGTCTTCTCCACTGCGGCCGATCATCTCGCCGGGCGAATAGCCCAGGATGACGGCGCAACTCGGGCTGATCTGGACCACGGATCCCTGTGAATCCGTCACCATGATCAGGTCCTGCGAAGTCTCGAAGACGCGGCGAAGCTCCTCGGCCTGTTGGCGCAGCGCCAGCCGGGTCTTGTTGCTGTCGGTAATGTCGCGGGCAACCTTCGATATGCCGATGGTCGCGCCCGAGGGCGCCTTGATCGGCGAAATGCTGAGCGAAACCTCGACCGGCGTGCCGTCCTTGCGAAGACGCGTGGTTTCGTTGTGCTCGATGCTTTCGCCCCAGCCGATCCGGCGCAGGATATCCTGCGCCTCGGGCAGCCGGCCGGGGGGCATCAGGATCGCGATGTTCTTGCCGGCCGCTTCCGCCGCACTGTATCCGTACAATCGTTCCGCGGCAGAGTTCCAGCCGGTGACCGTGCCGTCGAGCGACGTCGTGATGATCGCGTCGCTGGATGATTCGACCGCCGCGCTGAACAGGCGCTCGCGCTCGGCGTGGTGGTCGCGCGCCGCGATGGTGCGGCGATGCTCCTGAACCTCCTGCTGCAGTGCTGCGGTCTTCTCGTTGACCTCCTCGATCACATTCGCGAACGCACGCGCCAGCACGCCGGTCTCGCCGCGGGCGTCAACCGGAATGGCGATTTTCCCGTTCCGGGCGGCGCCCTGCACGGCGGCGGTCAGGCGAACGATCGGCCGGGTCAGCGACCTCGCGATCAGCAGGGCCAGCACTGCCGCGCACAATACAGCGATGGTTCCGACCAGAAGGGAGGTGTTTCTGATGCTGGCGGCCGGCGCCATGATCACGGCGTTGGGGGTGGTTTCGATCACGCCGACCCATTCGGTACCAGCCAGCAGGACAGGGGCGAGAGCTATCCCGCCCGAGCGGGCAGCGTGATCCGGGATGATTTCGGCGACGCCCCGGGTTGCCCCTGCCTGCGCCGCCAGTTGTGGAAAGTCGGCTTTCCAGTCGTTGGGCGTGCCGAGCAGCGTGCCGAACTCGCGTGAACGATCGGGATGAATGAGATAGTCGCCCTGCCGGTTGACGAGGTAGATCGTCTCGCCCGGCAACACCGACGACCGCACGCGGTCGAATGCCCGCCGCATATCGACATTGATCATGAAAATGCCGAACAGCTTGCCATCATCGGCGAAGACCGGCGTAGCGATCCGAATCGTCGGCCTGTGCCTCTCCTCGATCAGTCCATCGCGGCGCCCAAGATCGAGCGGCGAAACGTAGATTTGTCCGGGACCGAGCGCGAGCGTTTCCGTGAAATAGTTTCGGTTGCTTCGCTTCTGCAGTCCCTCTTCGGGAACGATCCGAACCGTGTCGTTTGGGCCCATGCGGTCGACGCGGACGATCTCACGGCCGTCGTCATCATAGCTGAAGATCCGCAGCATCGCATAAGTGGGCTTGGCTTCGAGCTCCGCCGCAAAGCGGGTTGCTATCCGGTCGCGCCAGGTCTTTTCGGAGACGCCATCCACCGGATCGATGCCGCCCGCCCTTCGGGCGCGGACCAATCCATGCAACGCCGCCGCCGAACGAAAGCCCGCGACATCTCCGGTCGCGCTGGCTGCGTGATATTCGAGGTCGGTCGCCACCTGCCGCGAATGCGTCTCGATGCGGTCGCGGGCGCGCAGCAGCAGTGCCTGTTCCAGGTTGCGATAACTCAGCCAGCCGACCGCGGAAACCGCGAGCGCGACCAACGCAATCATGGCGATGGCAAGCCTGGTTGTGAGCGTCATTTTTTGATTCGTTCGCCCTCCCGTTCATCCCGGGCAAGCGGCTGGGCGAACCCGGCAATGCTATTTCGCATTACGGACAGGAAGCAACTCCGCCGGGGGCATGGGATGAACTTGACGACAGGCGTTTGGCGGCCTCCAGGCAGCTCGTGACGGTCGCCAGCAGGGCCGCCGGTTTGAACGGCTTCTGCAGACTGGAGACGGCGCCAAGCTTGGTCGCCATGGTCAGGAAGTCGGGGGCGCCGCCTTCTTCCGAAGATATCGGCCGTCCCGAGATCACGACGATTGGTATCAGTGGCCGCAGCTGGTGAGCCAGCCGCATGGTCTCGAACCCGTCCATTCCCGGCATGAAGATATCGAGAAACAGCAGATCGAAATCTTCCTTTTCGAACAGCGCAAGCCCTTTACGGCCATCACCGGCGGTGACCACGCTATGACCTGCGCGCTCGAGCAAGAGGCGGACCGTCGTCTGAACCGCGGTATCGTCGTCTACAATCAATATTCTTGCCAAAAGAAGGTTCTCCGGGCGCCCGCTGGAATCAGATCAACGGCAGGTTGCGATTTTCGCTGAAACCTTGTTCTCCTGCAACGGTTTCCCGGCTGCAGATGTTCCGGCCAAAAGCCGTAATCCGCCTGTTGTCGGGTAGACAGCGTGCGATTCGCCGCATCAACGGAACCGATTCGTCCTGATGGCGCGGTTAATTTGCGGTGTTCAGTCGCTCAGATATTCCGGATACCGCGCGCGGATCTGGGCGAGTTCGCTGAGCGTTCCCGACAGATGGGTGCGCAGATGCTTCTGCGCCCCGTCTGGATCGCCGGCGTCGATCGCTTTGGCGATCAGCCTGTGGTGCCGAACGATGTCCTGCGCCTTGCCGGGGGAGGGCAGATGCAGCCGGCGCAGCCGATCGATATGGCCGCTGCGGCTCTTCACCAGCGTCCAGATGTCTTGCTTGTCGGCCGCCGTATAGAGCTGGGCGTGGAACTCATTGTCGGCGGCCATGAATTTTTCGAACTCGCCGGCCTTGGCGAATTGCTGTTGGCGCACGATTGTTCCATTCAGCCCGGCGACGAAGGCTTCGTCATGGCTGATCGCCAGCCCGCGCACGATCTCCAGCTCGACCGCCTGCCGCAGGAAATGCGCCTGCTGGGCCAACCGCACATCGACCCGGCTGACCACGGTCGCATATTGCGGGAACACGTCGACCAGGCCTTCCTCTTCCAGCCGCATCAGGGCGTCGCGGATCGGCGTCGAACTGATTCCGAACTGCCCGGCCAAAGCGGCCCGCGACAGCGGCGATCCCGGCGGCAGTTCCAGCGAAATGATCATGCCGCGCAGACGCTCGAAAACCTGGGGCGCTGCCTGCCGGTCGCGATCGAGCCGCTCGGGGGAACGCGGTGCGGCGCGGCGGGCGGCGATTGGCGTTGGACCCATCGGAACAACGGTCCTTTCAGAAGGCGCTTGCCTCAAATACACTAATACATTAGTGCATCTCCTCGAGGGCGTCAAATGCGTAGAGGCCGCCGGATCTTCCGCACCATCGAGCGCAACACCGTCCAGAAATGGGGTACTCAGTCATGAGCAGCAAACGTAACCCCTACCGGTCCGTAGGATGGGTTGAGCACTTCGCGAAACCCATCACCACATCGGGAACAGTGATGGGTATCGCTTCGCTCCACCCATCCTACGAAGGGGTGCCGACATGACCGACAAGAACAAGACCCCCGACCAGCTTCGCAGCGCGCGCTGGTTCGCGCCTGACGATCTGCGCGCCTTCGGCCACCGCTCGCGCGCGATGCAGATGGGCTACGCGCCGGAGGAGTGGAAGGGGCGTCCCGTCATTGCGATCTTGAACACCTGGTCGGATGCGCAGCCCTGCCACATGCATTTCAAATCCCGCGTCGACGACGTCAAGCGCGGCATCCTGATGGCGGGCGGTTTTCCGATGGAGCTGCCGGCGCTGTCGCTGTCGGAATCGTTCCTGAAGCCGACCACGATGCTCTATCGCAACATGCTGGCGATGGACGCGGAGGAACTGTTGCGCGGCCATCCCGTCGACGGCGTCGTGCTGATGGGCGGCTGCGACAAGACCACGCCGGGCCTTCTGCTCGGCGCCACCAGCATGGGCCTGCCGACGATCTATCTTCCGGCCGGGCCGATGCTGCGCGGCAACTGGAAGGGCAAGACGCTGGGCTCCGGCTCGGACGCCTGGAAATTCTGGGACGAGCGGCGCGCCGGCAAAATCTCCGACAAGGATTGGGTCGATGTCGAGGCCGGCATTGCCCGCAGCTACGGTACCTGCATGACCATGGGCACCGCCTCGACCATGACCGCTATCGCCGAATCGATCGGCATGACCCTGCCGGGCGCATCCTCGATCCCGGCCGCCGACGCCGGCCACATCCGAATGGCCTCGGAATGCGGCCGCCGCATCGTCGAGATGGTGTGGGAGGATTTGACGCCGAACAAGATCCAGACGCGAAAGGCCTTCGAGAACGCGATCACGGTCGCGATGGCGATGGGCTGCTCGACCAACGCAATCATCCATCTGATCGCGCAGGCCCGCCGCGCCGGCCAGGACATCGGGCTCGATGATTTCGAGATCGCCAGCCGCAAGGTGCCTGTCATCGCCAATGTGCGTCCGAGCGGCGACAAATACCTGATGGAGGATTTCTTCTATGCCGGCGGCTTGCCGGGCCTGATGAGCCGCATCAAGGAGCATCTGCACCTCGACGTCATGACCGTGACCGGCCAGACGCTCGGCGAGAACATCGCCCGCGCCGAAGTTTATAACGACGACGTCATCCGCACCGTGCAGGACCCGATCTATGCCGAAGGCGCGCTCGCGGTGCTGAAGGGCAACCTCGCGCCGGATGGCTGCGTCATCAAGCCGTCCGCCTGCGAGCCGCGCTTCCTCAAGCATACCGGGCCGGCGCTGGTGTTCGACGATTACCCGTCGATGAAGCAGGCGATCGACGATCCCGATCTCGACGTCACGGCCGATCACGTGCTGATCCTGCGCAATGCCGGACCGCAGGGCGGCCCGGGCATGCCGGAATGGGGCATGCTGCCGATCCCCACAAAACTGGTGAAGCAGGGCGTGCGCGACATGGTGCGGCTGTCGGATGCGCGCATGAGCGGCACCAGCTATGGCGCCTGCATCCTGCATGTCTCGCCGGAATCCTATATCGGCGGCCCGCTGGCGCTGGTGAAAAACGGCGACCGCATCACCCTCGACGTCGACGCCCGCACCATCAACCTCGATGTGCCGGAGGCGGAGCTTGCAAAGCGCCGCGCGGAATGGAAGGCGCCGGAGCGCCGGTTCGAGCGCGGCTATGGCTGGATGTTCACTAAACACATCAAGCAGGCCAATGAAGGCTGCGATTTCGATTTTCTGGAGACTGGCTTTGGCAAGCCGGTGGGAGAGCCGTCGATTTATTAGCACCGTCATTCCGGGGCGTCCGAAGGACGAGCCCGGAATCCATACTCACGATCGTGGTTATGGATTCCGGGCCTGCGCCAAGGGGCGCATCCCGGAATGACAGAAAGACCTGTTACCAAACAAAAAATATCCCAGGGAGGACCAGCCATGAGCATCACACGACGCAACATCCTCGCCGCAGCCGGCGCCACCGCGGCCACCACACTGCTTTCCCGTGCCGCAGGTGCGCAATCATTCCCGTTCACGTTGAATCAGCGCTATCCCGATCCGTCGGTGCAGATCCTCGATCCGAGCTTTGCAAAATACCGGATCTATTCGTCTACGATCGAACAGGTCGCTACCGGCATGCGTTGGGCCGAAGGCCCGGCCTATTTCCCGGAAGGTGGCTATCTCCTGTACTCCGACATCCCGAACAACCGGATCATGAAGTTCGACGAGAAGACCAACCAGACCAGCGTGTTCCGGAGCCCCGCCAATTATGCCAACGGCAACACGCGCGACCGCCAGGGCCGTCTCGTCACCTGCGAGCATTCGGTGACCCGCCGTGTCACCCGCACCGAGACGGACGGCAAGATCACGGTGCTGGCCGACAAGTTCGAAGGCAAGCGGCTCAACGCGCCGAACGACGTCGTGGTGAAGTCCGACGAGAGCATCTGGTTCACCGATCCCTTGTTCGGCATCAATGGCGAGTGGGAGGGCAACAAGGAAAAGCCCGAACAGGCCACGACCAACGTCTACCGCATCGACAAGGACGGCAAGATCTCAGCCGTCATCACCGACATCGTCAATCCGAACGGCCTGGCTTTCTCGCCCGACGAAAAGAAGCTTTACGTGGTCGAGTGGAAGGGCACGCCCAACCGCAGCATCTGGGCCTATGACGTCAACGCCGACGGCACACTCGGCAGCCGGACCAAGCTGATCGACGCCGCCGACCAGGGCGCGCTCGACGGCTTCCGGGTCGATCGCGACGGCAATCTGTGGTGCGGCTGGGGCAGCAACGGCGCGCTGCAGGCCGAGCCCACCGATGTCGGCGGCCGCAGAGTCTTCCAGCTCAAGGGCAAGTCCGAAGACCTCGATGGCGTGATGGTGTTCAACTCCGCCGGCAAGCCGCTCGCCTTCATTCGGCTGCCGGAGCGTTGCGCCAACCTCTGTTTCGGCGGCCCGAAGAACAACCGCCTCTATATGACGAGCTGCCACTCCGTGTACGCGCTGTATGTCGAGTCGCACGGGGCGGTGTAATTAAGGTTGTCATTCCGGGGCGCGAAGCGAACCCGAATGACGAACCAGGGAAAAACCATGACAAAACTGAGCGACGCCACCCGCAACAAACTCAAAACGGTCTCCACCGCTACCGTCGCCACCGCGCTGTTCAAGCGCGGCTTTCGCATCCAGATGATCCAGGATGTGCATCCGCTCGGGCCAAATCAGCCGGTGCTGGTCGGTGAAGCCTTCACGCTGCGTTACATGCCGGCGCGCGAAGACCTCAACAAGATCGAGGTGTTTCGCGACCGTGCCCATCCGCAGCGCAAGGCAATCGAGGATTGCCCGCCCGGCGCGGTGCTTGTCATGGACAGCCGCAAGGACGCGCGCGCGGCTTCCGCCGGCGCGATCCTGGTGACGCGGCTGATGAAGCGCGGCGCGGCCGGTGTCATCACCGACGGCGGCTTTCGCGATTCGGCTGAAATCGCCGCGCTCGGCTTTCCCGCCTATCATCAGCGGCCGAGCGCACCGACCAATCTGACGCTGCACCAGGCGATCGAGATCAACGTGCCGATCGGCTGCGGCGACGCGCCGGTGTTCCCCGGCGACGTCATTCTCGGCGACAGCGACGGGGTGATCGTGATCCCCGCGCATCTTGCCGATGAAATCGCCGACGAGGCGGTCGAGATGACAGCGTTCGAGGATTTTGTTACCGAGGAGGTGCGCAAGGGCCGTTCGATCCTCGGCCTCTACCCCGCAACCGACGAGCAGACGCCCAAGGATTTTGCGGCTTGGCGCAAGGCCAATGGGCGATAATATGCCGCCGGCTGGCACCGACGCGTTTTTCTCCAACAGTGAGTCCACATCATGCTGATGTTCAACAATCTGATCGACGGCGAATGGCTGTCCGATGGCGCCCGCGCGCCCAACGTCAACCCATCCGACACCAAGGACATTGTCGGCCAGGCGGTGCGCGGCACGCGCGCGCAAGCCGAGGCCGCGATATCAGCTGCAAAGGCCGCATTCCCGGCCTGGTCGCGATCGACGCCGCAAGTGCGCTATGACATTCTGAAGAAGGCGTCGGACGAGATCCTCGCGCGCAAGGACGAACTGGGCCGGCTGCTGTCGCGCGAGGAAGGCAAGACGCTGCCGGAAGGCATCGGCGAAGTCGCGCGCGCCGGGCAGATCTTTGCGTTCTTTGCCGGCGAATGCCTGCGGATGGCCGGCGAGAAGCTCGCTTCGGTGCGCCCCGGCATCGACATCGAGATCACGCGCGAAGCGCTCGGCGTCGTCGGCCTGATCACGCCGTGGAATTTCCCGATCGCGATTCCAGCCTGGAAGATCGCGCCGGCGCTGGCCTATGGCAACACCGTGGTGATCAAGCCCGCCGACCTCGTGCCGGGTTCGTCGTGGGCGCTGGTCGATATCCTGCACCGCGCCGGGTTGCCCAAGGGTGTGCTCAACCTCGTGCTTGGACGCGGCTCGGAAGTTGGCGCCGTCCTGCTCGAACATCCTGATGTCGCGGCCATCAGTTTCACGGGGTCGGTTTCCACCGGTCAGAAAGTCGCGGCGGCTTGCATCGCCTCGCGGCCGATGAAGAAATTCCAATTGGAAATGGGCGGCAAGAATCCGCTGGTCGTTCTTGACGACGCGGACCTGAAGGTCGCCGTCGAATGCGCCGCCAACAGCGCGTTCTTTTCCACCGGCCAGCGCTGTACCGCCGCTTCGCGCCTGATCGTCACCGCGGGGATCCACGACAAATTCGTCGAGGCCCTGACCGAGCGGATGCGCGGCCTGAAGATTGACGACGCCGTCAAGGCCGGCACGGATATCGGCCCGGTGGTCGATCAGAGCCAGCTCGACCAGGATCTCAAATATATCTCGATCGGCAAGGACGAGGGAGCAAAACTCGCCTTCGGTGGCGAGCGCCTTAACCGCGATGCGTCCGGCTTCTATCTGCAGCCGGCCTTGTTCACTGACGTGAGCAACACGATGCGGATCGCGCGCGAGGAAATTTTTGGCCCCGTCGCCGCGGTCATCAGGGTCAAGGATTATGCCGAAGCGCTGGCGACCGCGAATGACACCGACTTCGGCCTGTCATCCGGCATCTGTACCACCAGCCTGAAATACGCCAGCGACTACAAGCGGAATTCCGAAGCCGGCATGGTGATGGTCAACCTGCCGATCGCCGGCGTCGACTACCACGTGCCGTTCGGCGGCCGAAAAGGCTCCAGCTTCGGCGCCCGCGAACAGGGAAGATACGCGGCGGAGTTTTATACGACGGTGAAGACAGCTTACACGCTGCCGTAACGAACTGCTGACAATGTGCGTTCCCCGGACGCAGCGCAGCGCGTTAGCGGTGCGCTGCAGAGCCGGGGTCCATATGTCCGCGACACAAGTGTGGGTCCCGGCTCTGCGGAGCCATAGCGTGTCGAAGACGCGCGTAAACGCGCTTATTACACGCTGCACCGCGTCCGGGACACGACCACATCCTCACTCGGCCGGATGGCGCGCGATATTTCCCACCGATGCCTCGCCATGCTGCGTCAGCGGCCGGTTGCCGGCCAGGGCGCGCAGCAGCACGTAGAACATCGGCGTGAAGAAGATGCCGAATGCCGTGACGCCGATCATGCCTGAAAACACCGCAACCCCCATGGCATGACGCATCTCGGAACCTGCACCGGTGGAGATCACCAGTGGCACCACGCCCATGATGAAGGCAAGCGAGGTCATCAGGATCGGCCGCAGCCGCAAGCGACTGGCTTCGATCGCGGCCTGCACCGGCGTGCGTCCGGCGAATTCCAACTCGCGCGCGAACTCCACGATCAGGATGGCATTCTTGGCCGACAGCCCCACCAGCACGATCAACCCGATCTGCGTGAACACGTTGTTGTCGCCCCTGGTCAGCCAGACGCCGAGCATCGCCGCCAGCAATCCCATCGGCACGATCATGATGATCGACAGCGGCAGGGTCAGGCTCTCATATTGCGCGGCGAGCACCAGGAATACCAGCAATAGCGCTACCGGAAACACCACCAGCGACGAATTGCCGGCAATGATCTCCTGATACGTCAGGTCGGTCCACTCGAACGCGATGCCCTTTGGAAAGGTCTCCGCCGCGATTCTCTCGACCGCGTCCTGGGCCTGTCCGGTCGAATAGCCGGGCGCCGCACCGCCATTGAGATCGGCGGTGAGGAAGCCATTGTAACGCATGGCGCGTTCCGGCCCGGCGCTCTCCTTGATCTTCAGCAGCGCCGACAGCGGCACCATCTCGCCGGTGTCGGAGCGCACCTTCAACAGCCCGACATCGTCGGCGCGGGCGCGGAATTTTGCGTCCGCCTGCACCCGCACCGAATAGGTGCGGCCGAACTTGTTGAAGTCGTTGACGTAGAGCGAGCCGAGATAGATCTGCATGGTTTCAAACACGCTGGTCACGGGCACGCTGAGCTGTCGCGCCCGGGTGCGGTCGATATCGGCATAAAGCTGCGGCACGTTGACCTGATAGCTGGAGAACAGTCCGGCCAGTTGCGGCGCCGCGCTGGCCTTGGCGATGAACGCCTTGGTGGCGTCATTGAGCGCCTCATAGCCCAGCCCGGCGCGATCCTCGATCTGCAGCTTGAAGCCGCCGATGGTGCCCAGTCCCGCCACCGGCGGCGGCGGGAACATGGCAATGAAGGCTTCCTGGATCGCGGAAAACTTGCCGTTGAGCTGGCCGGCGATCGCGCCCGCGCTGAGATTGGCGGCCTTGCGCTCTTCAAAAGGCTTCAAGGTGACGAACACGATTCCCGAATTGGAGCTGTTGGTAAAACCGTTGATCGACAGGCCGGGAAACGCGACGGCGCTTTCGACGCCCGGCAGCTTCAAGGCGATATCGCCCATGCGGCGGATCACCTCTTCGGTGCGGTCCAGCGTCGCGCCGTCAGGCAGTTGCGCGAAGCCGACCAGATATTGCTTGTCCTGGCCGGGCACGAAGCCGCCGGGCACCGCCTTGAACAGGCCAAACGTGACGCCGATCAGCGCGACATAGGCGACCATCACGATCGCCCGCCGCGAGATCACCCGCTTGACGCCGCCGCCATAGGCTTCGGAACTGCGGTGAAAGAAACGGTTGAAACGCCGGAAGAACCAGCCGAGCACGCGGTCCATGCCGCGGGTAAGCGCGTCCTTTGGCGCATCGTGGGATTTCAGCAGCACCGCCGCCAGCGCCGGCGACAGCGTCAGCGAATTGAACGCCGAAATCACCGTCGAGATCGCCACCGTCAGCGCGAACTGCTTGTAGAATTGGCCGGTCAATCCTGTGATGAAAGCCAGCGGCACGAACACCGCGATCAGCACCAGCGCGATCGCGATGATCGGCCCGGTGACTTCCTGCATCGCCTGATACGCCGCGTCCTTTGGCGTCAATCCCTGCTCGATGTTGCGCTCGACGTTCTCGACCACGACGATGGCGTCATCGACGACGATACCGATCGCCAGCACCAGCCCGAACAGTGTCAGCGCGTTGATCGAGAAGCCGAACACATGCATGACGGCAAACGTGCCGATGATGGAAACCGGCACCGCGATCAAGGGAATGATCGACGCACGCCAGGTCTGCAGGAACAGGATGACCACCAGCACCACCAGGGCCACGGCTTCCAATAGCGTGTGCACCACCGCCTCGATCGAGGCGCGAACGAATTGCGTGGGGTCATAGACGATGCTGTAATCCATGCCGTCGGGCATGTTCGCCTTGAGCTCGACCATCATCTTGCGGACGGTGTCGGAGATCTGGATCGCATTGGAACCCGGCGACTGGAAGATCGGCACCGCGACCGCTGATTTGTTGTCCAGCAGCGAGCGCAGCGAGTAGTCGGCCGCGCCGAGCTCGATCCGGGCGATGTCGCGCAGCCTCGTGACTTCGCCATTGGCGCCGTTCTTGACGATGATCTCGCCGAACTCTTCCTCGGTCTGCAGCCGCCCCTGCGCGTTGATGGAAAGCTGCAAATCGAGCCCCACCTCGCTCGGCGACGCGCCGACCACGCCGGCGGCGGCCTGGACGTTCTGGGCCCGGATCTCGCGCACCACGTCGGAAGCCGACAATCCGCGCTCGGCGACCTTCTGCGGATCGAGCCAGACCCGCATCGAATAGTCGCCGGAACCGAACAACTGCACCTGGCCGACGCCTTCGATGCGCGCCAGCCGGTCCTTGACGTTGAGCACGGCATAATTGCGCAGATAGGTCATGTCGTAGCGGCCGTTCGGCGACAGCAAATGCACCACCATGGTCAGATCGGGCGCGCTCTTGATCGTGGTGATGCCGAGGGTGCGGACTTCGGCTGGCAGCCGCGGCTCGGCCTGCGCCACGCGGTTCTGCACCAGTTGCTGGGCCTTGTCGGGATCGGTGCCGAGCCGGAACGTGACGTTGAGCGTCATCAATCCGTCGGTCGTGGCCTGGCTGCTCATATAGAGCATGCCTTCGACCCCGTTGATCTGCTCCTCGATCGGCGTCGATACCGTCTCGGCGATAACCTTGGGGTTGGCGCCCGGATATTGCGCGCGCACCACCACCGTCGGCGGCGCCACTTCCGGGTATTCCGAGATCGGCAGCGCCGGCAGCGACAGCAGTCCTGCCACGAAAATCAGCGTCGACAGCACGCCTGCAAAAATCGGTCGATCGATGAAGAATCTGGAAAAGTTCATGACATTGTCTCGCTGATATCGGGGCTGCGAAGCGCAAGGGGTCCCGGCGCGGCCGACCGTGATCGACCCCACTGATTCACTCTGTTGCTTTTTTGATATTGCCCGGTGCTCTCGTAAGAGCACCGGCTCAGATTGCTAGCGCTGCGCCACCTCGGTCGCGGAAGAAGCAAAACCCATCGCGACCACCTCGGGCGCGACCAGCGCACCGGGGCGCACGCGCTGCAGTCCCTTGACCACGATGCGCTCGCCGGCGTGCAGGCCACCGGTCACCACGCGCATGCCGTCGATCGATACGCCGAGCGCAACTTCGCGATATTCCGCCTTGCTGTCCTTGTCGACGACCATCACGAATTTCTTGTTCTGGTCGGTGCCGACGGCGCGCTCGCTGATCAGCAACACCGGTTCGGCTTTGGGTTGTCCCATCAGCAGCCGCGCGAACTGGCCGGGCATCAGGCGGCCGTCGGCGTTGTCGAACACCGCGCGAACGCGCACCGTGCCGCTACGCGCGTCGACCTGGTTGTCGATCAGCTGCATCTTTCCCTTGTACGGCATGCCGTCGGATGTGCCGGTCCCCATCTGCACCGGGATGCGTCCGATCTCTGATGGCGTCGATTCATTCGCCAGCGTACGCAACGCGCGCGTCACCACCTGCTCGTCGGCATTGAAGCTGGCGTAAATCGGATTGACCGAGACCAGCGTGGTCAGCACCGGCGTACCAGGTCCGGCGGCGATCAGATTGCCGACGGTAATCTCGAGCTTGCCGACCCGCCCGGCGACCGGCGCCCGCACTTCGGTGTAACCGAGATTGAGTTGTGCCGTTTGCAGCGTCGCCTCGGCCGCCTTCAGATTGGCTTCGGCTTCGCGGTAGGCGTTGACGCGACCGTCAAAATCCCGCTGCGAGATCGTGCGCGAATCCGTCAATTGCTGGCCGCGCTCGAAATCGCTCCTGGTGAGGATCAGGCGCGCCTTGGCCGCGGCGACCTGGCCTTCGGCGCGCGCCACATCGGCCGCATACAGCGACGGATCGATCTGGATCAACAGGTCTCCCTGTTTGACCAGCGCACCCTCTGTAAAGTGGATTTGCTGGATAGCGCCTGCGACGCGGGAACGGATTTCGACCCGCTCGACGGCCTCAAGCCGGCCGGAAAACTCGTCCCAGGGCACGGTCTGCCGGGGTGCCACGACGGAGACCGAGACCGGCAGGGCCGTCGGCGCGGCTGCGGCCGCCACGGCCTGCGCGCTGCCACCTCGGCCGCCCAGGAAGGTCGCGCCGGCGGCGATAGCCAGGGCGGCCAGAACCAGCCCGGTTCCAACCAAACGTTTGTTTTTGATAATATTTTTCATGATGACCCCAGACATTCGGCGCTGTTCCCCGATTTGAAACAGGCGGGAGCAGGTACGACACCCGATCCACGTCTACGTTGCAGCGCACACATTCATAACGCTCGGTATAGATGGGCCATCGACATCCCCTGTCAAGTCACTTATCTAACGATCGGTAGGAAATTGGAGGAGGACCCCATCATGGCCATGGGACGGCCCCGCGAATTCGATGTCGACAAGGCGCTCGACCTGGCGCTCCAGGTGTTCTGGAGCAAAGGCTATGAAGGCGCGTCGATCGCGGACCTCACCGAAACCATGGGGATCACCAAGCCGAGCCTCTATTCAGCCTTCGGCAACAAGGAAGAGCTGTTTCGCAAGGCGCTGGATCGCTATGTCGATGGTCCCGGCGGTTACTTCCAGGTCGCGCTGGCCAAGCCAACCATACGCGCCGTGGTGGAGCACCTGTTGTATGAAAGCGCCGACGCTGTCACGGGTCCCGACCATCCGCCGGGATGTCTGGCGGTCCAGGGCGCGCTGACCTGCGGCGATGCCGCCGAATCCATCAAGCAGGAACTGGTGTCGCGCCGCGCCAAAGGCGAACAGGATTTGCGCGAGCGCTTCGAGCGGGCGATCGCCGAAGGCGAGCTGCCTCAGGGATCCGACGCCGCCGATCTCGCGGCCTATCTCTCCGCGATCCTGCAGGGCATGGCGGTGCAGGCGGCGGGTGGAACCACGCGGGAGCAAGTGCGCAAGATCGCCGAGATGGCGCTGCGCACGTGGCCGCCGCCACCTGGTCTGGCGACGGTCTGACGCTGCAAACGCGGGGAGAAGGTTATACCTCCGCCCTCTCGGCCAATCCCACCGCCCACAACGCGAACGCATAGGCGATCGCGACCTCGTCGAGCCGGTTGAAGCGCCCCGACGCGCCGCCATGGCCGGCGCCCATGTTGGTGCGCAATAGCACCGGCCCGCCGCCGACCATCGTCGCGCGCAACCGCGCGATCCACTTTGCCGGCTCCCAATAGGTGACGCGCGGATCGGTCAGCCCGCCCATCGCGAGGATCAGCGGATAGTCCTTGGCTTCGATGTTGTCGTAGGGCGAATAGGACAGGATGGTGCGGAAATCCTTTTCGCTCTCGATCGGGTTGCCCCATTCCGGCCATTCCGGCGGCGTCAGCGGCAGCGTGTCGTCGAGCATCGTATTCAGCACGTCGACGAACGGCACTTCCGCGACGATGCCGGCGAACAATTCGCCGGCGCGGTTGGCGACCGCGCCCATCAGCATGCCGCCGGCGCTGCCGCCATGGCCGACGATGCGCTTTGCGCTGGTGTATTTGGCCTCGATCAACGCGCGGCCCGCCGCGGCAAAATCGTCGAACGTGTTGGTTTTCTTTTCGCGCTTGCCGTCGAGGTACCAGCCCCAGCCCTTGTCGGCGCCGCCCCTGATATGCGCGATCGCATAGACAAAGCCGCGATCGACCAGCGACAGCCGGTTGGCCGCGAACGAGGCCGGCATCGCCATGCCGTAGGAGCCGTAGCCGTACAGCAGCAGCGGCGCGCGGCCGTCGCGCACGAGATCCTTGCGATGCAGGATCGAGACCGGCACCTTCGCGCCGTCATGCGCCGCCGCCATGATGCGGGTGGTGACGTAGTCGGCCGGGTTGTGACCGGAGGGGATCTCCTGCCGCTTGCGCAGCACTCTCGTTCGCGTCGCCATATCGTAATCATAGACTTCCGACGGCGTCGTCATCGACGAATAGGAAAACCTCAAATTCGTGGTTTCGAATTCATAGCCACCCATGGTGTCGAGCGAATAGGCCGCTTCATCGAAGGCGATGGCGTGTTCTTCGCCTGACGTGAGATCGCGGATGATGATCGCGGGCAGGGCGTTGGCACGCTCCAGTCGCACCATGTGGCCGGCGTAAAGCTCGACATCGAGCACATAGATGCCCTCGCGATGCGGGATCAAATCGCGCCAGTTGGCGCGCTCCGGCGCCGCCAGCGGCGCGGTCATCACCTTGAAGTCGATCGCGTCATCGGCGTTGGTGAGGATGAACAGCTCGTCGCCGCGGTCGGCGATCGAATACTGCACGCCTTCCTCGCGCGCGGCGACCAGCCGCGGCGGCGCGTCGGGATGCGCCAGATCGATCAGGCGCTGCTCGGACGTTTCATGGTCGCCGCCGGCGATCACGCAAAACCGCCCGCTGGAGCTTTCATGCAGATGGGTGAACCAGCCGGAATCCTGTTCCTCATAGACCAGCGTATCGTCCGCCTGCCGGGTGCCGAGGCGATGCCGCCACACCTGCATCGGCCGGTGGTTGTCGTCGAGCTTGACGTAGAAGAAGCTTTGTCCGTCCGTGCTCCAGACCACGCCGCCATCGGTCTCCTCGACGAGGTCGTCAGAGTCCTTACCGTTGGCCCAGTCGCGCACACGGATCGAGAAATATTCCGAACCCTTGGTGTCGGCGCTCCACGCCTGCAATTTATGGTCAGGCGAATGCCGCGCGCCGCCGAACTTGAAATAGCTGTGGGATGCCGCCAGCGCGTCGCCGTCGAGCACAATTTGCACGTCGCCGCCATCGCGCGGGGTACGGCCGAACATCTCGTGCTGGCCGCCCTCGCGGAATTTGCGCAGGTAAGCGAACGGGCCGTCCGGCGACGGCACGCTGGAATCGTCTTCCTTGATGCGTCCGCGCATCTCCGCGACCAGCTTCTTCTGCAGCGGCGAGGTGTGGCCGAGCAGGCTCTCGGTGTAGTCGTTTTCGCTTTCCAGGTATTGCCTGATGTCGGCGTCGAGGATCGAGGGGTCGCGCAGCACCTCCTGCCACTTGGCGTCCTTGAGCCACGCATAATCGTCGCTCACCGTGATGCCATGGGTGGTGAACGAATGCGGGCGGCGCGGCGCCACCGGCGCCTGCGGTGAACGGCCTTTGGTCGTCGATTGGGTCAAGCGATCCTCGTTTCAGTCGGTATTGCCACTTGCGCTGTTGTCATGCGCGGGCCAAAGCGCGAAGCGCGTCTTCGCGCCAAGGAAACGCGCATCCATCAAAAAGAAAGCCTTCCTCAAGCGGATGGATTGCCGGGTCAAGCCCGGCAATTGGCTGTTGGGCATTATATCGGAACCCGTTACCCATGTCTCCGAACACCCGGTTACCCATCTCTCCGGGCCGTATACTTGTCCCGGCCATCCACGTCTTTCGTGCTTTAGGTGAAAGCCAAGACGTGGAGGCCCGGCATCGCAGACAAGTTTACGCGGTCTGCGCAAGGCAGACCGCTTCGGCCGGCATGACGGTGTGTTGGATATTATAAAGCGTTTCTCACGCGCTCACGCTTTCGCCGAGCCATTCGATCGCGGCTTCGGTTCCGCCCTTGCCGTGGGGGATGTTGAGGGCGTTGAGGCCGACTTCGATGACGCCGAGCGTGCCCAGGATCATCGGTGCATTGACGTGGCCCATATGCGCGATGCGGAATGCCTGGCCGGAGAGGTCACCAATGCCGGTCCCAAGCACCACGCCGCATTTTTCCTTGCAATAGCGCTGCAGCGCGGCGGGGTCATGGCCGTTCACCGTCACCGTCGTCACGGTGTTGGAGCGCTCGTTTGCTTCCGCAATGTTGAAGCCGATGACCTGACCCTCGGCCCAGACCGCGACCGCGCGGCGAACCGCTTCGGCGAGCAGCCGGTGGCGCAGGAAGGCATTTTCCAGGCCTTCGGCGTGGAGCATGTCGATCGCCTTGCGCAGCGCGAACAGGAGATGCACCGGCGCCGTGCCGGCATATTTGCGGTAATGCTCGCTGCCATCGCGCTCGGTCCAGTCCCAATAGGGCGTGCGCAGGTTTGCCTTCTTGTGCACCTCGCGAGCGCGGTCGTTGGCGGCGACGAAGCCGAGGCCCGGAGGCGTCATCAGGCCCTTCTGCGAACCGGACATCGCGACATCGATGCCCCAGGCGTCCATCTCGAACGGTACGCAGCCGAGCGAGGCAACCGTGTCGACCATGAAGAGCGCGGGATGGCCCGACGCCTTGATCGCCTTGCCGATCGCTTCGACGTCGTTATGGGCGCCCGAAGCGGTATCGATCTGCACGGCGACGATAGCCTTGATCTTGTGCTCCTTGTCCAGCTTGAGGCGCGCCTCGACCTCGGCCGGGCGGATCGCGCGGCGCCAGTCGCCTTTCAGCACCTCGACCTCGGCGCCCATCGCGGCCGCGGCATTGCCCCAGCCGATCGCGAAGCGGCCGCTTTCCAGCACCAGCACCTTGTCGCCCCGCGACAGCACGTTGGAGAGCGTCGCTTCCCACGCGCCATGGCCATTGGCGATGTAGATGTAGGAGTGGCCCTTGGTCGCGAACAGTTTTGAGAGATCGCCGAGCAGGCCGTGCGTCAGGTCCAGCATCTCTTTGGAATAAATATCGAGCGCTGGACGGTGCATCGCCTGAAGCACTTCGTCGGGCATGGTGGTGGGTCCGGGGATGGCCAGAAATTCCCGGCCCGCGCGAACGGTCATTTTTCTTATTCCTTATCGGTGGAACGCGGAATCAAGGCGCCCGAGGTTTGGTAGGACTGGAGCATGACAATAATCGATTGAAACCGTCATTGCGAGCGCAGCGAAGCAATCCAGAATCACAAATAGGGAATGGATTGCTCCGAGGAAGGCCTTGCTGCTCCGTGCAATGGCCGCACCCTTCTATCTCGTCGTCCCGGCCTAGTGCGCAATTGCGCACGGGGGGTCGGGACGACAGCCATTGGCTATTTTCCCATTGCCCCCGCGATCGCATGCCAGATCTGATCCTTCAGCTCGGTCGCCGGCGGGCTCGGGATCGTCACCGCCGGGCCGTCGCGCTTCCGGCACGCCTCGACCAGCCGCAGCACCCAGATCTCGCCGTCGGTGTAATAGAGGTCGCCGCCGCCATTATAGCCCGCAATGGTCGGGCCGATGCCGGTCACCTGATATTTCGCCGTCACCATGCCGGCGTTCTCCAGGTCGGCGCTAAGCCGCGCGCGCTCGGCGTCGAGATCGGCGCTGATGTGGTGCGTCACCGCGCCGGTGTATCGGCTGACGCCGACGCCGCGATCTTGCGTCGCCGCGCCGAGCCACACCGGGCGTTTTTCCTCGCCCTGGTCCAGCACCTTCCAGTAGCGCACGTGGTTGCGGCGATCGGCGCTGGCGCCGATCGGTTTTTCGTAAGCCAGATCCTCGCGGCGTTCCTGATAATAGAGATTGCTGACCGGCGCATCCTTGTAGGGGCGGTCGAGCAGCACGCTGCCTATGATCTCGATCGATGATTTCAGCGTGATCGGATCGGCCGGATACCAGCCGGCCTGATGCATCGCGCAGATCACGTCGCGCTGATCGCCGATCAGGCCGACATTCATCGGGTCGCCGGGAATGCCTTGTCCCGTGCGCGTCACCATCGGCAGATCCGCAAGCCCTTTCTGATGCTCATAATGCGTCCACAGCCCGGGCAGGACCAGATAGGCGAGCAAGCCATAGCCGCAAAGGATGAACAGGATGAGCGTAACCGCGCGGCGCAGCCCGCCGCGATGTTTTGGCAGTGGTCCATCAACTTGTGTGCGCGCCACAGCGTTGCTCGTTCAATCGCAGCACTTCTCCCTCTCCCCGCACTTTGCGGGGAGAGGGTCGGGGTGAGGGGCTGTATCCGCAAGCTCAGTGATCATCGGAAACACCTGTACCCCCTCACCCGACGCTTCGCGTCGACCTTTCCCGCAAGCGGGACGAGGTAAGAAGCTAACGTCTGGTCTCGCGGCAACCCGCGGCTTCGGCCTCTTCGACCGAGCAGAACCAGCGCGTGCCCTTGCTGATCTTCATTTCGATCTTCGCATACCAGCGGCTGGTGGGTTGGTGGAAAATGCACTCGCCGGAACGATTGACGTTGCCCTTGATGGTGCAGTCGGGCGACGGCGCGACCGAGCCGGAGGCCGATGCCAATAGGATGGTGATGGCGTTCTCGGGCGGTTTGGCGGCGCCGAGAATGGCGGTCTTCTTGTTGCGGGCGCGCCAGTCCCACGGCGCGATGAACGCGCCCTGCCACATGCCGGCCTTGGCCTCGCGCGCCGCCTTTTCATCCGCCTCATAGTCGCGGGAAATCCGCGTGAACGCCAGCGCCCAGCCGTTGGCGACCATCCATTTCTGGACGTCCTCGCCGCCGACCTCGCATCGCGCCACGGTGCGGCCGCGACGATCGACGCTGCGGGTACGGCAGGTCCAGCTCTTGTTGCCAAAATGCTTGATCAGTTCGTCACGCGCGGCGACGCCGCAGGTCCAGCGTTCGCCCTTGTTGTTGAGGCAGAGCTGGTCCACCGCCGGCGCGTCGATGCCACCGAGCCGAATGCGGGTATTGCCGATCTGAAGCTGGTCGCCTTGGCGGATTTTCGGGACGCCGGTGATGTCGGCGGCGTGCGCCATCGTGGGCAGCAACAACGTCAGAGCGACGCAAAGCCAGGTCTTTGATTTCAGCGTCTGCAAATTCATCGGCAATCCCGGCGCGAAAATATTGATGACAATTGCGCGGATTGTGCGGACATTGAGGCCGGCTTGCCAGTGCTCTGGGGCCGCATGGCTTTCAACTTCCCGTCAGAAATCGGCGCTTTCGACTCGTCTCAGCTTACGAGTTTGCGTCGTGCCGCATATCCCTCTTTCGTGGGATATGCGCTGCTACGCGCTTTTTCCCCGCATCATCACCCCTCGCGCCAGCGCCAGCCCCATCAGCACGAAGGCCGAGGTCACCTCGGGGCCACCGACCAGGATGCGTGTCGGGGTCTTCATCTTGTTCCACTCATACGCCTTGTAGGGTCCGTGGCGGCCGCCTTCGCCGACACCGGCGACGATGCAATGCAGCGCAGGCGTGAAGCTCGACGCGTCAGCGCCGAGATGCGCGAGCGCCATCAGGGCCAGCGCCGCATCGAAGGCGTTCATCTCGTGGGTGATCAACTCGCCCTCGACATAGGCCAGCACGCGGCCGCGGATGAAGTCGAAGGTGTTTTCGGGATCGATCGCCAGCCGCGCCGCCGGCGGCAGCGCGATGAAGGCCGCATAGCAGCGGCCGAAATAGGCGCAATAGAGCTCCGGCAGATAATAGATATGCGAGCGCGGATTGGAAAACGCGCCGCTTTCCACCAGCCGCTTCTGGAAGCCGATGATGCGATGAACCGTCTCCAGCCGTGAGGGCGTCTCGATGATCTTCCAGCGCGCAAGGTTGCGGAAGCTGACCTCGAGGATGTCGAGATTGAGCGTCGGGTCGAGGTCGTTGCCGTAGGGCCGGTCGCCGGCGAGGTTGTCGATCCATGTCACGACGCCGCCCTCGTACTCGACGTTGTCGTTCAGCGGCACCGTCACGCGCGGCTCGTTGGCGCCGCTGCGGACCTGATAGCCGGCGTAGAAATCCAAAAGCGGCTGATCGAGGATCGGATCGGTCGAGCCTGCCTGCGTCGCCGCCGAGAATGAGCAGGCGGTGGTGTCGCAGTCCGGCACGTAGATGCCGAAGCCGAGATCCTGCTTGATCTGGGAAAAGAATTTTGAAAACCGCGGATGCGGCAGCGGCGCCAGCGCGGTGATGACGCGCACGGTGGAGCCGTCATGCGAGGGCACTTCCTCGGCGCTGGTGGCGAGGCAAAAATCGACCATCTCCGAAATGGCGCAGCGCGATGCCGCCGTCTGGTCCCCGGAGGCGAGGCCGGTTTCGACAAAGCTGAGCAGCGCCTCGGTGAAGAAGGCGTCGTAATAGGCCGAGCGGTGCCGGATCTGCATTGGCTCCCACATCGGCTCGGCGATACCGGTCCAGGGCGGATTGATCAGCGCGCGGGCCGGCGAATGCGCGATGAAGATCCGCGCCAGGCTGAACAGCAGGGTCGAGTTCTTGTAGCCGCGCGAATTGAGCCCGGTTAGCGCCATCAGCATTTCGCGCCCGCCCATGTCGGCATCGCCGAGCAGGTTGAACGCGGCATAGGTCGGGATGAAGCCGTTTTTGGCAAACGAGCGTAGCAGTTGCGCGCCGCAGGTCCGGATCACGCGCTCGATCTCGGCAAGGTCAGGCGCTTTTGCAGGCGACACGGCCGGCGCCGGCTTTGGGTGGCGGACATCGATCGTCGCCATCAGTTCGGCGATGGGTTGACCTACCGCTTCCCAGTCCGGCGCGTCGTCGTCGCGGGCGCGGGTCAGTGCCTCACGCAGCGACTGCAGCCGGCCTTCGTCGCGAAGTTGCGGCAATCCGGTACGGCGCAGCAGCGGCCGCAGCGCGGGGTTGCCGAGCGCGGTCCGATAGAATTTTCCAAGATGAGGGTCGCCGCCGGCATAGTTCAGCAGCAGCGGATCGCAGACGTCGTACAGCGACGGACCGTCCTTGCGGGCGGTCAGCGCGCGGTAGGCGGCGCCGGCGAAATATTGAAAGCCCATGCAGTCTCTTTTCGCCGGAACCGTGAACCGAGGGCCGTCGAATCTACCGCCGGCCTGCAAGCCATTGAAAATGATACAAATCAGCGGGAAATACAAATGTGACTGATGTCACAGAAAATGCTCCCGATTTGGTACCATCATTCTCTTGGGGAACGTCATGCGCCAAAGGAGGTTGCCCGCAATGGCCGTGCGGGTTAAGGGTTTCTTTGTTGCGGTGCCGCAAATTGCCACAATTCGACGGCACACCAATTCGCAACCCCTCAAACCTAAACGGCACTGGCGCGACTAACTTGGCGCGCCCTGGTCAACGATTGGGAATTGAAACAATGGACGGTAGCAAGCCAAGCATCTCTCGCCGCTCGGTCACCGTGGCCGCCGCTTTGGTCGGCCTGGTGTCACTGGCGATCGGCGCCCATGCTGCGCTCAACAAGCGTTCGCTCGATGTTGCCAAGGCGATCGCGACCGAACAGAATTCCGACGTCGCCACCAAGACTTCCCGCGTCGCACTGGTCATCGGCAACGGCCACTATCCCGACGCCTCGGCACCATTGGCGCAGCCGATCAATGACGCCCGCGGCCTCACCTCGGCGTTGCGCGGCAAGGGCTTTGACGTCGACGTGGTGGAAGACGCCACCAAGGACGACATGGCCCGCGCCATCGGCCGGCTCAAGTCCAAGATCAAGCCCGACAGCGTGGTGATGCTGTTCTTCGGCGGCTACGGCGTCCAGGTCGGCCGCCAGAGCTACATGATCCCGGTCGATGCCGCGATCTGGAAGGAAGCCGATGTCCGCCGCGACGGCGTCAGCATCGAGTCCGTGCTCGACACGATGAAGGAGCAGGGCGCCAAGGTTAAACTCGTCGTGGTCGACGCCTCGCGCCGCAACCCCTATGAGCGCCGTTTCCGTTCCTACTCCCACGGCCTGGCGCCGATCTCGGCCCCCGAAAACGCGCTGATCCTGACCTCGGCGACGCCGGGCAAGGTGGCCGACGATTCCAAGGGCCAGTACAGCGTGCTGATGTCTGAGCTGCTCAATAACCTCGCCGCGCAAGCGGGCCTCGAAACGGCGTTCAACAAAACCCGCGTGACGATCTCCCGCGCCAGCGAAGGCGAGCAGGTTCCCTCGGTGTCGTCCTCGCTGCTCGAAGACGTCAGCATCGGCGGGTAAGTACCCCTCGTCATGCGCGGGCTTGACCCGCGCATCCATCAAGCAAAATATCTCTCAAGATCGATGGATGGCCGGGTCAAGCCCGGCCATGACGGCTAATGCCGTCACTTCGCGTCCGCGGCTACCATCACCGGGCGCACCGGATCGCCTTCCCGCAGCAGGGCGCCGGCGCGGGCGACCACGATATCGCCTTCGACGATGCCCTCGCGGATCTCGACCTGGCCCTGCTGCATCAATCCGGTTTCGACCCGCCGGGTCTCGACGCGCTGGCGCTTCACCACCTGCACCACGGTGCCGGCATTGCCATAGAGGATCGCGGTCAGCGGCACCGAGATGCCGCAGCTCTGACCGGTCTTGATCTGCGCCCGTCCGGAAGAATTGACCAGAAGCCGGCGGTTGGTGGTGACGGCGATGAACACCTGGGCGAGCTGGCTGTTGGGCTCGACCGTGGTCGACAGCCGACGCACCCTGCCATCGACTTCGCCGGCGCCGATCACCTTGATCCGTGCGCTCTGGTTGATCTGAAGTTTTGCGATGTCGCGGGTCGGCACCAGCCCGACCAGGTCGAATTCGCTGCGGGCGATGATCGAAAACAGCGCCTCGCCCTTGCCGGACGCCATGGCGCCGACCGCGGCGGTCGAGGCCGAAACCAGCCCGGCGACGGGCGCCTGCACCAGCACCGTGCCGCCTTCGGGCAGCGTCAGCCGGGCCAGCGTCTGGCCCGCGGTGACGGTATCGCCGGCATCGATCAGCACTTCGGCGACCTTCAGCCCCATGCGCTCGGGCCGCACCTGCGTTTCCTCGCGCGCGATGATGGTGCCGGACACCTCGACATTGTTGCCGAAGCAGGATTTCGCGGCCTTGAACACGGTCACCGCCGCGCCCTTTGGCGCCGTTTCCTCGTCGGCGGCAAACGCCGGCGGCGCGGCCAGGCTGAGCGCCCCCGCAAGCATCAGGGCAGGCAGCTTGAGGTCGCGCGCGGTGATCATCGGCGTTTCATTTCCAGTTTCGGGCCCATAAATACCAGAAATGGATACCAGATGCCCGACCGGCGCGCCAAGCGGCAAGAAGACCACCAAGGAGGCCCAAACCGCGGCTCAACCGCCTGCCAGGCTGACCAGCTTCGCCGCCGGCTGGCCGGCCGCCAGTGGCACGCCGGCAAGTTCATCGGCGCGGGCGATATGGGCCGCGATCACAGGGTTGATGATGCAGGCATGGGTCATCGCGAGCATATGCCCGGCATCCGGCAGATGGCGCAGTTCGGCGCCGTCGATGTCAGCGGCCAGCCGGCGGACGATGCGCTGAGTCAGGTTCGGCGATTGCCCGCCGGACAACAGCAGCGTCGGCACCCGCAACGAGGCCGCCGCCATCGTCACATTCTCTTCGGCGAAGGCGGCGGCGAAATCGTACGGCAGCCGTTCGGCATGCTCGATCATGCGGATGCGCGCGGCCACAGGCAGTTCCTCGCGCGGGCCGGAGCCGCACCAGAACTCGGAAAACTTGTCGATCGCCTCCAGCACTGACCCGTTCCAGATATCGTGGCGCACCTCGGTGGCCAGATCAGCGAACTGGTCGTGCAGCCGCCGGTCCGGCGCGCTTTCGCGCAGCAGCGTCGGCAGCACCGGCTCGATCAGCGTCAGACTGCGGATGCGATGCTCATACGCCGGGTCGGTCGCGATCTTGAACGCGATGGCGCCGCCATAGGAATGGCCGACCAGATGGATCGAGCCATTGGCCTGATCGAGCGTCTCGCGCAGGCACGCCACTTCCTGCGCCAGTGTCAGCGGCAGGTCGAACGTGCAGGCCTTACTGCCATAGCCGATCAGATCGGGCGCGATCAGTTTTGTGCCTGGCCCAAATTCGGCGCCGAGTTTTGTCCACTGGCGTCCCGAACCGAGCGAGCAATGCAACGCGACGACGCAAGCGGTGGCGTTTTGTCGTGAAGAGATTGGAGTCAAAATGTTCATCGGAGCAATCCTGTGTGTTCGTTTCGGAAATGACTTTCTCTCCGTCATGGCCGGGCTCGACCCGGCCATCCATCTTCTTCGAAGGACTCTTGCGAAGAGGGATGGATGCCCGGGTCAAGCCCGGGCATGACAACGTTGGTGGTGTGTGGACGTGCAGCGTCATCGCTTCGTGATCACCACTTCCAGATACTCGCTCGGCACCACCATGGTGCCGTTGCTGGCGCGGTTCATGCGGACGATCAGGGCGTGCAGGTCGTTGTGCAGCTCTTCCTGCTTCGCCGGCTCCAGCGCCGCGAACGCTTTCAGCACCGGGCCGTAGAAGGTCTTGAACACGTCGAGGAAATGTTCGGCCGAGCGGTAGCGGAAATTGAACAACCGCGACTCGGCTTTGATCGAGGCCGCGCCGGCATCGAACATCTCGGTGAGCCGTGCGCGCGTGCCCCACATCGCCGGCGATTTCGCGCCCGCGGGCGGCGGCAGATGCTTGCCGAGCGTCTTGAACACCTGGCCGATAAAACCGTCCGGCGTCCAGTTGGCGAGGCCGATCTGGCCCTTCGGCTTGCACACGCGCAACAATTCAGCGGCCGCCTTGTCCTGGTGCGGCGTGAACATCACGCCGAAGGTCGACAGCACGACTTCAAAAGAGTTGTTGTCGAAGGGGAGGTTCTCCGCGTCGGCCTCGCGAAACTCCATCGTCATGCCTTCGGCATTGGCGCGCGCCCGGCCGCGCTCCAGAAGCGCCGGCACGTAATCGGTCGAGGTCACCTCGCACCAGCGGCGCGCGGCCGCGAGCGAGGCCATGCCGTTGCCGGCGGCGACATCCAGCACCTTCGAGCCGGCTTTGAGATCCAGCGCCTCGCACAGCTGCTCGCCGACGATCTGCAGCGTGGAACCGACGATGGCGTAATTGCCTGACGACCACGCCGCCTGCTGCCTGGTCTTCAGCGCGGCCAGATCGGGAGCGGGCATCATGGTCGGGGCGGGGGTGGCGGCGGTAGCGGTAGCTGGGGTGGCCATGCGGTGTTCCTCCGGGTCATGCGGCCGCAATGCGGGCCGCGATGAACCGAACATGCCGTTCCGAGGACCTAAAGACTCTGAGACGGGGCTGATTTTGCCTTGAGGCCACCCTGATTTTTCTGTGAGGCAGGCATCTGTGAGGTAAAACACGTCATGGCTGATTTGAGCGCGCTAATTGAGCGGCCCCGCCAGCAAAACCCGGCAGAACCGGGCGACAAGCGGGCCCGATCAAACGGTCACGGGGATCCTCGCGTGCAATTTCACTTCTCAAACCATGTGCTCGACAGCGCCGTGCGCGAATTGACCCGCGATGGCCAAATTGTCGCAGTCGAGCCGCAGGTGTTCGATCTCCTGATGTACCTGGTCGAGCACCGCGACCACGTCGTTACCAAGGACGATCTGATCGAGAGCATCTGGCACGGCCGCATCGTCTCCGAATCCACGCTGACCAGCCGCATTAACGCCGCGCGCACCGCCATCGGCGACAGCGGCAAGGACCAGGCGCTGATCCGCACCATCGCGCGCAAGGGTTTTCGTTTTGTTGGAGATGTCAGCAGCGGTGCACTTGCACCGCGACCCGCGCTCAGCGGCGCCCTTGCGCCGCAAAGCGCGACCCCTGCATCCCTGGCGCGCCCGCCCGAGCCCGCGCACATCTCCCTGCCGCCGCTCGACCGCCCCGCGATCGCCGTGCTGCCGTTCACAAACATCTCCGGCGAGCCCGAGCAGGAATATTTTTCCGAAGGCATCAGTGAAGACATCATCACCGCGCTGTCAAAGCTGCGCTGGTTCTATGTCATCGCCCGCAACTCCTCTTTCGTCTATCGCGGCCGTCAGGTGCATCTGAAGCAGATCGGCGAGGAGCTCGGCGTCGGCTATGTCGTCGAAGGCTCGGTGCGCAAGGATGGCGACCATGTGCGCATCACCGCGCAGCTCAACGATGTCGTGACCGGCAGTCATCTGTGGGCCGAGCGCTACGACCGCAACCTCGCCGACGTGTTCGCGGTGCAGGACGAGATCACGCAGGCCGTGGTCGCCGCGATCGAGCCGCAGCTTTACGCCGCCGAGAATTTCCGCAGCCAGCGCAAGACGCCCGACAATATGGACGCCTGGGATCTCGTCATGCGCGCGCTGTCGCATTACTGGCGGGTGACGCGATCGGACAATCTGGTGGCGCAGGCGCTGCTCGAAAAAGCCATCGCGGTCGATCCCCACTACGGCCAGGCGCTCAGCCTGCTCGCCGCCTGCCATACGTTCGCGGCCCATATGGGCTGGGAGGACATGCCGACGGCGGTGCGGGCGGCGGAACGCGCCGCGTTGGCGGCGATCCGCGCCGACTCTGAGGATGCGTGGGCGCATTATGCGCTGGCGAGCGTCTATCTGTTCAACCGCCGCTTTGACGATTGCATCGCCGAGTTCGAGCTGGCGCTGCGGCTCAATCCGAATTTTTCGCCGGCGCGCGGCATCTATGGCGTGGCGCTGTCCTATCGCGGGCGCTGGCAGGACGGCGACGCCGCCGCCCGGCAGGCGCTGCGCTTTTCCCCGCGCGATCCCTTTGCCGGCATCTATTGCGGCGTCGCCGCCTATTGCCAGTATGTCGGCCGCAACTACGAGGAGGCGATCCGCCTCTCCCGCGAAGCCCTGCGCCAGCGCCCCGATTTCGTCGGCGCCCACCGCGTGCTGACGGCGTCGCTGGGCATGTCCGGCTTCACCCAAGCGGCATCAGCCGCGCTGGAGGGGCTGCGGAACGTGCAGCCCAATATCTCGCTGGCCTGGCTGTCGACCGAAATGCCGTATGAGCATGAGGTGGAGCGGGAGCATTACCTGGAGGGGTTTAGACGGGCGGGGTTGGGGTAGGTGGACGGCTAACGGCGGGGCTCACGCCGCTTTCGTCAGAGGTCGCGCTCGTTCAATCCGCTTGCGCTCCAGTGGTGAATGCATCGCTTCTCATAGATCGCTTCGCCGCTGCACATTGAGCCAGAAATCCGCACGGTTGCCGAACACGCGGGCGAGAATGAGCGCGGTCGCCGCGGTCACGTTGCGACGATCGTTGCACAACTCGTTGACGTGCTTGCGTTGCACGCCCATGCCCTCAGCCAGCGCGCCTTGCGTCAGTCCGATCGGCTGCATGAACTCCTCGACGGTCTTCAGGTTTCCATCAGGAATTGACGGTTCGTTGGCCTTGATGTATACCAATGGTATCTACCAATTACCGAAGGAGGGCGGATCATGAATTCACCCACCAAACCGCTCATACAATCGACCGCGAAGCTGTTCATGCATGGCCGCAGCCAGGCGGTGCGCCTGCCGAAGGAATTCCGCTTCGAGGGCACCGAGGTGCAGGTCAGCAAGGTCGGTGACAAGGTCATCCTTGAGCCGTTGAAAAAGCAGCCTATCGATCTCGATCAATTCTGGGCTGAGCTCGACGCGCTTGGTGCGCGGGACTTTCTGCCGGACGGAGTCCCGGACGATCCGCCGGTCGAACCCGACCCACGCATCTTCGTCGACGAATGATTTGCCTCGACACCAACATCGTCATCGGGATCGTGAGCGGACGCAATTCGTCGTTTCGTCACCGCGTTGGAGAACAGATGCGCGGGGGCACGCCAATAGGGTTGCCGGTCATCGCGTTATTCGAAATGCGCTACGGATTCGCCAAGAGCGACCGGCGTGAGCACAACGAATACTTGCTTGAACGATTTCTTGGGCTGGGCATCGATCTTCTCCCGTTCGAGCCGGAAGATGCCATGCATGCCGGCGATATCCGCGCCGACCTTGAAAAGGCAGGCACCCCGATCGGCCACTACGACATTCTGATTGCCGCGCAAGCGCGCCGCCATGGCGCTACCTTGGTGACGGCGAACGCCCGCGAGTTCGCGCGCGTGCCAGGACTGTTGGTGGCGAACTGGGAAGCATAGACCGCCAGCCCGTGAAAGCTGGCGGTCCATGCCGTCGCATTCAGCACTCACTGCACCGAACGATCTCGGCTCACAGCAAGAAATCCGCCGTCGTGAACTGGTGGCTGTTCGTCGAAATGATCTCCATGTCGGCCGCGCCGCCGTTGATGTTGAAGAACACGTGCTGGCCGTCGTCGTGGGTCTCGAACCAGAACTTGCCGGCCTGGGTGGTCGCACCGCTGGACGAGAAGGTGAACTGGCTGTTGCCGTTGGCGGAATTGCCGTCGGCGTCCATGAAGGAGACGTCGATCTTGTCGCCGACCTGGAAGTCGGTGATGCGGTCCGCGGCGCCGACCGCGCTCTCGTTCTCAGCGCCGAGGCCGACGAAGTAGACGAAGTTGTCGTTGCCCGTGCCGCCCGACATCACATCGGCCTTGCCGCCGCCGTAGAGCGTGTCTTCGCCGCTGCCGCCGAACATCGTGTCGATGCCATGCAGGTTGGACGCGACCGCGTCATTGTCGCCGACCAGATAGTCGTTGTCGCTGCCGCCGCTGATGCGGTCCGCGCCGGCGCCGCCGAAGATGTGGTCCTCGCCCGACTGGCCGTTCAGATTGTCGTCGCCTGCGCCGCCGTCGATCGTGTCGTCGCCGGAGCCGCCGAACACCTTGTCGGCGGAGTTGCCGTCCAGGATGATGGTGTCGTTGCCGCCCTGGCCGTTGACGAGCTTGGGGGCAGTCCCCGTCAGCTGGAAGTGAAAGTTGCTGTTGCCGCCCAGGTTCTGAAAGCCGTCGCGCGCATCGTCCTGGGTCAGTTCGGATTGTTGTTCGGCGTAATCCAGCTTGTTGAATGGTTTCCAAGGATAAATCATCGTCGTGTTCCCTCTGTGCCGGCCGCCCAGAATGGGCTTGCCTGTGACCGGGAACATCGCAGGGTCTGCCGGCCGGCGCTGTTCCCTGGGGAACAGGCGGGGGTGTGAAGTGGATCGCGGCGCGCAATGATGCTCAAGCTCGCGCGACACGCATGGTCGGCTCCCTCCCTCCTTGCGGGGTCGAGACGAGCGAAGCTCGCTCTTAGGGCTGGGGAGAGGGGTTCACACGGGCAGTCCCGATGATGCTAACCCTCTCCCGCAAGGGGAGAGGGAACGGAGAACGCGCGGCAAATCGGCGCGAAGCCGGGCAAATCAGTTCTGGTTTACAGAAATCGTGTCAAGCAGAAAATTTCTGTAAATCAAAAATATTTCTGTTGTCGGCCGACCCAAATCAGTGCGCATCTATCGCCATCCCGTCCTACTCAGAAGGGCGTCGGCCGTCGTCACGGACGTTGGGCGGGTTGCGGTGGACGCTGGTTTACGCCTCGACGATGGCGTGGATAAGCGTACGGCAAAACCGTGTGGTCCTGGCACCCGTTGCAGGTGTCAAGCTGTCGGAGAAGCGTGAGCGGAAACGATAGCGACGGAGTCAACCCAGAACTCGTCTCCGGGGAGATCACGGCATAAGCCGTAAAGCCATTGCGCAGGGAAGGCCGGGTGTTCTCCGCTGCCCTGTATGCTCGTGTGCATTTGTTTTGTGCTAACCGCACACGAGACCGCGGGTGCAGCGCGCACCCGGTCTTCCCTGCGCCCTCTCATTTTCGGGGGCGGGAAGTTTCTGGCAAAGCTCGGGCGCAATGCGTCGCGAGAAGGCGAAGCCGCGTTTGGATTTGGACGATGGCGCAACAACAAGCACAGCTGTCGTCCCGGCCTTGACCACAGATGCGCAATTGCGCATCTGAGATCAAGGCCGGGACGACGATGAGGGAGCGAGGCGGATACTGGAAAACCGAGTCCGCACTTGCCGACGACACACACCCGATGTGACTCCCCGCACAGTGCGGAACGACAGAAAACCTTACGTTTGCACTGTCTCCGATGGGGAGATTTCAACACGAAAGGTCTACAGCAATGTTCCGCTCAGCTCTCATCCTCACCGCCGCCGTTGCCGTCGCGCTCACCGCTTCCTCGGGCGCATACGCAAGGGGCAAGCACCGCATGGCGATCTACGATTCGAACGGCAAGAAACTGTTCGATGACGGCAAGCTCGACGGCAAGGGTTGCGTCGTCGGCAAGCAGGCCAAGTTCGATCCCAAGACCGGCGGCATCAAGGTCGTCAACGCGGCGAAGTGCAATTTTTGATCTTCGTCACGACGGGCCGACGACGACATGGCGCCTGATGGTTCCATGTCGTTCGTCGTCCTGAATCATTTAGTGGCAGGTGGTCGCCATCACGGGGTGGCCCGGATTGGTGGTCCGATCGACGTACTTGTGGCAATGCAGCTTGAGATTCGAATTGATCATCGGCCGCGTCGGCTGAACGCGGGGCGGCGTCGGCATCGGGCGGTTGATCACGGTTTTCGAGCCGGCGAAGTTGGAGTTGCCGATCATCCCGGCCTGCGCGACCGAGGCGGTGGCAAGGCTGGCTGCGGCGGCGGCAAGGGTGATGACGGATACATAGGCGGTGCGGGAAAGCATCGGGAAGCTCCTGGTGTTTGGGGACTGTCCAGGCCGCGACCTCGAATGCGAACTGACCGCCGTTTGTCGCATCCGGCGGGCAACGGGTTCTATACGATGCGGGTGAACGATGCTGTTTTTGGGTGCTGCGACGATTTGCCGGTTGGGCTGCGGCTGGCGTTCATCGTCCCGGCCTAGTGCGCGATTGCGCACGGGGGCCGGGACCCATACGCCGCGGCCCATCGGCAAGAACGCTGGCGTTAGATACCTTCCGCAAAGTGAGCATCACGCGGTATGGATCCCGGATCGCGCTTCGCTTGTCCGGGACGACGGCAACTACGACTTCTTCTGCCTTCGCGCCGCCGACGCCGCATCCACCACATTATCCACCTCTTCCCGCCAGCTCGTAATCTCGGCCGCCAGAATCGGATGGTTAAAACCCTTCAAATTGAGATCGTCGATCGGGTGGCCCTCGACCCATTGCTCGACCATGCCGTAGACGCGCCTGCTTACCACGATCTGGTTGGCCTTGGCCTCGTCGCACAGGCGCGAGGCGAGATTGGTGACGCTGCCGATCGCGGCGTATTCCAGCCGCTGCTCGAAGCCGATCTGGCCGAGCGTCGCGTAGCCGAGCGCAATGCCGATGCCGAAGCCGAGATTGTGGCCGCGGTTGCGCCACTTCTCGGTCAGCGCGCCCACCGTGTCGCGCATCTCGACGCTCATCTTCACCGCGCGCTTGACGTGGTCCTCGAACTGGATCGGTGCGTTGAACAGGATCATCACGCCGTCGCCGGCATAGCGGTCGAGCGTGCCTTCGTACTTGAAAATCAGTGCGCCGAGCGCGGCGTGATACTCGCGCAGCACGTTCATCGCCTCTTCCGGCTCGGTGGTCTCGGTGAACGAGGTAAAGCCGCGCATGTCGCAGAACACGACGGTGACTTCGCGGCGGTGGCTGTCGAGCAGGCCTTCATGGCCGTCGCCGGAGGCGATCAGCTGCGCCACCTGCGGCGCCAGGAAACGCTCCAGGCGGCGGATGCGTTCGATCTCGCCGAGCTGGGTCTCGACCCGCTCCTCCAGCGACCTGTTCCAGTCCTTGAGCTGGTCGGTCTGCTCCAGCAGCTTGTCGGCCTGCTCGCGCACCGTGGCGTTCGCCATCTCCAGCTCGCGGCTCTTGTGGTCGACTTCCGAGAACAGCCGCGCGTTGCGCATCGCGAGCACGCTCTGGTGCGCAAAGGTCTTCATCAGGCCGATGAGGTTGTCGGAAAACTCGCCGGCGTTCTGCCGCAGCACCACCAGCGATCCCAAAATGCCCTGCTGGTCGACCAGCGGCACCACCAGCA
This sequence comes from Bradyrhizobium sp. AUGA SZCCT0169, assembly GCF_018130085.1. Lineage (NCBI taxonomy): Bacteria > Pseudomonadati > Pseudomonadota > Alphaproteobacteria > Hyphomicrobiales > Nitrobacteraceae > Bradyrhizobium > Bradyrhizobium sp. AUGA SZCCT0169. The sequence continues at coordinate 30,275 of NZ_JAFCMC010000042.1, read as the reverse complement.
CCGAATGGAAGCCGGCCTCGACCACGACGTCGCGCAGCGGATGATCCGCCGTCGCGTCCAGATCGGGGATTGCGATCGGCTCGCCCCGCGCGGCGGCTTCGCCAAGCGGCGAATTGTCGGCCTCGATCGCGAGGTGCTTGCCTTCAGCCGCCTTGTCGATGCCGATCGATTCTGTGAGGTTGAATTGGCGGTTCGTGGCGTCATAGCCGTAAATCAGGACCGCGTCGGCATGGGTGATTTCGAGCGCGCGGGCGGCGACCGTCGGCAGCACGGCGTTGAGGTCGAGCGACGACGACACCGCGCGGCCGACCTCTTCCAGCACTTTCAGCTCGTTGATCGACTGCGCCAGATCCCGCGTCCGCTCCTTCACCTTGGCCTCGAGGCCGGAATAGGTTTCCGCCAGCTGGCTCGCCATGCCGTTGAACTGGTCGGCAAGCTCTTCCAGCTCGTCGGAGGTCTTCACCTCGATGCGGTGGCTGAAATCGCCGCCGCCGAGCCGATGCGCGCCGGCGCGCAGCGCGTTGATCGGCACCAGCATCCGCCGCGCCATCACGGTGCCGGCGATGATCGCGGTGACGAGGCCCATCGCGATCAGAAGCGCGATGCGCAACAGTTGCTCGCGGATCGGCGTCAGCGCCTGCGCCGTCGGCTGCTCGAAGAACACGAACCAGCCGATCCGCGGCACCGCGCTCACCGTCGTCAGCACGTCGTTGCCGGCAATGTCCGTGCCCTCCGACAGCAGCGAGCCCTTGATGGCGGCAACCTGCGGCAGGCTTGAGACGTCCTTGCCGATTTCGGGGCCCTTCGACGAACTCGCCAGCACCTGGCCCTTGCTGTCGACGATGTAGGCAAAGCCTGTCCTGCCGACCTCGGTATCGCCGAAGAAATCCTGCAGGAAGCCAAGATTGATTTCCGCGACGGTGACCTGGGAATCCGAATGCGGCAGCGAGATCGACGTGAACGGCCGCCCGTCGCGGAAATAGGGCGTCGCAAAGCTGGTGCCGCGCGCGGCGGACTCGGTGAAGCGCAGGTCGCGGGAGAAATCGGCGTTGCTGCCGTAATGGACCGTCTGGCGCGTCAGGCGGAGCTGCTCGCGGCCCTGGGCTGAGAGCAGCGTCAGCTGGCTCACATAGGGCACCTGGGTGAGCAATTGCGCATAGTCGGCGCGGCGGTCCTCGATCTTGTAGGAAGAGGTCCGCGTCACCCAGTTGATCTGCCGTTCGAGGTCCGACATCGATTGCTGGATGCGCTTGGCGGTGGCTTCCGCCTTCTCCGACATGCCGTCGGTCAGCGAAGACTTGATGCCGCGATAGCTGATCCAGATTTCCATCGCGCCGTTGACGGCGAGCACGAACACGACAAGGCCGACCAGCGCGACGACGTATTTCGCGAACAGGCCCTCACGCAGGAACCAGACCCTATCCTTGGCGGCGTTCACATCCGTAACCCTCATGCGCGTCACGCGTGGTGTGCGCGCATCGGTGTGTCGGTGGCAGCAATCCCCAGCCGGGTGCCGCCGCGGCTAGGCCTGTTTAGCACGATTTGGGAGGCCGAGCAGGTGGCCTATCCCACACATGGTTAGCTTCGATTTTAGGCGGATATCCCAGGATTCTCGTCATGCCCGGGCATAGGCGAGCAGAAGCGACGTCGTCCCTGGGACGGCTGTGCTTGGCCATGACGGGGCAAAACTCAGCGATTAAACAGCTGCCGCAAGACGTCGTTCATCGGCTGGCTGTCCGTTTGCGGAGCGCCATCATTCTGCGCCGTCGGGGCGGCGGGCGCCGCCGGCTCGGCATCAGCGGGCTGTTGGCCCGGAATCGGAATGCTGCGCGGGCTGTTCGGCCGCGGCGCGGCTTGGCCGGCACTCCCTTGAGCGGGTCTGCCCTGACCGCCTTGACCGCTATTCAGACCTTGCTGCAGCAGATTGCCGATGGCCTCGCCCAGCTGGCCGCCGAGCGGATCGTTAGGCCTGCCGCTGCCCTGGCCACCCTGTCCCCCCGGCTGGCCGCCGCCGAGCAGTCCACCCAAAATCCCCTCAAGCCCGCTGCCTTGCTGGCCAACCGGTCCGCCCGGTTGTCCACCCGGGACACCCTGTTGTCCGCCGAGCAGGCCGCCGAGGGCGGAGCCGAGGCCGCCGCCATTGGGACCAAACAGGCCCTTGCCCATCTCCTTGAGCTTGGCATAGGCGGCGTCGGGATTATCCAGAATGCCCTGCATGTCCGGATAGATTTTCGGCGCGCCCCACGGCCCCTCGATCATCACGGGAATACCAAACCCGACCGGCTCATTGGTTCGGCCCTGGCCTTCGGTGGTCATCACGAGCTTTGGTTCGACGCGGAACCCGATCTGCTTGGTGTCGAGCGCAATGGTGCCGACGCCCGTCATCCGCACCAGCGGACCGATCAGATTGAGATCGGTGGTGACAGCCTGCCCCTTGTCGATCTTGAACGACGCCGAAAGCTGCGACAGATCCGTCGACTGCTCCTTGCCCTCCTGCCAGCCGGACAGGGTGCCCGAGGTGAGCGAGCGGATCATCTGGGCGACGTTGAGGCCCTTGATGGCGCCGTCCTGGAACACGACGAAGGCGGTGCCTTGCAGGCCCGCCATGATCGCGCGCTGGCTGTTGCCGGTGGAGCGCACGCTGATCTTGGTTTGCATCTTGCCGTCGAGCTTGTCGAAATCGGCCAGACTCCTCAGCAGCGGCAGCGCGCGCACGCCGTTGAGATCGGCCCGCAGCGCAAACGAAGGATTGGAGGTCGAGGCATCGATAGTGAGATCGCCATTGGTGTTGCCGTCATAGGCGCCGAGATTGGAAACTTGCGTCTTCAGCACGCCGCTGTTGAGCGTGACGTCGATCGCCGCCGGCGCGAAACGCGCGTCGCCGACATTGAGCGCTGCCGCGGAGATCCGCGCCTGGGCGTCGACGTAATTGAGGCCATTGAGATTGATCGTGGCATTGCTCCAGGGCTGCGCCGCCGAACCGCTGTCACCACGGCCCATCGCGACATCGAGCCGCTGGAAATCCAGATCGAGCTTCACCAGCGGCTTGCTTGCGGTATCGACCGAGGCCCAGCCATTGAACGCGCCGTCGCCGAGCGTGCCGGTCAGGCCGTTGATCATCACCACCGGGCCGTTGAGCCGGACTTCCGCCTTGCCCGACAGCTGCCCGTGCAGGAAGCCGGGCGCGTCGACCTTGAATTCGGTCGGGATGTTCTGCCGTTCGAGCGGCGGTGCCGGGGCCACCGCCTTGATGTCGAATTTCAACGCGTGCTCGCCGGCGCGCGCATTGCCGGTCGCCCGGATCTTGCGGCCGGCATCGATCGTCATGTCGGCGTTGATGGTCTCGATCTTGTTCTCGACGCGGTCGCGCAGATTGGAAAACACGATCGTGCCGCCGGTGACGCTGACATGCTCGATGGTAAAGGCTTCGCCCTTGATCGCGGCGGCCGGCTTCGACGGCGGATTGATATCCTTGATGCGTTCGCGCTGCAGCGGCAGGTTCAGCACCGGACGAACGATGACAAGTTCGGTGACTTGCGGTTTGCCGGACCACAGGCTCGCCAGTGTCACGTCGGCCTGGATGCTGGCTGCGGTGAGGCGGTGGTTGATGTCGCGATCTTTCGGATCCTGCAGCGCAACGTCGTTCAGCGTGATGTTGAGCGACGGCCAGAGTCCGACCCTGGTTCCGCCGTTGATGGTGAGCTTGTAGCCGGTCTCGCGCTCGACCCGTTCCTGGATCTGCGACGTCATGAAGCCCGACGGGATGCCGATCACGAGCAGCAGCCCGATGATGACGATCACGGCGCCGATAGCGGCCCCGGCGAATTTCAATGCTCTCATTTCGACTTTCCAGACCGGGCAAGCGGATCGGTTTCGGCCGCGCCCGATGGGGCACAGCCGGACAAGCGAGCTTATCCCGGAAGGGGACATCGCTCAAAGAAGCCAAAATTATTGCAAGGCTGCTGCAATGCTATGTGACTTATGACACACTTCGGTCGGGGTGAATCTTGCTAGGGCCTTTGGGGACGGTTTTGGATCGAACTGGAAGGCAAACCAATGAGCAAACAGGCCGAATTTGCGGTCATTTTGAAGATGAACCCGATGTTCGCGGACCTTGGCGCCGACGAGCTGCAGCGAATCTCCGGACTCTGCCACACCCAGCAACTGGGGCTCGGCGAGATGCTGTTCCAGAAGGGGGATCCCGGCGACGCCCTTTACGGGGTCCGCCGCGGCCAGATCCGGATCGAGACCGGCGCCTCCGACGGCAGCCGCCTGACCCTGAACTTCATGGGTTCGGGCGATCTCTTCGGCGAAGTCGCCGTGCTCGACGGCCAAAGCCGTACCGCGGACGCCACCGCCGGCGAGGCGACGGAACTGTTCGTGCTCCGGCGTGAGGATTTCCTCGCCTTCCTCGAACGTGAGCCGAAAGTCGCCATCAAGATCATCACGCTGCTGTGCCAGCGCATCCGCTGGCAGAGCGAGCGGATGGAAGAATCCATGCTGCAGCCGCTGCCGGTGCGGCTGGCGCGAAGGCTGGTGGCGCTGGCCGCCGATTTCGGATCGGAAGTGCATATTTCGCAGGAGCAGCTCGGCGTGTTCGTCGGCGCCGCGCGCGAAAGCGTCAACCGTCAACTCCAGGCCTGGCGCAAGGACGGCATTCTGGATCTGCAGCGCGGACGCATCCTGCTGCAGAACCTGAACAAGCTGACGACGGTGGCGCGCAACGAGTAGCGGCCTGGTCGTCAGATCTCGCCAGCCATGCTATAATCGGCAGATGAACAGAATACTCCAAGAAGTGATCGAGCACGCTGCGACTTGGCCTGAAGAGGACCAGAAGGAGCTTGCCGAATACGCCCGGGAGATCGAGGCGCGCCGTACGGGCATCTACACAATGTCAGACGACGAGCGCACGGCGGTCCGGAAAGGTTTGGCCGAAGCTGATCGTGGAGAATTCGTGTCGGATGAGCTCATTGCGCACGCCGACAAGCGCCACAAGGGACGAGGATACGCTACACGCCCGGTGCGTTCGCCGATCGAGAGCGAATACTTGAATATTTAAGAGAGCGATCTGCCGGCGGCGGCAGGAATGTGGCAACAAGCATTCGTGAGGCGGTGGCGCAGCTCAAAGACCACCCACACATCGGATATCAGACGGACAACCCCGATGTTCGGGTCATCTTTGTTGCTCGCTATCCCTACAAGATTTTCTATCGGGTGCGAGATGCTGTCGAGATTTTACATATTCGACACACTTCGCGAAAGGCATGGAAAGCCGACAAATAGTGGGGCGCATGGCGTGATTAGGCGTGCTCCCTCACTTCGCCGCGGGCGACATCACCGGCGGGACCGGCGGCGGTCCCTTGGCTGGAGGCGGTGCGGTGTGATGGCCGCCCGGCGGAACATCGTCGCTCTCGGCTTCCGAGGCCAGCAGTAGCTTGCCGTAGCGCCAGGCCAGCGCGCCGAGATCGTCCATCATCATGAACATCGCCGGCACGAACACCAACGACAGCAACGTCGAGAATATCAGGCCGCCGATCACGGCGAGCGCCATCGGCGAACGGAACTCGCCGCCGGCGCCGAATGCCAGCGCTGACGGCATCATGCCGGCCGCCATCGCGATGGTGGTCATGATGATGGGACGGGCGCGCTTGATGCCGGCGTCGATGATCGCAAAATCGCGCTTGTTGCCTTCGCGGATCGACTCGACCGCGAACTCCACCAGCATGATGGCGTTCTTGGTGACGATGCCCATCAGCATCAGGATGCCGATCCACACCGGTGTGGTCAGCTGCTTGCCGGTCAGCAGCAAGGCTGCGATCGCGCCGCCGATCGAAAGCGGCAGCGAGAACAGGATGGTGATCGGCTGCAGGAAGGTGCCGAACAACAGCACCAGCACGGCGTAGACCATCATCAGGCCGGCGGTGATGGCGGTGGCAAAGCCGTCCGACAATTCGGCCAGGCTTTCGGCGTCACCCGACGGGCTGACCTTGACGCCCTTCGGCAGGCTCTTCATCACGGGCAGGTCGTAGATCATCTTGGTAGCGTCGCCCAGCGCCGCGGTGCCGACGAGGTCGGCTGCGACGGTGGCCTGCCGTTCCCGGTCGTAACGGTTGATGCTGGTCGGGCCCTGGTCGAGCTGGATGTCGGCGACGACAGACAGCGGCACGCCGCCGCGCTCGCCGCGCTGGCCGAGCGGCACCCGCAATTGCTGCAGCATCTGCAGGTCGCCGCGCGCGCTGTCCTCGAGCTGGACGCGGATCGGCACCTGGCGGTCGCCGGCGTCGAACTTGGCGAGCGCCGGGCCGACGTCGCCGATGGTGGCGACACGGATGGTTTGCGACAGGCTTTCGGTGGAGACGCCAAGCCGTGCCGCCAGTTCGGCCCTTGGGCGAATCCGAAGCTCCGGCCGGTCGAGCGAGGTTTCCGAGATCACGTTGGCGATGATCGGAATTCGCTTCATCTGGGTCGCGAGTTCGTTGGCGACGTTGCCGACGATGTTGCTGTCGATGCCGGTCACGACGAGCGAAATGGCACGCAGGCCGTTTTCATCAAGGAACCAGAACCGGATGTCCGGGACGTTTTCCAGTTCCTTGCTGATATCGAGCTCGAGCAGGCGCTGGGTGTGTTTGCTGTCGCGGTCTTTCTTCGGCGTGTAGTTGATGATCAGCGCGGCGCGCCGCACTTCCTGCGTTCCCGGCGGCACCCGGCCGCCATCGACGAATATGCTCTTGATCTCGGGACGCTTGCGCAGGCGCTGGACGATTTCCTCCGTCACCTTCTCGGTGTAGGCGAGTTGCGAGCCTGGCGGCAGCTCCATCGCCAGCAGCGAGCGCGCGGTGTCCTGCGCCGGCAGGAAGCCCTGCGGCAGCAGCGTGATGCTCCAGATCGAGGCGGCGAATATCGCAAGTCCGGCCAGCACGGTGATGAAGTAGTGTTTCACCGACCATGTCACGAGCCTGGTGTAACCCTTCAGCAAGCGCCCGGGCGGCGGGTCCTCATGCGGGTGATCCTTGAGGAAGTAGGCCGCCAGCACCGGCGTGACGAAGCGCGCCGCCAGCAGCGAGAAGAACACCTGCACCGATACGGTGATGCCGAATTGCTTGAAGAACTGCCCGGCGATCCCGGACATGAAGCTCGCCGGCGCGAAGATCGCGATGATGGTCAGCGAGATCGCGATCACGGCGAGGCCGATTTCGTCGGCGGCTTCCAACGCCGCGCGGTAGGGCGTCTTGCCCATGCGCATGTGGCGGACGATGTTTTCGATTTCGACGATGGCGTCGTCGACCAGAATACCCGTCGACAGCGTGATGGCGAGGAAGCTGACGAGGTTGAGCGAGAAGCCGAGCAGATCCATCACCCAGAACGCCGGGAAGATCGACAGCGGCAGCGAGATCGCGGCGATGATCGTGGCGCGGATATCGCGCAGGAACAATAGCACGACGATGACGGCGAGAATAGCGCCTTCGAACAGGGTCGAGATCGCCGCCTCGTAATTGCCCTTGGTGAAATCGACCGACGTATCGATCATCTTCAGGTCGACGTCGGGATAGGCCGCCTTCAGCGCATCGATGCGTTTTTGCACGGCGGCAGCGACCACCACGTCGCTGGCGCCCTTCGAACGCTTGATGCCGAGGGCGACCACCGGCTCGCCGTTGAAGCGGGCAAAGGTCCGGCGATCGGCGATGGTGTCGGTGACGGTGCCGAGATCGTCGAGCCGCACTTCGCCGCCGCCGAACAGCGGGATCATGGTGCCGGCGAGTTCGTTCAGCGTCTTGGCGCCGGCGAGCGTGCGGATCGCCTGGTCGTTGTTGCCGATACCGGCGCGGCCGCCGGCGAGGTCGACATTGGTGCCGCGCAGGATCTGGCTGACATTGACGGCGGTCAGCCCCGAGGCCTGCAACCGGTCGGGATCGAGCGAGACCAGAATCTCGCGCTCGACACCGCCGATGCGCTCGACCTGGGCGACGCCGCGGACGCCTTGCAGCGCGCGTTTGACGACGTCGTCGACGAAATAGGAGAGCTGCTCCGGCGTCTTGCCCGGAGAGATCGCGGCATAGGTGACGATCGGCAGGCCGATCACGTCGACGCGCTGGATCAGCGGTTCGGTGACGTTTTGCGGCAGACTGGCGCGAACGCGGGTGACGGCGTCCTTGATGTCGTTCAGCGCGCGGTCGGTGTTGGTTTCGAGCGCGAACTGGATCGTGGTCAGCGACAGGCCGTCGGTGATCGACGAGGAAATGTGCCGCACGCCCTCGACGCCGGATACGCCGTCCTCGATCGTCTTGGTGACCTGAGATTCAAGCTCCGAGGGCGCCGCGCCGAACTGCGAGACCGCCACCGAGATCACGGGGATGTCGGCGCTCGGCAGCCGCGTGACCGCGAGCTTGGTGAAGCTGACCCATCCCAACACCAGAAGAATGATTGAAAAGACGATGGACGGAAGCGGGTTCCGGATCGACCATGCCGAGATGTTCAAAGCCATTTATCGTGTCCGCGTGCGCTCGAGTTCGTCGGCAAACATGGTCTTGATCTGGTCGCCGTCATGCAGCGAGGTTCCAGCGTCGGCCACGACGGTTTCACCGACGGCGAGGCCTTCAAGAATTTCCGTAGAGGTGTCTGATGTCAGTCCGACCCGGACTTTTCGCGTCTCGATCCTGTTGTTTTCCTTGACCACCTGCAGGGTCAGGCGGTCGATGGCGGTACGCGGCACCGCGACGCCACAGCTGCGCTTGGCGTCGATATTGGCGCGGGCGAACATGCCGACCTTGAGCGAGGGATTGTTGTTCAGCGAAATCCTGACCTTGCCGAGCTGGGTGGCGCGGTCGATCTGCGGCGAGATCTGCCGGATCTTGCCGACCAGATCGGGCGCGTCGTCGCGGCTGATCCGCACCGTGGCGCCGGGATTGAGCTTGAGCAGATGGACGCTCGGCACTTCGGCCTCCAGCTCGATCTCGTTGTTGACGGAAATCCGGAACATCGGTCCGGCCTGCGGCGAGGCCGGCGCGCCGACGGCGGTCCTGACTTCGGTAACGAGGCCTGGGCCAGGCGTGCGCAGCGATATCGGTCCGCTCCTGCCGCCGCCAGGAGCGCCCGGCTGCTGCGGCGGCGCGGTCAGGCGTGCCAATTCCTGATTGTCCGTCACCATGTCGCCTTCGCGGACGAAGACATCGGTGACCCTGGAGCCTTCCTGATCGACGCCGACCTGCGCTTCGCGGCGCGGCACGATAAATCCGGTGACCCGCACCATGTCGGAGAAGCAGGCGTTGGTGGATTTGGTCACGATCACCAGCGCCTGGCTGGGCGCCTCCTTGGGCTCGGGACGGGAGCGGTGCTCGAACCAGTAGTAGAAGCTACCTACAACGACAACGAACGCTACTCCGAGCGCAGGTTTGAGGTATTCGGAGAGTTTCATCGCCGGATCAGTCCAGACTGGAAGTCAAATGAAGCGGGGTGCATCCGGTTCACCGAAAAATCACAATGAACCCAAAACAAAATGCGTCCCGCAAGGGTGCTGCGGGACGCATTGTAGCCGGAAAATCTAGGTCAACGCCACGCCCTACTTGAACAGGCTATTTGGACGCAGTGGCCTTGTTCTCCATGTTCACAACCTGCACGCGGCGATTGGCTTCGGCCATCGGCTGGTTCGGGTCCTTCAGCTTGCTCTTGCCGTAACCGACGGTCACCAGATCGGTGCCGTTGATGCCGTATTTGTCGACCAGATAGCGCTTGATCGCGTCGGCGCGCCGCTCGGAAAGGTCCTGGTTGTAGCCTTCGCCGCCGGCTGCGTCGGTATGACCGGCGACCACGAAGGTCGAGCCTTTCAGGTCCGAATTGGACAATGCGCGGCCGAGCGCCTGAACCGATGCCAGCGATCTGGGGCTGATATCGGCCGAGTTGTAGTCGAAGTTGATTTCCAGATCGATCTTGGGCTTGTCCTTGACGATCGCGGCGATCTCTTCACGCTCGGTGAACGTCAGCGACCGCGTCGAGCGGCCGCGGATCTTCTGGACGAACTGCCCTTCGGCGGCGACTGCGGCCTGATCAACCTGCTGCGGACCGACCGACAGGCCGCGGGTCAGCGGCTTTTTCTCCGGCGCCAGCGCGCGGAGGATCTGATCCTCGGTCACGTTCTTGGCCTTCTCCTCGGCAACCGCGCTGGCCATGCCAAAGCAGAGGGCGGCGCCGAGCGTCGCGATCGAAAGGATTCCGGTCAGGGTCTTTGTTCCAGAGCTCTGTGACATTACCAGTCCCTCCTGCGCGTGGTTCCAAAACGTGATTCAAATGAGCTGCCGGGACCAATCCGGTCGCGGCCTATTACGGTTAGTCTAGCCGCCCGCCTGCCGGTTCGAGGGGGCCGCCACTTAGCGTCAAATAATCGTCACTGTACCCCGTAATCGGCGAATTCCTTAACGATATTCGGATCCATCGCCTTGGCGTTGCTAATATCCAGATCGCCTTCCGGGATCGAGCCGTTGCGCTTCTTGGCAACGCCGCGTCCGTACAGAGACGAGGTCAATCTCGGGTTGATCTTCAGCGCGGCGTCGAAGTCGGCAATTGCATTCTTGGTCTGTCCGCTCTTGAGGTTGACCAGGCCGCGGCTGTCCAGCGCATCGACGAAATTCGGCCGCAGCCGCAGCGCCTCGTTGCAGTCCTTCAGCGCGGCCTGCAGGTCGCCGATGACCGTGCGGGCCCAACAGCGGTTGTTGTAGGCTTCCACATCCTTCGGGTTGAGCCGGAGCGAATTGTTGAAATCCTTGATCGCGAGTTCGTAAGCGCCCTTGCTGGCATAGACCTGGCCCCGCCGGTACAGCGCGGCCCCATCGTCGGGGTTGTCGTTGAGCCTGGCGGTGAGGCTCTTGATGGTCGGATCATCGGCGAGCGCCGCGATCGCCGTGTTACTCTCGGTCGGCTTGGCCGGCGGAGCCGGCGGCGGGATCGTGACTTCGACCTGTTTTGGCGGCTGCGGCGGAGCGGGGGGCTGCGGCGGTGCAGGCTGGGGCGGTGCGGGCGGCGCAACGGCCACCTGGGCTCCGGCGGGCGGCGGTGCCGGAGCAGGCGCCGGTGTCGGAGCGGGAGGAGGCGACGGAGCGGCGGCGACCGGCGGCGGGGATGGGGCGGCGGCAACCGGAGGCGGGGCCGGCGGGGGCGGACTCGAAGTCTTCGGCCCTGCGCCACCACCCGGGATGAAGGAGAAATCCTCGGCCAGCGACGACGAAATCCACGGCACCTGTTCCTGGCGCGAGGCGCGCGTGACGCCGACCCGGGTGCGATTCAAGGTTTCCTCGGCCATCAAATCGGGGGTGCGGATTTCCTTGAGCAGTTCCCGCACGAACAGGCTGCGATCGCTGCCATTATCCGAAATGACCGACGAAAGGGCCGCCGAATACATCACCAGAGAGCCGTTCGGCGCAATGACCGGCGCAAGTCCGGCGGAAAAACTGCGGAACCGGCGCTCGAAAGGATTGCGCCGGGAGGCGTCGACCAGGGCGATCTTGACGCCGGCGCCGCGGCTGTTGATCTCGCCCAGCACCATCTCGAGGCTGAAGCCGTCGCGGCGAACGTCGGCCTCGGCCCAGATCTGCGCGTCGACCGGGATCATGTAGCTCTGGCGGTTCGCCTGGATGCCGAAACCCGAGAAGAAGATCAGGGCGACCGAGCCGGGCTTGATCTTTCCATACAGGCGCTCGAAGGCCCGGCGCATGCCGTCGCCGGTGAGGTTTTCGCCGATATCGACGTTGAAGCCGTCGCGCTTGAGTTCTTCGGCGACATCGCGCGCGTCGTTGATCGGCTCTTTCAGCGGCGCTTCGGCGTCCGGATATTTCGAATTGCCGATCACCAGCGCAAAGCGCTCGCCGGCCCCGAACGACGGGGCGATCGACGCCACCGAAAAAATCACTGTGAGCAGCAATGCAAGGCGGATTTTCATTATCACCGCAGTCCAGCCAAAAAAGCGCCGATCCGAGCTTGCGCCGCGGCGACCATACTCCACGCAAACCGCATTATCAAACGAGCCCCGCAGGCCGTCAACCACTTGCGAAGGCGACGTTAATTGCGACAATTCACCGCGACGAACCCGCGACGAACCCTTGGGGATTCCTTGGGGATTGAAGCGGAATAAATCCCGTTCGTCGTGAAATTGCGGTGCGTGATCATCCGGTGGTTGCGTGAATCCTTCCCAGGTGCCAGCCGTGGCCCTGGTGCCCGGCCAGCCACCGGCGGTGTAACCGGGGCTCACATTGGGCGCCCGCCCCTGTCATGTGATGGTTGTTCGCACTGCCGGTTTGACCTTTGCGGATGACGATGGCTTGTTGTGGACGTCGGCCAAAACTCAAACCTCAAGAAAAGTGACACCGATGGGAAATGCCTACGAAATCTACGCACTGCGCTATGCGACGATGTCGCCGCGCACCCCTCATCTGAATTTCCTGATACCGGATCCGCACGACACCACGGCGCAGGACCTCGATTACTTCGTCTGGCTGATCCGCGGCCACGGCCGCGAGATCCTGGTCGATACCGGTTTCAACGCCGAGGAAGCCAAGGCGCGGTCGCGCAAGCTCAACCTCAATCCGGTCGACGCGCTGGAAGCGTTTGGCGTCAAGGCCGACAGTATCAAGGACGTCGTCGTCACCCATCTGCATTACGATCACGCCGGCAATCTCGACCGCTTCCCCGGCGCCCGATTCCATCTGCAGGATCGCGAGATGAGCTACGCGACCGGGCGCTGCATGTGCAACGGCCTGATCAGGCATCCATTCTCCGTCGAGCACGTCACGCTCATGGTGCGCCATGTCTATGGTGAGCGCGTCACGTTCCATAATGGTGATGGCGAGATCGCGCCCGGCGTCACCGTGCATCGCGTCGGCGGCCATTCCGATGGTTTACAGGTGGTGCGGGTCGAGACCGCGCGCGGGCCGGTGGTGCTGGCCTCGGATGCCGCGCATTACTACGCCAACCTGCAGAAGCGCAGCCCGTTTCCGATCGTCTACAATGTCGGCGACATGGTGCAAGGCTGGGAGATCGTTGAAAAGCTGGCCGGCCACCCCGACCGCTTCATTCCCGGCCATGATCCGATCGTGAGCGAAATATATCCGCGCGCCAGCGACAAGGTCGATGCGTTTGCCTTGCACCTGCCGCCGTCGCGTTCGTTCGTGAAGTAGGAGCACATGCGTAATGCAACGGAATCAGCCATGATCGAGCGCTTTCCCGGCCTCACGCCAACCCGCAGCCGCGCCGTCGTTCACGATGATCTGGTGCTCACTGTGGCGGTCGCGCCGGATCCTGTCACGCCCTCGATGTACGAGCAGAGCGTCAAGGCGCTCGCCCGCATCGACGAGAGTCTTGCTATGTGCGGCTCGGACAAGAGCAAAATCCTGTCGGCGATCGTCTACATCGCCGACATGAATCGCAAAAGCGAGATGAACCGCGCCTGGGACGAATGGGTCGACAAGGCGAACCCGCCGATGCGCGCCTGCCTCGGCGTCGAGCTCGAGCCGCCGCATATCGTGGAAATCGTGGTGACGGCGGTGAAGTGACGCCATCGGCGTCATTCCCCGATGCGCAATTGCGCATCTGAGGGCGCGCGTAGCGCGAGCCCGGAAACCATCAAGCGGCATGTTACGTGGGTGAATGGATTCCGGGCTGCGCCAAGTGGCGCATCCCGGAATGACGGCGTGAACTAATACGCTTCCTTCGCATCCGCCTCGGCGCTGTCTTGCACAAGATCGAGGCTTGCCTCGATCTTGCCGAGCAGCGCGGCCAGCGCCTTTCGCTCCGGCGCGGAGAGGCACGACAATATCTCCTGCTCCCGGCGCAGCAGGCGCGGGATCAGCTCCTCGTACAGCGCCTTGCCTTTTCCGGTCATGCGCAGGCGGAATTCGCGGCGGTCGTCGGCGTTCTCGACGCGCTCGATCATCTGCCGTTTCATCAGCGTGGTGACCGCGCGGCTGATGGTCGATTTATGGGTGCGGGTGCAATGGGCGATGTATTGCGCGCTGCAGGGCTCAACGCGGAAACCCAGCGTCGCCAGCACGCGCCATTCCGGAATGTCGAGCCCATACCGCGCCTGATATTCGGCCGAGAGCGCCGAGGAGACTTCCGCCGCCAGCCGGTTCAGCCGGAAGGGTACGAATTTGAAGAGATCGAGACGGCCGCCGTTTTTTGCGGCTTTCGATGGCGTTCCATCCTTATCCCCGTCTTTGCGCGCGCCGCTGTCGGGCGCGGATCGGGATCGGGCGCTGTTCTCGCTGGACGACGCGTTGGCCAAAATCGCTCCAATTTGAGTTGACGCCGGGGGCGCCAGCGGGTTTAAGATAGTTGCAGATGCGACTAATTTAGCAAGTCCGCGCACCCTTGGCCAGAGTAAACCTTCCGATGGTCCAGACCAAAACCCAGTTCGGCTACCGCAGGCACCCCGACCAGGATCGGGCGGGCACTGATGTGGCCGAACATCCCGTCGTCGTGGTCGGCGCCGGGCCGGTCGGGCTGTCGCTGGCGATCGATCTGGCGCAGCGCGGCCAATCCGTGGTGCTGCTCGATGATGCCGACCGGATCGGCGAGGGCTCGCGCGCGATCTGCTTCTCCAAGCGTTCGCTGGAATTCTGGGACCGGCTCGGCGTCGGCCAGCGCATGGTCGACAAGGGCGTGGTCTGGAGCGTTGGCAAGATTTTTCACGGCGCCTCGCAGCTCTACCAGTTCAACCTGCTGCCGGAGGAGGGCCACAAGCGGCCCGCTTTTATCAACCTGCAGCAGTTCTATGCCGAGGCCTATCTGGTCGATCGGGTCCAGGAGCTTTCCGGCATCGACCTGCGCTGGCGCAACAAGGTGACCGGCCTCGAACAGCGCAACGACCATGTGCTGCTGACGATCGAAACGCCTGACGGACCGTATCGGCTGCATGCCGGCTTCGTCGTCGCCTGCGACGGCGCCCGCTCGTCGTTGCGACAGATGGTGGGCGCAGAATTCGCCGGGCAGGTGTTTGAAGATCAATTCCTGATCGCCGACGTCAAGATGACGGCGACGTTCCCGACCGAGCGCTGGTTCTGGTTCGATCCGCCGTTCCACGCTGGACGCTCCGCGTTGTTGCACAGGCAGCCGGACGACATCTGGCGCATCGACCTGCAGCTGCATCCCGATGCTGATCCTGTCGTCGAGAAGCGCCCGGAAAATGTACGGCCGCGGATCGCGCGCATGCTCGGGCATGACAAGTTCGATTTCGAATGGATCTCGCTGTACAAATTCCAGTGCCGCCGGATGGACAAATTTCTCCATGGCCGCGTGATCTTTGCCGGCGATGCCGCCCATCAGGTCTCTCCGTTCGGCGCCCGCGGCGCCAATTCGGGGCTGGAAGACGCCGAGAACATCGCCTGGAAACTTGATCGCGTCCTGCGCGGCACTTCGCCGGAAGCGCTGCTCGAGAGTTACCACACCGAGCGCAGCGCGGCGGCGGACGAAAACATCCGCGAGTCCACGCGCTCGACCGATTTCATGGCGCCGGTGTCGCAGCAGGAGGCGCGGCTGCGCAAGGCGGTGCTGTCGCTGGCCAAGGAAACCGAATTCGGCAAGCGCATGGTCAATGGCGGACGGCTGTCGGTGCCTTCCACCTATGACACGCCGCTCTCGACCGCCGATCGCGATACGTGGCGCGGTGGCCCGCGGCCCGGCGCGTCGATGCCGGATGCGCCGATTGCGGCAGCGAGCGGCCAGCCGATGTTTCTGACCGAAGCCTTCGTTGGCAAGGGAGCGCAGTTCACATTGCTGGAATTTGGCAACGGTGCCGCGATCGATGCGCCCGAAGGCGTCGAAACCATTCGCATCGGCGGCGACGGCGGCCTTGCCGACACCAGGGGCCTTGCGGGTACGCGCTACGACGCCGAGGCCGGCACGGCCTATCTGCTGCGGCCCGACGGTTATGTCGCGGCGCGCTTCCGGCATCCGACCCGGCCGGCGCTCGATGCGGCGTTGGCGCGTGCGGCGGGTCTCAATCGAGGACTGTCATGACGCTGTCCACCAGTTCGAATTTCGCAAAGCCCGACGACGCCTTCCGCGCCATCGTCGAGGCGCATCGCGGGTTGAGCGAGGCGCAAAGCGCCGATCTCGACGCCGCGCTGGTTCTGGTGCTCGCCAACCATATCGGCGACATCGCGGTGCTGAACGAAGCCATCGCGCTCGCCAAGCGGCGGATGCTCGATGCCGGCCAGCAGCAACAGCAACAACAACAATAGCCGAACTAACGAACAAGACGTCGCAAAGGAATCGAACTGATGGCCAAGGGTTTCGCGTCCACCACTGATATGGCGGAAAAGAAGATCACCTTCTCCGAGATCGGTACTGATCTCTATGCCTTCACCGCCGAAGGCGATCCGAACTCTGCTGTTATCGTCGGCGACGATGGCTGCCTGGTGTTCGACGCGCAGTCGACGCCGGCGATGGCGAACAAGGTAATCGAGCGGGTGCGCACCGTCACCGACAAGCCGATCAAATATGTCGTGCTGTCGCATTACCACGCAGTGCGCGTACTCGGCGCCTCCGCCTACAAGGCGCAGGGCATCGTCGCCTCGGCGGAAACCTATCGCCTGATCGAGGAGCGCGGTCAGCAGGACTGGGATTCCGAATATGGCCGCTTCCCGCGCCTGTTCCAGGATGCCCAGAGCATTCCCGGGCTGACCTGGCCGACGCTGACCTTCGAAGGCGAGATGTCGATCTATCTCGGCAAGCGCGAGGTGCGTCTGATGCAGCTCGGCGCGGGGCACACGTCGGGCGATATCGTGGCCTGGGTGCCGGATGCCGAAGTGATGTTCTCCGGCGACCTCATCGAATATCATTCGGCCTGTTATTGCGGCGATGCGCATTTGCGCGAATGGCCTGCGACGCTGAACGAAATCCGCGCCTTCAATCCCAAGGCGATTGCGCCCGGCCGCGGCGATGCGCTCAAGGGGCTTGCGACCGGACGCGACGCGATCGCGATGACGCGCGATTTCGTCACCTCGCTCTATGGCGCGGCCGAGACCTCGGTCGCCAGGGGCCGCAATCTCAAGGAATCGATGGCGGCGACGCGCGAGGTGATGGACCCGAAATTTTCCAGCTTTGCGATCTATGAGCACTGCCTGCCGTTCAACGTCTCGCGCGCGTTCGACGAGGCCTCGGGAATCGACGATCCCGTGATCTGGACCGACAAGCGCGACCAGGAAATGTGGGCCGCCCTGCAAGGCGCATGATCCCGAAAAGTGGGTACCGGTTTTCGGACAAGATCATGCGCAAGATGAAGGAGGATGACCATGAATATCAACACCTCGCCCGACGCGATCTCGCGCAGCACCGTTGGTGTCACGCCGGGCTACATGTCCGGCTTCGGAAACAGCTTTGAGACCGAGGCGCTGCCCGGCGCGTTGCCGATCGGCCGCAACTCGCCGCAGCGCTGCGCCTATGGGCTCTACGCTGAGCAGCTTTCCGGCTCGCCCTTCACCGCGCCGCGCGGCGCCAACGAGCGGTCGTGGCTGTATCGCATTCGCCCATCGGTGAAGCACTCGGGACGTTTTGAGAAGGCCGATGCCGGGTTGTGGCGCACCGCGCCATGCCACGAATACGAACTGCCGATCGCGCAATTGCGCTGGGATCCGGCGCCGATTCCGAAAGAAGACATGACGTTCCTGCAGGGCGTGCAGACCATGACGACCGCAGGCGACGCCAACACGCAAGGAGGCATGGCGGCGCACGTCTATCTCATTACCAAATCGATGGTCGATCAGCATTTCTATAATGCCGACGGCGAGATGATGTTCGTGCTGCAGCAGGGCAAGCTGCGCCTTGTTACCGAGTTCGGCCGCATCGACGCCGAGCCCGGCGAGATCGTCGTGATCCCGCGCGGCGTCAAATTCCGCGTCGAACTGACAAATGGCCCGGCGCGGGGCTATCTCTGCGAGAACTATGGCGGCGCCTTCACGCTGCCCGAACGTGGGCCGATCGGCGCCAATTGCCTGGCCAATTCGCGCGACTTCCTCACCCCCGTCGCGGCCTATGAGGACAAGGACACGCCGACCGAACTGTTCGTGAAATGGGGCGGCTCGCTGTTCAAGACGACCTTGCCGCATTCGCCGATCGACGTGGTGGCGTGGCACGGCAATTACGCACCCTATAAATACGATCTGCGCACCTTCTCGCCGGTCGGCGCCATCGGCTTCGACCATCCGGATCCCTCGATCTTCACGGTGCTGACCTCGCCGTCGGAAACCGCAGGCACCGCCAACATCGACTTCGTCATCTTCCCGGAGCGCTGGGCGGTCGCGGAAAACACCTTCCGTCCGCCCTGGTATCACATGAACATCATGTCGGAGTTCATGGGGCTGATCTACGGCGTCTACGACGCCAAGCCGGAGGGCTTTGTCCCCGGCGGCATCAGCCTGCACAACATGATGCTGCCGCATGGCCCGGATCGCCAGGCTTTCGACCATGCCAGCAATGGCGAGCTGAAGCCCGTGAAGCTGACAGGCACCATGGCCTTCATGTTCGAAACCCGCTACCCGCAGCGCGTCACCGCGCACGCGGCGAAGTCGGCGACCTTGCAGGACGATTACGCGGATTGCTGGCAGGGACTGGAAAAGCGGTTCGATCCGAACAAGCCGTGACGGTTCTTCCCCTCTCCCCTTGTGGGAGAGGGTGGCTTCGCGAAGCGAAGACGGGTGAGGGGTTCTCTCCTCACGGTAAGATTTCGAGATGCGGATAGAGACCCCTCATCCGGCGCGCTTTGCGCGCCACCTAAGAGCGAGCTTCGCTCGTCTCGGCTCCCACAAGGGGAGAAGGAAGAAAGGACGCAGCACACCGTGCCCCATCCCAACGATCCCACCCTTCGCTCCTTCATCCCGGTCGATCCGACCTCGGATTTCCCGATCCAGAATCTCCCCTATGGCGTGTTCTCCGCCAAGGACGGGCTTGCCCCGCGCGTTGGCGTGGCGATCGGCGACTATGTGCTCGATCTCTGGCAACTCGCGCAGGATTGCCGGATCGACGTCGTCGAGCCCGGCGTGTTCGCGGCGCCGTCGCTGAACGCGTTCATGGCGCTCGGGCCGGAGGTGTGGTCGCGGACGCGGGCGCGGATCAGCGAGCTGCTGCGCCACGATCATCCCGAACTGCGCGACAATGACAAATTGCGCCGGCGCACGCTGGTGCCGATGGCGGATGTCACGCTGCATCTGCCGATCGCGGTGTCCGGCTATACCGATTTCTATTCCTCCAAGGAGCACGCCACCAATGTCGGCGTCATGTTCCGCGGCAAGGACAATGCGCTGCAGCCGAACTGGCTGCATATGCCGATTGGATACAACGGCCGCGCATCCACGGTCGTCGTCAGCGGCACCAGGGTGCGCCGGCCGCGCGGGCAATTGAAGCCGCCGACCGCTGACGTGCCGAGCTTCGGGCCCTGCAAGCGGCTCGATTTCGAACTGGAAATGGGCGTGGTGGTCGGACAGGCGTCGGCGATCGGCGAGATGCTGACGGAAAAACAGGCCGAAGAGATGATCTTCGGGTTTGTGATCCTCAATGACTGGAGCGCGCGCGACATCCAGCAGTGGGAGTATGTGCCGCTCGGCCCGTTCCAGGCCAAGGCGTTTGCGACCTCGATCAGCCCGTGGGTCGTGACGCGCGAGGCGCTGGAGCCGTTCCGCGTCCAGGGGCCCGCGCAGGACCCGCAGCCGCTGGAGTATCTGCGCCAGGCGCAGCCGAACAATTACGACATGCAGCTCGACGTCGCCCTGCGCGCCGGCTCCATGAACGCGGCCGCCGGCATCTGCCACACCAATTTCAAATACATGTACTGGTCGTCGGCGCAGCAATTGGTGCACCACGCCTCATCAGGCTGCGCCATGAATGTCGGCGATCTCCTAGGCAGCGGCACCATCTCCGGCCCGGAAAAGGATCAGCGCGGCAGCCTGCTGGAGATCAGCTGGAACGGCACCGAGCCGATTGAGTTGCCCGGCGGCGTCAAGCGTACGTTCCTGGAAGACGGCGATTCGCTCGTGATGCGCGGCTGGTGCCAGGGCGACGGCTACCGCGTCGGATTTGGCGAGGTCGAAGGCACGATCACGCCGGCGGGGTGATGCTCTCTCCACGTCATTGCGACCCGGTGGCTCGCAATGACGATGTGGCGAGACTAGCGATCCTGCGGAGCAATATCCCTAAGCCGCGCCGAATGCGCCGCGCAATCCTCGACGCTGAACTTCAGATGCACGCGCTTGTCGGAAGGCGCTTGCTTTACAACGCAGACGCCCGGCCGCCATTCCTGCGCGGGCCGGATCGGCCGCGGCACAAAGCCGCCGCCGCAGTTCGGGCACACATTGTGCAGCTTGTTGTCGGCGCAGTCCGCGCAGAATGTGCACTCATAGGAGCAGATCCGCGCGTCCGTCGCGTTCGGCGGCAGATCCTTGTCGCAATATTCGCAGTTCGGCCGGAGTTGCAGCGCCATGGTGATCTCTTCGCATTGATCTTGGACCGCATCATCGCAAATTCGCCTTGGCAAGATAATGGCGAATTCCCCTCGATTTCGGCCATCTCCCTCGAATTCTACCGCGCCAATTCCTTTAGCGGCAGCTTTGCGCTTTCCTTCAGCCGGTCCAGCACGATCGACGAGCGCACATGCGCGACGCTCTGGTGCGGCATCAGCACGTTGTTGACGATGTCGGACAGGCTCTTGAGGTCGCGCAGCACGGCCTTGAGCAGGTAATCGGCATCACCGGTCAGCGAATAGGCCTCCTGGATCGCGTCGACGCGCCCCACCAGCGCGCGGAATTTCTTGGCGTTGTCGGGCGAATGCGTCGCCAGCGTGATGTGGATGAAGGCGATCAAATTGAAGCCGAGCGCCTCGCTGGCGAGATCGGCGTGGTAGCCCGCGATCACTTTTTCTTCCTCGAGCCGCATCCGCCGCCGCGAGCATTGTGATGCCGACAGGCCGACCAGATCGGCCAGTTGCTGGTTGGTCAGCCGGCCGTCGTCCTGCAGCGCGGCCAGCATTTTGAGGTCGAAAGCGTCTACCGGAATCATGCGTGAAACACCCATTTGATGCACGAACTGTGCGCAACTATAGCCAATCTCGCCGCGATTTGCATGCACATTGCGCCCGACCTGGCGGAAACTCCATGGATCAGATCAAGAAGGAGATTCCGCCATGGGTCCGTTTCCGCACGACGCGCCGGCCGCTACCATCAGCGCCGACAACCCGATGGGCACCGACGGTTTCGAGTTCGTCGAATACGCCCATCCCCGGCCGGAAGAACTGCACGCGCTGTTCAAGCTGATGGGCTATGTGCCGGTCGCCCGCCACAAGACAAAGAACATCACGGTCTATCGCCAGGGCGACATCAACTACCTCGTCAACGAGGAGCCCGGCACCCACGGTTTTGCCTTTGTGGCTGCCCACGGCCCCTGCGCGCCGTCGATGGCGTTCCGCGTGGTGGATGCGAAGCAGGCTTACGCGCGCGCGATTTCGCTCGGTGCGGAGCCCGCGGATATCCCGTCCGCGCAGAAGACGCTCGACGTTCCCGCCATCAAGGGCATCGGCGGCAGCCTCTTGTATTTCGTCGACCGCTACGGCGCCAAGGGCTCGGCCTATGACAGCGAGTTCGAATGGCTCGGCGCCAAAGACCCGCGGCCCGCCGGCGCCGGTCTGTTCTACATCGATCACCTCACCCACAACGTCCATCGCGGCCGCATGGATGTCTGGACCGGCTTCTACGCAAAGCTGTTCAACTTCCGCCAGATCCGTTTCTTCGACATCGAGGGGCGCGCCTCCGGCCTGTTCTCGCGCGCGCTGACCAGCCCGGACGGCAAGATCCGGATTCCGATCAACGAGGACGCCGGCGATTCCGGCCAGATCGAGGAATATCTCAACACCTATCGCGGCGAGGGCATCCAGCACATCGCCTGCGGCGCGCGGGACATTTACGGCACGGTGGAGACGCTGCGCGCCGACGGCCTGCCGTTCATGCCGTCACCGCCCCTGACTTATTTCGAGAAGATCGATGCACGGCTGCCCTGCCATGGCGAGGACGTCGCACGGCTGCAGCGCGACGGCATTTTGATCGACGGCGAGGGCGTCGTCGAAGGCGGCCATACCAAGGTGCTGTTACAGATCTTCTCGGCCAACGCGATCGGGCCGATCTTCTTCGAGTTCATCCAGCGCAAGGGCGACGACGGTTTTGGCGAGGGCAATTTCAAGGCGCTGTTCGAATCGATCGAGGAAGATCAGATTCGCAGGGGCGTGCTGAAGGTGGATGCGGCGTAACGCACGCCGTCAAACTCAGTGTCGTCCCGGCCTTGAGCTCAGATGCGCAATTGCGCATCGGGGGACCCATACGCCGCGGCGCGTATGGGTGGAAAAGAAAGACAACGACCAGCGCGCCAAACAATTTCTGCCGCGGCGTATGGGTCCCGGCTCAAGGCCGGGACGACAGCGGGGGCTACCGCCCCGCCTTCCACGCGCTCGTCAAATCGGCAATCTCCGCCTTCACCGCATCCCGGATCGCCGACGGCGTCCGCGAAAAGCGCGGCGCCGGCGCGGGCTGGGTCACGCCGTGGCGTTCGACAAAGATCTTTCGCGCGGCGTTGTGCGGATGCTTCGGCGCTTCCGCCATGGTCAGGATCGGCGCGAAGCAGATGTCGGTGCCTTCCATGATCTTACACCAGTCTTCGCGGCTCTTGCTCTTGAACACCTTTGTCAGCTTTTCCTTCAGCGCCGGCCAGGCGTTGCGGTCCATCTGGGCGTCGAAATCGGCGTCGGTCAGGCCGGCGTGTTCGCGGAGCAGGGCGTAAAATTGCGGCTCGATCGATCCGATCGAAATGAAATTGCCGCAGGAGCATTCGTAAACGCCGTAGAAATGCGCGCCGCCGTCGAGGAAATTCTGATCGCGTCCTTCGGTCCAGCGGCCGATCGCGGTCATGTCGAAGAACATCGACATCAGCGATGCCGCGCCGTCGCACATCGCGGCATCGACCACCTGGCCCTTGCCGGATTTCGACGCTTCCAGCAGCGCGGCGAGGACGCCGACCACGAGATAGAGCGCGCCGCCGCCGAAATCGCCGACCAGATTGAGCGGCGGCACCGGCTTCTCTTTGGTGCCGATCGCGGCGAGCGCGCCTGACACCGAGATGTAATTGATGTCATGGCCGGCGGCCTGCGCCAGCGGGCCTTCCTGACCCCAGCCGGTCATGCGGCCGAACACCAGGCGCGGATTGCGCGCCATCACGACGTCAGGCCCGAGCCCCAGCCGCTCCATCACGCCGGGACGAAAGCCTTCGATCAGCGCGTCGGCATTGGCGAGCAGATCGAGCACGCTTGCGACTGACGCCTTGTCCTTCAAATCGAGTTCGACGACTTTGCGGCCACGTCCCGCCACCGATTTCAAATTCTTCCTGGCGCCGACGCGGTCGAGCGTCACGACCTCCGCGCCCATGTCGGCCAGCATCATGCAGGCGAACGGACCCGGGCCAATGCCCGCGAACTCGACGATGCGAAAACCGGCGAGCGGGCCGGAGGCGCGAACTGCGGATTGGGCGGCGGGTTTGTCGAGCACGTCTTGTTCTCCCAAAGAGGTATTTTTAATTAGCTGATTAGCTAAATTGTCTCGCCTCCGGCTGCGCGTGGCAAGCATTCTTTGTCGAGAATCCGACCAAATGCAGAGCGGCGCGCATCGCTGCGCGCCGCTTGCATGGGAACTTGTGTTTTGACGCTATTAGCCCGCCGCAGTCACCGCGCGTTGAGCCATTACCTTGACCAGGTTGGCGCGATAGGCGGCGGAGCCGTGGATATCGGCGAGCATGCCGCTGTCGGAGACCTTGACGCTATCGAGCGCGCCCGCTGACCAGTTCGCCTTCAGCGCGGCCTCGATCGCCGGTACCCGCATGACGCCGTTTTGCGATGCACCTGTTGCCGCAACCCTGACGTCACCGGCCTTGGTCTTGGTCACGAACACGCCGGTCAGCGCGAAGCGTGAGGCGGGATGGCGCATCTTCTCGTAACCAGCCTTGGCCGGCACCGGGAACGACACCGCGGTAATGATCTCGCCGTCTTCCAGCGCCGTCGTGAACAGGCCCTTGAAGAAATCATCCGCCGCGATCGAGCGCTTGTTGGTTTTCACCGTGGCGCCGAGCGAGACCAATGCCGCGGGAAAATCCGCCGCCGGGTCGTTGTTGGCAATCGAGCCGCCGATCGTGCCGCGGTGTCGTACCGCGGGATCGCCGAGCACGGACGTGAGATAGGCGATCGCCGGGATCGACTTCTTCACATCAGCGCTTTGCATGATGTCGAAATAGGTCGTGGCCGCCTTGATAGTAAGCGTATCGCCTGACGCTTCAATCCCGATCAGCTCCTTGATCTTACCGAGATCGATCACGTCGGACGGCGCGGCCAGCCGCTGCTTCATCACGGGAATCAGCGTATGGCCGCCGGCGAGATATTTCGAATCCGAGCCTTTGCCGAAAAGCGCCACGGCTTCGTCGACCGAGGAGGGGCGATGATAAGTGGTCTCGTACATTGTTCTCTCCCTCTCAACCGTGAATGGCGTGCCAGACGCGATCGGGCGTCGCCGGCATTTCGAGTTTGTTGTTGCCGATCGCATCCGTGATCGCGTTGATCACCGCGGCCGATGCACCGATCGCGCCGGCTTCGCCGCAGCCCTTGACGCCGAGCGGGTTGCCCGGACACAGCGTCGTGGTGTGGTTCAGTTTGAACGACGGCAGATCGTCGGCGCGCGGCATGGCGTAATCCATGAACGACGCCGTCAGCAGCTGACCCGAACTGTCATACGCAGCGCCTTCCAGCAGTGCCTGGCCGATGCCCTGGGCGAGACCGCCATGGACCTGACCTTCGACGATCATCGGGTTGATCAGCCGGCCGAAATCGTCCGCCGCCACGAAGTTGACGAAGGAGGTCTTGCCGGTGGCGGCGTCGACCTCGAGTTCGCAGATATAGGCGCCGGCCGGGAAGGTGAAGTTGGTCGGGTCGTAGAACGCGCCCTCCTTCAGGCCCGGCTCCATGCCGTCGGGCAGATTGTGCGCCGTGTAGGCGGCGAGCGCGACCATCGGCAGCGCGATCGACTTGTCGGTGCCGGTGACTTTGAACTCGCCGTTTTCGATCACGATGTCGCTTTCGGAGGCTTCGAGCGCATGGGCTGCGATCTTCTTGGCCTTGGCCTCGACTTTCTCCATCGCTTTGAGGATCGCGGTCAGGCCGACGGCGGCCGAGCGCGAACCGTAGGTGCCCATGCCGAACTGCACCTTGTCGGTGTCGCCATGGACGATCTGCACCTGGCTGATGGGAACACCGAGGCGTTCGGCCACCAGCTGGCAGAAGGTGGTTTCATGGCCCTGGCCGTGGCTGTGCGAGCCGGTGAGGATCTCGATGGTGCCGACCGGGTTGACGCGGACCTCAGCGGATTCCCACAGGCCGACGCCGGCCCCTAAGCTGCCGACCGCTTTCGACGGCGCGATGCCGCAGGCCTCGATGTAGCAGGAGAGGCCGATGCCGCGCAGCTTGCCTTCTGACTTGGCTTTCGCCTTGCGCGCCGGGAAGCCGGCGTAGTCGATCGCCTTCATCGCCGAGTCGAGCGAGGCGCCGAAATCGCCGATATCGTAGGCCATGATGACAGGCGTCTGATGCGGAAATTGCGTGATGAAGTTCTTGCGGCGCAATTCCGCCGGATCGACCTTCAACTGCCGCGCCGCCGTCTCCAGCAGCCGTTCCACCACGAAACTCGCTTCGGGCCGGCCGGCGCCGCGATAGGCGTCGACCGGGGTGGTGTTGGTGTAGACGCTGATCACCTCGGCGAAGATGTTGGGGATGTTGTACTGGCCCGACAACAGCGTCGCGTAGAGATAGGTCGGCACCGACGACGAGAACAGCGACATGTAGGCGCCGAGATTGGCATAGGTCTTGACGCGCAAGCCGGTGATCTTGTTGTTGGCGTCGAGCGCAAGTTCGGCATTGGTCAGGTGATCGCGGCCATGGGCGTCGGTCAGGAAGGCCTCGGTGCGATCGCCGGTCCACTTCACCGGACGCCCCACCTTCTTGGAGGCCCACAGCGCCACCATCTCCTCCGGGTAGATGAAGATCTTGGAGCCGAAGCCGCCGCCGACGTCGGGCGCCACCACCCGCAATTTGTGCTCCGGGGCGATGTTATAGAACGCCGACAACACGAGACGGGCGACATGCGGATTTTGCGAGGTCGTATAGAGCGTGAAGTGCTCTTCCGCCTCATTATACTCGCCGATCGCCGCCCGCGGTTCCATCGCGTTCGGCACCAAGCGGTTGTTGGTGATGTCGAGCGAAACCACGTTGGCCGCGGCTTTGAACGCGGCTTCGGTCGCGGCCTCGTCGCCGATCGTCCAGTCGTAGATCACGTTGCCGGGCGCTTCAGGGTGAAGCTGCGGCGCGCCTTGCTTGATGGCCGCGCGAATATCTGATGCGGCCGGGAGTTCTTCGTAATTGACGACGACGGCTTCGGCGGCGTCCTTGGCCTGATTCTTGGTCTCGGCGATCACGACCGCGACCGCCTGGCCGACGAAGCGCACGGTCTCCGGCGCCATCGCCGGCCATGCGCCCATCTTCATGCCGGTGCCATCCTTCGAGGTGATGGCCCAGCCGCAAATCAGATTGCCGACCTTGTCGTCGACGATCTGCTGGCCGGTCAGGACGCCGACCACGCCGGGCATGTCCTTTGCCGCTGACGTATCGATGCTCTTTACCTTGGCGTGGGCGTGCGGGCTGCGGATGAAGTGCGCGTGGGTCAGGCCCACAATCTTGATGTCGTCGACGTAACGGCCCTTGCCGGTAATGAAACGGCGGTCTTCCTTGCGCACAACGCTTGCGCCAATGCCTTCAACGCCCATGTCCTGTCCTCCCGACCGGAATTATTGTTCCCGCCATTTCCATCGAAACGCGGTCTTGGATTCAGTCTTGGTGGTCTGCGGCGGCTATTCAGCCGCCTGCGAGACCTTCATGCGTCCGGCCGCATCGAGCACCGCCTTGACGATGTTGTGGTAGCCGGTGCAGCGGCAGATGTTGCCTTCCAGCTCCTGCCGGACGGTTTCCTCGTCGAGCTTGCCACCATGACGGTGCACGATATCGATCGACGACATGATCATGCCCGGGGTGCAATAGCCGCATTGCAGGCCGTGATTGTCGCGGAACGCCGCCTGCATCGGGTGCAATTCGTCGCCCTTCGAGATGCCCTCGATGGTGGTGACGTTGGACCCGGCGGCCTGGCCCGCCAGCACGGTGCAGGATTTGACCGCCCGGCCGTCGATATGGACGACGCAGGCGCCGCACTGGCTGGTATCACAGCCGACATGGGTGCCGGTCAGGTTCAGGTTTTCGCGCAAGAGATGGACGAGGAGGGTCCGGTCCTCGACGTCGGCTGAGACAGCCTTGCCGTTCACCGTCAATTTGATGGTAGACACGCGTGATACCTCCCGATGTTTTATAATTATTCCAATTAGAAACACGGGCGAGGGAACTTGCAACTAGGATTTTGGTCGCCCCTGTCATTGTGATGACATCCTCGCGGCGACGCGGCGTCGGTCAGCCGATTCTTCGGCCGTCTCCAGCGGGCGAGTCGAGCTGTAGCCAAAGCGCTGCGCGTGGCGGGAGGTAGATTGACGGGATGAGGTCGCGTCCACCCCGCACCGCATCATACTTTCGGAGACCGTCCGGGCCCCAAAGGGGGACCGAGACAAAAAAAGCATGCTTCCAGCCCTGCAACCCAAGGGGAATACGGCCGGAATTTACGCACCCTTATCCATTGTGCCTTAGTTTTGCGCACTGGATCGGGGGCAGGGCCTCCCGATCCGGGTTTTCAGAATGAAAACGGGGGGCTTGAGGTGGGATTTAAGAAACGTACGGGCTTGTTCTCGATCAAACTCCCAACCCTTCGATTCCGCGCCAAGATCATGCTCGGCTTTGCCGTGACGCTGGCCATCTCGGCGGTCAGCATGGGCATTGCCTTTATGGGATTTGAACACGTTTCCGCAGGCGTGGACGCCTACCGGCGCAGCGTGCAGGAAGCCGACCTGGCGCGCGACATCGACCGCGAGCTGATTTCCTATAGTTCGCTCGCCCGCTATTTCGTGGTCACGGCCAAGGAAGAGGATGGCAAAGCGGCGCTGACGGCCGAAGCCAGCCTGAAGGCAGCCATTATTGCCTCGATGAAGGGCACCACCGATCCGGGCCGGCTTGAACAGCTCGCCAAGCTGGAGCGGGAATTCCGCGCCTTTGCCAAGATCTTTGCCGACGTCGTCAAGGTCAAGGACGAAAGCGCGCGGATCACCCAGAACCAGCTCACGCGCAGCGGCATGTCGCTGCACTACAAGCTCGACGATCTCCCGAGCAATGCCGAGGAGTCCGAGCAGCAGGTCATCAGTCTTGGCGCGAAGAAGGTCTACGAGCAGTTTCAGGCCGTCACCGCACTGGTCAACACGTTCGTCATCAATGCCGACAAGGCGGTGGCCGCCAGCGCGTTGGCGCGTCTGAAATTCGTCGAGAACTCGCTCAAATCGATTTCCTCGAAGACTGACAAGGTCGTGGCTGACCTCAAGGAGTCCGCCGGGCTTCTGGAAGCCTACCGGGAGGCGCTGGCCAAGCTGATTCACAACGCCAAGGAAATCGACGATCTGACGCTCGACATGACGGATTCCGCCACTGCGATCAGCAAGGGCGCCGCCGTCATGAAGTCCAGCCTGCTGGCCGATCAGAAGCGGCTCGAGGCCGAGTCGAACGCGAGCATCGGCGAAACCGAACGGCTGATCCTGATCCTGGCGGCCGGCGGCTTCCTGCTCGGCTGTATCTGGGCGTTCTTGCTCGGCAAGGGCATTTCCAAGCCGATGATCGCAATGTGCAAGGCGATGCGCGAACTCGCCGCCGGCAATTTCGACGTCGTGCTGCCCGGCCTCGGGCGCAAGGACGAACTTGGCGAAATGGCCAGCGCAGTCGAGGAGTTCAAGGTCCAGGCGGTCGCCAAGGCCGAACGCGACGCCGCCACGCAAGAGGCGCAGAACAAGGCGAGCAGCGCCGCGCGCCGCGCCGAACTCATTCGCTTTGCCGACGAATTCGAGGCCGCGGTGGGCGCCATCGTCTCCAACGTTTCGGCCTCGGCCGTGCAGCTGGAAGCCTCCGCGGGAACGTTGACGCGAACCGCGGAAACCACCCAGAGCCTGTCGAGCCAGGTCGCCGGCGCTTCGGAACAGGCGTCCGGCAACATGCAATCGGTGGCATCCGCGACCGAGGAGCTGTCGGCCTCCGTCGACGAGATCGGCCGCCGCGTCAAGGAATCCAGCCAGATTGCGGAAGCCGCGGTGCGCCAGGCCGAACAGACCGATAACCGCATCGGAAAACTGTCGCGCGCAGCACAGGAGATCGGTGACGTGGTCAAGCTGATCACGGCGATTGCCGAGCAGACCAATTTGCTGGCGCTGAACGCGACCATCGAGGCGGCCCGCGCCGGTGATGCCGGCCGCGGCTTTGCCGTCGTTGCCTCCGAGGTCAAATCGCTCGCCAGCCAGACCGCGAAGGCGACCGACGAGATCTCCAATCACATCTCGGGCATGCAGGGCGCGACCCAGGAATCGGTCGCCGCGATCAAGGAAATCGGCGGCACCATCGGCAAGATCTCCGACATCGCCACGACGATTGCGGACGCGGTCGAGCAGCAGAGCTCGGCGACCCAGGAAATCGCACGCAGCGTCCAGAACGTCGCGCAAGGCACCGAGGAAGCCGCCGCCAGCATCATGCAGGTCAACCGCGGCGCGACCGAGACCGGTACGGCCTCGGAAGAGGTGCTGCATTCGGCACGCACGCTGTCGAGCGAAAGCACGCGGCTGCGCGAAGAGCTCGACCGCTTCATGGCGAACATCCGCGCGGCGTGAGACCATCGCCAAACACCGGCGTCGTCCCGGCCTTGAGCCGGGACCCATACGCCGCGGCTTCTCGGTGAGACTGTCACGTTAGTTACTCTGCGCTACAATGGGCGCCGCGGCGTATGGGTCCCGCCTTCGCCGGGACGACGATGGATGGGATCGCTTCCGCCCAGTCGCTGCCCTCACAATCGCAAATGTCGTCGTCGCCTGCGACAAAACAACCCGACGGGCAAATCAATTCCGTTTTACAGAAGTCGTGTCAAGTAGAAAAGTTCTGTAAATCAAAAATATTTCTGTTGTCGACCAACCCAAATCAGTGCGCATCTATCGCCATCCCGTCCTACTCAGAAGGGCGTCGGCCGTCGTCACGGACGTTGGACGGG